>JAHJCH010000058.1 GCA_018813065.1 Myxococcota bacterium
ACAAGAGTTCTGGGCGCCGGGTGAGCGCGAGAATCATGACAATGGCTTTGTTCCGGGCGAGTGGAATCACTTGATGCTCACCTATGACGGCGAGTTTATCCGTGAGTACACCGGCGGGCGCTTGATCAATGAATGGGCCACAGCGGGGCTGCCGATCGGCGAAGGGGAAGCGATGGTCATCGGGGGCTGGAACGGCGGCTTTGGCTTTATCGGTGAGATGGATGAGGTGCGCATCTATGATCGCGCGTTGACCCTTGAGGCGCTGGCACAACAAGCGCCCTGATTCGTGCCTTTCTCCCCCTGCTTGAGCGCGCCGTAGTCGGGGGGTGACATCTCCACCGTGGGGACACCTCTACCCCAGTGGCTGGTCATGCCGTGGCTGGCCATGCCGGGACTAAATCAAACATAAGCATCAAATCTCAAAAGAGCACATGGGTGACACCTCCACTGACAGGAAGAGCAAGCCGAGCCCAACACCAACACCGATGGCGAGCGCGACCCAGAGGGAGAGAAGGCGTTCGAAAATTCCCATGGTGTTGTTTGCTCCTTTAAGGCGGTCTAGCGTTCATCGTGGATGTACAAGAAGTCGTGTCTTGTCAACGCTTTATGCTTGCAAGTCCAGATTGACATGAGCGCCATCATGCAATACATCGCAGTGCGCCTTTGCCCACTCGCGACAGGCTTTGCGCGTCCCGTATCATGGGCATCCCCTTGGTCTCCCTTTCAGGCTGGTCAAGGCCCGTCGAGTATCGCGACGGTCACTGTTTGAGAGGTCCTGCATTGGTTCATTAGACCGCTCTAAAATGAGGTTTTTATGTCACGCTCGCTCGGGCCGCTCTCGCTGTCGCTGATCTGTGTCGCTTGCACCGCGTCCTTCCCCCCAGGCGTGGCGGTGGATGACGCGGCGCCGATGTCAGATGTCGCCGCGCCTTTGCGCTTGGACGCGGACCCAAAGCCTGACGCGGGGCCTGACGCTGGGCCTGACGCTGGGCCTGACGCTGGGCCTGACGCGAGGCCTGACGCTGGGCCTGACGCGGCGCCTGATGCGGCGCCTGACGCTGGGCCTGATGCGGGGCCTGATGCGGGGCCTGATGCGGCGCCTGACGCTGGGCCTGATGCGGGGCCTGACGCGGGGCCTGATGCGGCGCCTGACGCGGGGCCTGATGCGGTGCCTGATGCCGCCGCGCCGCTGTGCGAGGATGATGTGGTGTGTCAGCCACTCAACCGCGTCTGCCGCGATGATGGCGCCGGGCCACGCTGCGCGGAGTGCCGAGAGGGATATTTGCCCGTCCCCGACATGGAGGCCTGTCGCCCCCTGGCCTGCGCCGATCTCAGCTGTGAAGTGACCCATCAAAGCTGTGATGACTCCGGCGGCTATGCTTTCTGTGGCGCCTGCGCTGATGGTTATGTCTGGGTGGATGATGCCTGTAGGCCCATGACCTGTGAGCCCCTCGATTGTGATGCCCTGCGCCGCGTCTGTGACGCCGATGGGGCGTATGCCCTCTGCGGTGAATGCTGGGACCATTATCTTGAGAATGGTGAGGTCTGCCGAGGGCAGACATGCGCGGATCTAAACTGTGAGGGGCTTCATCGTGAGTGTATGTATGGCGATTATGATGTCTGCGGGGATTGCAAGGAGGGTTATCGCGAGCGCAGCGGGGAGTGTCAGCGGCGCGGCTGCGCCGTGACCGGCTTGGGGGCGCGCACGCCGACACGCTGGCCGGAGGTCTTGTTGGGCTTGTTGCCTTGGCTGTTGTGCTTGTTCGTGCTGCGCTCTTTGCGTCGGGCTTCGCCTCCGCACAAGTGATCTCAAAATGACGCGCCATGCCCCTTGGAGCCGCGCGCTCAGGCTGAGATCCGCCGCGCGCGCGCCTTGATCC
The DNA here is from genome assembly GCA_018813065.1 of Myxococcota bacterium. Classification (GTDB taxonomy): domain Bacteria; phylum Myxococcota_A; class Bradymonadia; order UBA7976; family UBA1532; genus JAHJCH01. Next base: position 1,881 of record JAHJCH010000058.1, read on the forward strand.
ACATACGCAGCAGAGCAAGGAGCCCCAATATCACCCATGGCGGCGCGCCCGAGGCCCCTCGATGCGCCGCGCAGGCGCACCTCGGCTCCATCCAAACGGCCTCGTCTGTGCGCTCACCGGCGCCCTCCACGCGGGGCGCGGTGTCACGCCCCGCGCCTTGGGCCAAATCCCCCGCCCAGGCATCCTCAACGCCCCCCTCTGGGGCTGCGTTTGGCGCGTCCCAAGCGCGCCCCGCGTCAAAGATCCGCGCATCGACCCAGATCCACCCGATCTCTGAAGGCTCAGCGTCCTCTGGAGGCCCTGCGTCTCTGGGAGGCCCTGCGTCTCTGGGAGGCCCTGCGTCTCTGGGAGGCCCTGCGTCCTCTGGCGCGCGCGCGTCGGGGAGATCGGGGCCTGCGTCGGGGATCGACGGGGGGTGGATCTCCACCTCAACGCTGATCTCAAAGGCGTCGATCCAGACATCCGCGTCGCGCGCGCCGCCTGGGTGGCTGCCCAGGGAGACCTCTGCTTGTACAAGGTTGATGTCAAACCACATCCACGCCGCGCGATCAGCCGTGATCTCGACCCGATCCCAGCCCCAAGCGGTGTGATGCCAGTCCAACGCGGCGCCCCCGCCGCCGGAGAGCCGCACCAAGACATCGTAGTTGCCTGAGTCATATTGGGTTTTGCCGTGGCTGGCGACGCGCACCGCGCGGATGGTGTGGGGCTCTTGGGGGCGGCAGAAGCCCCATCCGCCGCCATAGAGCGTCTCGCCGGCGTCTAAGTTGGGGCTATAGGCGGCCTGGTTGTTCGCCTCGCCGATGGCCTGCTCGGGCGACTCCCAGCCCCCGCTGCTCCCGGCGCTTGAGGCGAAGCGGCTCCAGGTGTAGACGCCCGGCGCGTAAGGCGCCTCACACGCCGCGACGGCCTCATCTGGATCGCCCTGACACTCGATCAGCTTAAACCGCGCCGCGTTGGCGGCGTCGGATTCATCGTCATCGGTGCCGTCCAAGGTGACGACGCAGCCCCCCCAGCCCGCGCCGCAGTCATAGCGCCCCAAGCTCAGCCAGCCGCTCGCCCCCTCGCCGTATTGATCGACGATGACATGCGCGACCCCCCCGCGCCCGTCGCGGATGTGATGATCGGCGTCGTGTGTGCGGTTTCCGGTCATGCGAAACCAGACCGCGATCTCATAGCGCCCAGCGCAGGGCAGCGTCGGGGTCCAGGTCGCCGTCCCGCGACGATCGCCGCCGCCGACCGTGTGCGTGAGGTAATGGAATTGGGTGTCTGCGGCGCTGTAGCCCATCCCCAGCGTGCCCCAGGTGCTCCAGTCATCGCCTGTGGTCGTAAAGCCCGGGGGGCCTTGCTCATCATCAACGATGATCTCGACCTCAGCCCCGCCGCGCGCGGGCGTGAGTGTCAGCGCGAGGGCGATAAAGCAGAGGTAAGCGCGCTCGGTTCTCATGTGACGCTCCAGCGGGTGCGGCGTGGGGCGCCTTGCCCCTCACGACGCTTTAAGGATCGTGATCGGATCGCGGAGGACAGTCGGGCCGAGCGCGCTCTTGTAAGTGAGCGTGATCATGAGATGATCCCGATTGACTCGACGATCGAAGATAGGCCCGCCTCCTCGCCGCTTCAAGGAGAAACCATCGCCTTTGTCCGCAAGCGGCGCGGCTTCGAGGCGGCGCCTCTCTCAACAATTGCGCGCGGGTTAGAGGCGCGCAGTCACGCTGCGGGTGAGCACCCACTTGAGGCGCCCTCCGGTCATCGCAGCCCGCCATCGAGGCATGACGCCGCGCGGCATCCTCGTTATCCTGCCGCCCATCAACCCCTCAAGGAGCGCTCATGCTGCGCTGGCGATGCCTCTCCGCCTGCATGATCCTCGCGACACTCAGCGTCGCTTGTGATGATCAACCCCCTCAACTCGATGCCGAGCCCCCCGATACGGGCGCGGCTGATCTCGGCGCTGATCTCAACGCGCTCCCACCCGTGGATCTGGGCGTGGATCTGGGCGTGGACGCCAGCGGCGTGGATCTGGGCGCGGACGCCAGCGGCGCGGCGCAGATCGAGGCCGTCGCCGAGGCCGAGCGCTGGGTCATGCCCACACTCAGCGCCCCCGCGCAGGTGCTGTTTACGGATCTGGGCGTGCCTCATATCTATGCGGCGAATCGCTTGGATCTGCGCCGCGTGATGGGCTTTCTCATGGCCCGCGATCGCTTCTTTACCCTCGATCTCTTTCGCCGCGCTTCCACCGGGCAGCTCAGCGCCCTGGTCGGTGAGCTGGCCCTGGGCTTTGATGTCCTGGCGCGCGCTCAAGGTCAACGGCGCATGGCTGAGCGCATCGACGCTTGGTTGACCGATGATCTGCGCGCGGAGCAGGCCGCCTTGGCTGAGGGCATCAACGCTTATATCGAGGCGGTCGCTGATGGCGCCCTGCCCCCCCCCAGCGAGCTGGCGACCCTCGCCCCCCTCTTGGGTATGACGCCCGTAGAGGCCATGACCCCCTTCTCCGCCTTTGATGTCTCTGCCTTGATGGCCTCCACCGCCTTTATGACCGGCTTTGAGTCGGTGGATCTGGAGCACAGTCAGGCGCTTGACGCGCTGGCGATGCGCTTGGCTGAGGCCCCCGATGGCGATCTGCGCTGGGCGGGTGTCCTGGAGGATGTCTTTGAGCGCGTGGCCCCCGTGTATGACGTGGCCTCCGTCCCCGGCGCCTTCGATCTCAAGCGCGCGAAGCCCAGCTCACGCTTGATCCCTCGCCCTCGCCCCCGTCGCCTCGCCCCCGGCCTCCTCGATGGGCTCTTGGGCCGCCTCGGCGCGCAGTCTTCCTTGTGGTGGCGCCGCCCCGGCGGGGATCGCGGCTCCAACGCTTGGGCCGTCTCCGGGTCGGCCACACAAGGCGACGGCGCGCTGCTGGCCGGGGATGGTCACCTTCAACTTTGGGTGCCCACCCTCCTCTATCGCTTGGGCGCTGATACCTCTGTTTATGGCGCGGGGGATGTGACCTTCGCCGGTCTGGTCCTGCCCGGCTCGACGCCCTATGCCATCGGCACCAATGGGCAGGTGGCGTGGAGCTTTACCTATTTTTATGGGGATCTCACCGATTGGTACGCCGAGGAGATCCAGCTGGGGGCGGATGGCTTGCCCGCCGCCGCGCGCTTTCAGGATGCTTGGCGCCCCCTCTCCATCACCGAGGAGGTCTATGAGGTGCGCGGTCGCATCGGTCAGCCCCCGTATGAGGCGCGGATGCCGCGCTTCGAGCTGGAGGATGGCCGACGCCTCCTGGCCGTCGAGGGGCGCGCCGTCACCGATGAGGCCCCCGCCCTCGAAGGGGAGGCCGTCGTCGATCTCGGCGCGGGCCTCGTGGTGCCCGGAGATCAAGACGGGGATGGGATCGTCTCCGGCGTGAGCATGATCTATACGGGCCTCTTCACCGGGCCGCTCTCCGATGCCTATGCCCAGATGGCTGAGGCGCGCTCCGTGGAGGCCTTCCGCGCCGCTCATCGACGCCTCGGGACCAACGGCAGCAGCTTCGTGGCCGCTGACGCCGCCGGGGGCGTGCTCAACACGGGCTATCACGCCGCCCCCTGTCGCGCTTATCTGCCCCGAGATGCGCAAAATCGCTGGGCGGAGGGCGCCGATCCATCCCGCCTCCTCGATGGCACCCGCTTCGGCGCCTTTGAGGTCATCCTCGACGCCGAGGGCCGCGTCTCCGATGGCGCCGATGATCCCCAACACTGCACCACGCCCTTCGAGGCCTTCCCCTTCGCCCTCAACCCGTCGTCCGGCTTCGTCTTTACCGCCAATAATGACCCCGCCGGGGGCGCCTTTGATGACAACATGGCCAATGATCCGCATTACCTGGGCGGGAGCTGGGCGCCTGGCTTCCGCGCCAAGACGATCCATGATCGCTTGGCGGCTCTGGTGGCGCGCGGCGGCGTGGGCGTCGAGGATATGGTGGCCCTTCAGGCAGAGAAGACCTCGGTGACGGCGGCGCGTTATCTGTTGCCCCTCCTCGATGCCCTGAAGGCGGCACGGGCGGATCAGGGCGCGGCGGGCTTGGCGCCCAGCGCGGCGCGCGCGGCGGCGGCGTATTCGACGGAGGCGGCGGCCATGGATGAGGTGATCGCGCGCTTGGAGGCTTGGGCGGCGCGCGGCGCGCTGGCCGCCTCCGGTGTCGAGACGTTCTATGAGCATCCCGATGAGGGCGCCCGCGCTGACGCGGCGGCGACGATGATCTGGAACGCGTGGCTCAGCCGCGTCATCCGCCGGATCGTCGATGATGAGGGGCTGCCGCCCGTGGATCGGCTGGGCGATAAGTCCACGTTGGTGCGCGTCCTCGATAACCTGCTCTTTGGCCGCGGCCCCGATAACCCCAGAGCCCTGGCTTCTTGGGTCGAGGCGACCGGGGAGTCGGTTCTTTTTGATGATCTACGCACCCCCGAGGTGGAGCGCAGCGATGAGATCATCGTCCTCGCCCTCGCCGACGCCCTCGCCTTCCTGCGCAGCCCCCCCACCGCGCCCGGTGAGGGCGGCTTCGGCGTCGATGAGATGGACGCGTGGCTGTGGGGGATGCGGCACACCGTGCGTTTTGAGCATATCTTGCAGGTCTTCCTCGGCGCCGAGGGCGGCGGCATCGGCGCCCTCCTGGGGCGCTTCGGCTTGAACCCTCAAGGGCACCCCGCGCGGCCCGATCTGCCCATGAGCGATCCGGTCAATCAGCTCCCCGGTTATCCACGAGGCGGCGATAACTTTAACGTCGATGCCGCTCACCCACAGTTCTTCGGTGATCGCTTCGAGTATCGCGATGGCGCGGTGATGCGCATGGTCGTGCGCTTCGATCAGGGGCGCGTGGAGGGGCGTAACGTCATCCCCGGCGGGCAGAGCGGCTTGGTTGAGAGCCCACACTTCGCCGATCAGGCGGCCCTGTGGCTGGGCAATGAGAGCGCGCCTCTGCGCTTTCACCTGGATCAGGTCCTGGAGGGGGCCACCTCTCGGGCGGTGTTTACGCCCACGGCGCGCCCGAGTGAGGCGGCGTCGGCGGCGAGTGATTGAGGAAGCGCACGGTCTTTTTGTAGCGCTGGCGAGCTAAGGCGATGGCGCGGGTCGCCGCGCCCCTGGGCGGCAACGCGTGCAGATCCGAGAGGATCAAGAGCGCCTGGGCTTGGTGGGGTGAGAGGCTCTCTTTGATCGCCGCCGCCAAGCCCCGATCAAGGGCGTCGGGCGGCGGCATGAGCCGGTAAGGCAGCGCTAGGCCCCACAGGGCGCAGAATAAGCGCAGCCGCGCGCTGTGGAGGTCTTCGGCGGGCCGCCGGTGGTCTTCAAGGCGACGCATCCCTTGGGCGCGCGCGCTGACCAGCCGCCGCCGCACCGCCGCGTGGACCTGCCCCGCGTCGAACAGCTCCCCAATCGGATCAACCAAGGTGAGGTGCGCCCGCCAGCCCGCCGCGCCGCGCGCGTCGAGGCCCTCATAGCGCGTCAGATAATCACCCACCAAGGCCAGCAGCGACGCGTCGTCGATCTCGGTGAGATCCTCATCGACGACGTGGTTGGCCGCCCGCAGCTGCTCTAAGAGGGCTTGGCGGTGCGAGGCGCCGACGCCTGGGCTGCGGTGGCTGTAGACACGCTCGTCGAAGATCGTCAGCCCCAGGCGATCGCCCTTGAGCGTCTCGATGAGGCGCGCGGCGTGATCCAACGCCTCGTCCAGCGGGGTTTGGCCCAACACGCCGCGCCGCGCCTCCGGCCCCATGTAGATCAGCAGCTGGATGTGGCGGTGCCGCTCGGCCTCAAAGACACGCACGATCGGCTGGCCGCGCCGCGCCGTGGCCCGCCACGCCATCGTCTTGAGCGGATCGCCAGGGACATAGCCTCGCAGCTCGCGGATCTCCATGCCTTCGCCCGCGCGCTGGAGGCGGTGGCGCGCGGCGCGGGGATCGCCGCCCCGATTCGACGCGGCGCGCGGCGCGACGGGGCGCGGCGAGATGACGAGGGGCTGGCGCAGCGGGATGATCCGCGTCGCCCCAAAGAGCCCCAGCGGCCCCAGCGCCGTGAGCCGGGCGCCGTGCAGCCACGGGCGGCCCGCGCGCGGGAAGCTGAGCGCGAAGCTCACCTCGGCCTCGGCGCGGGCGGGGATCCACAGATCCTGGCGGATGGCCCCCTCGACCTCGGCGCTGATCTCCAGGCTCAGCCGCGCCGCCCCCAGCGCCGCGCCTGGGTTGCGCGCGCGTAGGATCAGCGGGTAGGGCTGGCGCCGGATGAGGCCATGGGGCGCCTCGACCTCAAGCGTCACCTCCGCCGCTGCGCGCCGCCGCCCCAGGGCGCTGAGCCGATCAGCCATCAACAGCCCCAAGCTGAGGCTGGCCAGGCCCGCCAGCTCCGCGCGCGTCAACGCCAGCGCCGCCAGCGTCAACGCCAAGGCCAGCCCCAAGAGGGCGCGGCCCGACGCGGTCAACGATCCGCCGGGCCGCGGTAGGGCACCGCGTCGAGGAGGCCCTCGATGATCGCCTCGGGCGTCAGCCCCTCCAGCGCCGCCTCCGGGTGCAGGCTCAGCCGGTGGGCCAGGACCGGCTGGGCGAGGGCGCGAACGTCGTCAGGCAGGGTGAAGTCGCGGGCGTCGAGGTGCGCGGCGGCCTTGGCGGCGCGCATCAAGGCCAACGCGGCGCGCGGGCTGGCCCCCAGGCTCACCGCCGGGTCCACCCGCGAGGCGCGGGCGAGGGCCACGATGTAGTCGCGGATCGCCTCCGAGACGTGGATCGCCTCGACCTCGGCGCGCAGCGCCTTGAGCCGCGCCGGGTCGAGCAACGCGGGCGGGCTGGGGCGCGCCGCGCGACCATGTAGATCAAGCATCGCCCGCTCTTGGGCCTCGCTGGGGTAGGGCACGGCGATCTTCATCAGGAACCGATCCACCTGCGCCTCGGGCAGCGGGTAGACCCCCTCTTGCTCCATGGGGTTTTGCGTGGCCAAGACCAGGAAGGGATCAGGCAGCGGCAGCGTCTCGCCCTCCAGCGTGACCTGGCCCTCTTGCATGGCCTCCAAGAGCGCCGCCTGCGTCTTGGCCGGGGCGCGGTTGATCTCGTCGCCCAGCAAGACATGCGTAAAGATCGGGCCACGCCGCAGGGTGAACTCCTGGGTGCGCAGGTTGAGGATATAGCCGCCGGTGATGTCGGCGGGGAGCAGGTCGGGCGTAAACTGCACTCGGCTGAACGCGCAGCCCAGGCTGGCGGCGAAGGCCTTGGCGAGCGTGGTCTTGGCCACGCCCGGCACGCCCTCAAGCAGCACATGGCCCCCCGCGAGGGCGGCGATGAGCAGCCGGTCGATGATCTCGACGGGGCCTGCGTAGATCTGAGCCAGCTGGGCGCGCAGCGCCTCTCTTAACACCATCAGCGTGATCCATTCGGGGGCGGCCCGCCGCGCCGCGCCGCCGCGCTGGAGGGGCGCGACAAGCGTGGGCGCAGGCGCGGGGCGCGCAGGAGGAGCAGGGCGGTTACGGCCAAGGCCAGGCCGAGGGTCAGCCCCACCAGGGGGGGGGCTTCGATGAGATGAAGCCGGGCGTTGAGGCGGCGCAGGGCCGCGTTGAGCTGCGCTCGCCTTGATGGGATCTCAGGCGGGGCGGCGAG
>JAHJCH010000059.1 GCA_018813065.1 Myxococcota bacterium
CAGCCCGCCAGCCAGCCCGCCAGCCAGCCCGCCAGCCAGCCCGCCAGCCAGCCCGCCCTGCCTCAAGCCGCCGCGCCCCAGGCGCTGCTGACGCCGCGCATCTGGGCCAGCGCTGAGGAGCTGCGCGAGGCCTGTGATGCGGGGCTGATCCGCGCCCGGCAGATCCGCCAAGCGATGCTGCGCGAGAGCGCCCAGCTCACCCTGGAGCAGAGCGCCCGGCGCTTCAATGACATGCTCTTGGAGCTGGACTTGGTCATGCCGCTGGCGGGGCTCTTGGCCAACACGCACCCTGATGAGGCCGTCCGCCAAGCGGGTGAGGCCTGTGAGCAGCGCGTCCAAGCCTTCGTCTCCGAGATCGACCTCGATCATCGCCTCTACAGCGCGCTCTCAGGGGACGTCGAGGGCATCGCCGATCCGCTGATGCGCCGCTTTGTGGCGCGCCGCCTCCGCGATTACCGCCGCTCAGGCGTGGACAAGGACAAGGTCACCCGCGATAAGCTCGCCGCGCTGCGCGCCGAGATGGTCAAGGTCGGCCAGACCTTCGATCGCAACATCCGCGATGATCGCCGCTTCATCGAGGTCGCCGTTGAGGATCTCGTGGGGCTGCCCGAGGACTTCATCAAGGCCCACCCCGCCGTGGACGGCAAGATCAAGCTCTCCACCGACTACCCCGAGTTCTACCCCGTGGTGCGCTACGCCCAGAAGGAGGCGGTGCGCCAGGCCATGACCGTCAAGTTCTTGGAGCGGGCCTATCCCGTCAACGCCGAGGTCTTCAAGCGCCTGCTGACCCTGCGCCATGAGTACAGCACGCTCCTGGGCTACCCCGACTGGGCCGCCTACAACGCCGAGGACAAGATGGCCAAGGATAAGGCCACCATCTCGGATTTCATCGCCCAGATCACGGCCATCAGCCGCCCCCGGATGGAGGCCGAGCGCGCCGCGCTGCTGGCCCGCAAGCGGCAGGACGATCCCCAGGCCACCGCCATCGAGCTGTGGGACCGCTTCTACTACACCAACAAGGTCAAAGCGGAGCGCTTCGGCGTCGATGCCCGCGCGCTGCGCGACTACTTCGAGTATGGCGCCGTGCTCAAGGGCGTCTTGTCGGCCAATGAGAGGCTGTTTGGGCTGGAGTTTCGTCAGGTGGCGGGGCCGGTCTGGCATGAGGAGGTGCTGATCTATGACGTCTATGAGGCGGGCGCGCTGCGAGGCCGCTTCTACCTCGATATGCACCCCCGCCAGGACAAATACGGCCACGCCGCCATGTTCACGATCACCCCAGGCGTCACCGATCGCGTGCTGCCCATCGCCGCCCTCGTCACCAACTTCCCCCGCGCCGGTGAGCGCATGGAGCATCAGCAGGTCGAGACGTTCTTCCACGAGTTCGGCCACCTCATGCACCACCTCCTCGGCGGCCCGCAGCCCTGGGTGACCATGAGCGGCATCACCTGCGAGTGGGATTTCGTCGAGGCGCCCTCCCAGCTGATCGAGGAGTGGGCCTGGGACAGCGCCATCTTGGCGGGCTTCACCGCCCACGCCGAGACGAAGCAGCCGATCCCCGCCGCGCTGGTCAATCAAATGCGCCTCGCCGATGAGTTCGGCAAGGGCATGGACGTGATGCGCCAGATGTTCTACGCCGCCCTCTCCTTTAACTACCACAGCCGCGATCCCCAGGAGATCGATCTGGTCAAGCTCTCCGATGCGCTGGAGGCGCGCTACAGCCCCTATCCGCACGCCGAGGGCACGTATCTCTTCGCCAGCTTCGGGCATCTGCAAGGCTACAGCTCCATGTACTACACCTATATGTGGTCCTTGATGCTGGCCAAGGACCTCTTCACCCGCTTCCAAGCCGAGGGGCTCGACGACCCCAAGGTCGCGGCGGATTATCGGCGGCTTATCCTGGCGCCTGGGGGCACGATCGACGCTCATGAGATGGTTCAGCGCTTCCTCGGCCGCCCCTTTAAGTTCGACGCCCTCAAGGCTTGGCTCGAAGAGTGATTTGCGGCCTCACGGCGCGCTGATCTTCCCCCTCCTGCTGCGCCTCATCGCCTGCCAGCCGCCCCCTCAAGCCCCCCCAGACTGCCTCTACCAAGGTGAACCGCTCGCGCCCGGCGCTGAGGTGAGTGATCCCTGGGCGTGTCAACGCTGCCGCTGCGCGCCCTCGGGCCTGTCCTGCGCGCCGCTGCCCGGCTGCGCCGCCCAAGACGCCAGCGCGGGGCCGCTGGATCAAGGCCCCACACCCGACGCCGCGCCCACCTCATGCGTGATCCGCACCGCCACGCGCCATGACGCCGACGGCGACACCCTCACCGACGCCGAGGAGCTGGCCTGGGGCCTCGATCCCTGCGCGGTGGACACCGACGGCGACGGGCAGAGCGACGGCGCCGAGGTGCGCTATGGCGCCGATCCCCTCGATCTCACCTCGCGGCTGCCGCGCTATGTCGAGCTGGACCCGCAGACACGGCGCGCGCGCCTTGAGACGCGCTGGCGGGTGGAGGTGCGCCACGCCGACGTGGCCTTCTTGATCGACACCACGGGCTCCATGGGGCGGCTCCTGGCGGGGCTGACGCGGGGCCTTGAGGCCATCGCCGAGGGCGCGGCGGCGGCGCTGCCCAGCCCGACCTTTGGGCTGGCGAGCCTGCGTGACTACCCGCTCAATGGCTGGGGCCAGCGCGGCGATCTCCCCTTTAAGCTGGAGGTGGCCCAGACCCGCGATCTCACCGCGCTGCGGGCGGCCCTGGAGGGGCTGCGCGTCGGCGGCGGCGGCGATCCCCCCGAGGCGCTGCTGGAGGCGCTGCACCAAGCGCTCACCGGCTGGGGCTACGATCAAGGCTGCGACGGCGCGCTTGATCCCGAGGAGGACATCCCCCCCTATCTCCCGATGGCTCAAGACGCCTTTGGGGGCCGCGCGGCGGGGGCGGCGGCGGGCGGCGGGGCGGGCAAGATCGGCGGGCTGGGCCTGACGCCGGGGGCGCTGCCGGTGATCATCTACGCCAGCGACGCGCCCATGCGTGATCCCGAGGCGGGCAGCCCCAGCCCAGGCGGCTGCCCCAATGACGCCACCGCCACCCAGGTCATCGCCGAGGCCCGCGCGCGTGGGGCGCGCCTCATCGCCGTGCTGGCTGAGCCCTACGCCGGGGAGGCCGCCGCCGTGGCGCTGGCCGAGGGCGCCGGCTCGCTGGGCCTCGACGGCGCGCCCCTGGTCTTTCGCTGGTCCGGGGATGAGGCCGCGTTGGCGGGGCTGATCGTCGAGGCCCTGGCTGGCCTGACCGGGGCGCTGACCTTCGAGCGCGTCCACGTCACCATCCCCCCCGCGACCCAGGGCGCCCGCTACCTCGAAGCGGTCAGGCCCGCGCAGATCGGCCCCATCCAAGGCGGCGCTTTTCCTCAAGAGCAGCCCTTTGAGGTTGATCTGCGCGGCCCACCGCATCAAGGCGACGCGGACACGCTCTTGGAGCTGGATTTGCGGTTAGAGGCCGACGGGGGCGTGGAGCTGGGGCGGCAGATCTGGGTTATGCGGGCGCCCCGGCCTTAACCCAGCGCCCCGGCCTTAACCCAGGCTAAGAGGGCCTCATCTTGGCTGATCAGGCGCTGCTCATCGCAGCCATGCGGGTCTTTAAAGAAGGGCGCCAGGGCCGTCAGCACCCCCACCTCACCCCGCTCCTGGGCCAAGGACGCGAGGCGGATCAGATCTAAGACCAAGGGGGCGGCGAGGACCGAGTCGAGCCCACGCCAGGTGAACTCCATGGTCATCGGCGCGCCCATAAAGCCCTGGAAGTGGATGTGATCCCAAGCGACCTTCCACTCCCCAAGGCTGCCCACATAGTCGATGCCGACGTGTGTTTGAGGGTGATAGCCTAGAATTTTGGGCAGGAGCTGATCTTTTGTCTGGATCTTCGAGGCCTTGTTGGCGGGATCGCTGAGCACTTGGCCGTCGCCGTTGCCCAAGATGTTCTGGCCGAACCAGGAGGAGACGGTCAGGTTACGCCGCGTAAACAGCTCGGCGAGGATCGACTTGACCAGCGTCTCGCCGGTCTTGCCATCAGAGCCCATGTGGACGGCCCCGTGGGCCTCGGCGATGGCCTCCAGCGCGGGGATGCGCGAGCCCAGGCTGGGGGTGAAGTTGATGTAGGCGTCGCCGCCCTCAAAAGCAGCCAAGGCGTAGAGGCTGCTGGGGGGCAAGGCGGCGCCGCCGAGCGCGGCGTAGAGCGCCTGGGGCGTCTCCCAGGCCGCCTGCGGCGGGGGCGGCGGCTCCGTGCTGGCGAGGTTGACCATGATCAGCCGCTCAAGGCCCTCTGCGGCCTTGAAGGCGTCGAGATCAGCCCGGATCAAGTCCACCGCCTGGCGATCCGTCGCCGCCACCTGGGCGCGGCGCGCCAGCGCCTCGATCCGCGCCCCGCCGCCCCGCACGATCCCAGGGCGGATGCGCGCCTCGACGGCGTGTAGACGCGCCTCGACCTCGGGCATCAGGTGGCTGAGCTGGTGGGCGCTGAGGTAGCCCCGCGTCGCCTCCACGAGATCCCCGTCGGTGATCTCGTGGCCGCCGAAGACGAGGGCCTCAAGATCGATGAGATCGACGCCCTCAAAGTCCGCCCGCGCGGTGACGAGGCCCGTGGGCGCCGCCCCGTTGAGCAGGGCGGCGTGCCCCGCCAAGGTCACGCCCGCGATGCTGCCGCGCGCGCCGATCAACCAAACACCTACGCGCTTCAAGGCGCCCCCTCTCTCATGACCTCATTGAGGATGGGCGCCAGGTGGGCATAGGCCCGCGCCGCCGCTTCATCCGCGATATCCGAGCATGTGTACAGCTCTACCGTGATCGGGCCTTGATACCCCGACGCCTTGAGGGCGCCCAAGAGGCCCCGGAAGTCCATGTCCCCTTGACCGGGGATCAGGTGATGATGCTTGCGCCCCTTGATGTCCTCGATGTGGACATTCCAGATCCGCCCCTTGAGCCGGGCGATGGCCTCATAGGGGTCCTCGATGCACTGGGCGTGGCCGAGATCGAGGTTGGCGCCCAGGGCGGGGTGATCCACCGCCGCGATGACCTCGGCCAGCTCGGCGCTGCGCTCGATAAGCAAGCCCGGCTCATACTCCACGCTCAAGCGCAGCCCCCGCGCGGCGGCGCGGGCGGCGAGGGCGGCGAGGGCCTCGATGAAGTAGCCCACCTCACGCTCAGGGCCATGCCCGCCGATGCGCCCGCTGGTGACGCTGACGACCCCCGCGCCCACGGCCACGGCCAGATCCATCGCCGCCTCGGTGTAGCGCATCCGCCGCGCCCGGATCTCGGGATCGGGGCTGCTCAAGGCGGGCTCGAAGATCGTCTCAGGCATCCACTCCGGCCACAGGCCCATGGCGGTGTTGGCGTTGACGTTGCTGACGAACACGCCCGCACGCCGCAGGGCCTCGGCGATGGGCTGAGGGTCGTCCCCAGGTCGCCAATGCGGTCGATCGGCGAGGATCTCGACGCCCGCAAAGCCGCGCTTGGCGATGGCGGTGATGGCCTGGGGGCAGGAGACGCGGGCGAACCCGTTTGTGCTGTATGCGAGCTTCACGCGGGCGACTCTACGCCGAAAAAGAGGGCGATGCTAGGCCCTGCGCGCCCACGCGGATAGGCAATCTCCCCTATTGAACGGCCTTGGGGCGCTGAACCGCTCAAGCTCGGCGGGTTGCGTCAAGGTGAAGAGGATTGCGTCAAAGTGAAGATATCTTGCGCCGCGTAGCGCTCCTCGGTCGCTGCGCTTCAAATGCGTGTTGCCTGATGTTCATGGGCGTAAGATGGCGCATTCATGCGGAGGACACACGCTCTGATGAGCGAACATTCCACGCGAGGGCCAATGGAGACACTCAGCGCACGCATCAAAGCGACCACCTCAGGCCTTGAGCGGCGCGGCCTTGAGCCCAACGCCCGGCTCAATGAGACGCTGCGCGGCGCGCGTCTGGACGCCGCCATTGCCTCGCCCAATCCCTCGCCCACGCCCTCGCCCACGCCCTCGCCCACGCCCTCGCCCAACCCCAGCTGGAGCCTCAAGCGCGCGCAGATCATCGGCGAGGGCGGTATGGGGATCGTCTACGCGGGGGTGCAGCGCGCCTTATCCCGAGAGATCGCCATCAAGGAGGCTCACCCCTCGCGCGCCGAGGCCAACGCGATCCTGCTCCAAGAGGCGTGGACGCTCAGCCAGCTTGAGCACCCCAACATCATCCCGATCTATGACCTGGTGCGCGATGAGGGCGCGCCGGTGCAGCTGGCGATGCGGCGCGTCAGCGGCGTCAGCTGGGCGGAGGTGCTCTCCCAGCCCGAGGCGGCGGAGGCCATCGCGGGCGGTGAGGATCTGGAGGTCGTCCACATCAAGATCTTGATGCAGGTCGCCAGCGCCCTGCACTTCGCGCACGCCAAGTCGATCCTCCACCTGGATCTCAAGCCCGAGAATGTCCTCTTGGGGCGCTACGGCGAGGTCTATCTCATCGATTGGGGGCTGGCCGTCACCCTCGATCCCAGCCGTCACCCCCGCCTGCCCGTCCTTAAAGATGACGGCGAGGTCATCGGCACGCCGCTCTACCTCGCCCCCGAGATGGCGCGGGGTGATCTGGCGCGCATCACCCCGCGCACCGACGTCTTCTTGCTCGGCGCCGTGCTCTACCGCGTCATCAGCGGCCGCCCCCCTCATGAGGCCAAGACCTTGATGGGCGCGCTGCTCAACTCGCAGCGCTCGCCGCCGCCGCTGCCCAAGGGCACCTCCCCCGATCTGATCGCCCTCTGCGCCAAGGCCATGGCCCTCGATCCTCAAGATCGCTTCGAGAGCGCCGAGGCGCTGCGCCGCGCCTTGGGTGTCCACCTCAAGCACCGCCAAGCCTTTAAGATCGCCAAGATCGCCCAAGCCGATCTGCGCCGACTCAAGGCGCTGCGCCCCAACCAGGTCGAGGCCCGCCAGCGCCTCTTTGGGGCTTGCAGCTTCGCCTTTAAGCAGGCGCTGTCCATCTGGCCCGGCTTTAAGGAGGCCGAGGCGGGGCTCCAGGCGGCGCAGCTGGAGATGGCCAAGGCCATGATCGACGGCGAGGAGCACGCCACCGCGCTCAGCCTCCTGCGCGAGATCAAGCCGTCAGGGCCGACGCTGCGCGAGGAGGTCGAGGCGCTGCGGGTGAGCGCCTCCCTGGCCCGCGAGGCGCAGCGCCGCCACGCCGCCATCGGCAGCCACTACGATCCCAGCCAGGGCATCACCACCCGGACCTGGCTCTTGGGCGTGATGGGCTTGTGGTGGGCCTCGATCCCCATCCACGACGGCCTCAAGGGGACGCTGCCCCCTTTTAAGGCCGCCCTGATCGGCAACGGGCTCAGCGGCCTGATCGTCTTAGGCGTCACCGTCCTCTATCGCGCGCGGCTGTGGCGGACCTTCGTCAACCGGGCCATCGTCGGCGTGATCCTCTCCAGCACCTTGGGGCTGGTGCTCCTCGACGCCCTGGCCCTGCGCTTGGGCCTGGATGAGCGCATCGCTTATACAATCCACCTGCTCTTCAACCTCACGCTCTTGCTCTTCACCGCCCTCTTGGTGGACGCGCGCTTCAGCCTCGCCTTCCTGACCTATGCCGTGATGCTGGGCCTCGGCGTCGTCGCGCCGCGCCGCTTAATGCTCTGGACCGGGCTGGGCAACTTGATCGCCGTCAGCGTGGCCTTGTGGGCCTTCTGGGCGCGGCGGGGCGATCAGCAGCGCCGCTTGGCGCGCGCTCAGGGCGCGGCCACGCCAGGGCAGCAGGCCCGGGACCCGCGCGCGGTAGGCCGCGTAGGCGGGGCCGATCTCCGCCGTGAGCCGCCCATCCTCCAGCCGCGCGCCGATGAAGAGGTAGGCCGTGAGGCTGAGCGCGCTGATCAGTAGCGCGGGCGTCATGTCGCGGGTCCACAGCAGCAGCAGCCCGAGGCTGTACCAAGGGTGGCGCACCCAACAGTGCAGCGCGCCGATCCGCAGCGGGGCCGACGCGGGGGGCTTGAGGCCCAAGAACACGCCCAGATCGTAGGCGCCTGCGGCGACGTAGAGGCCCAAGCACGCGGCGAGGCTCAGCCCCCACTGCGCCACGCGCCACGCCCCCTCCCAGCGGATCAGCCAAGGCCCCTCTCGGCTGTAGGCGGCGTAGATGAGCGGGATCAGCGTCACGAGCGCGATGAGGTTGTAGATCAAGCGGTACGGGGCGGCGCCGATGGAGGCGCGTCGCGCGGCGAGGGCCTTGAGGCGCGCCGAGGCCAAGCCCGAGTGCAGCGCGCCGTAGAGCGCCCAGCCCAGCGCCAAGCAGCTCAGGCTCACGCGGGTGTGGCCTGATCGCGCGTCGCGCCTCGACTCAAGGCCCAGTGGATCACGCCGGAGACGAAGAAGCCAAAGAACCACGCTTGGCTGTAGATGGCCTTGAACACGCCCGGCGCGTCGTCGATGAAGCCCGCCACATGTAGGAAGCCCGGCACGCAGGGCAGCACGCCCGCCGCCAAGGCGATCAGCGCCACGGGATTCCAGCCGCCCTTGTAGGCGTAGCGCCCCTCGGCCAAGAAGAGATCATCGACGTGCAGCGCGGTCTTACGCACGAAGTAGTAGTCGGCGATGAGGATGCCCGCGATGGGGCCGAGCAGGGCGGAGTAGCCCACCAGCCAGGTGAAGATGTAGCCCTGGGTCGAGGCCAAGAGCTTCCAAGGCATCAACGCCACGCCCAAGCCCGCCGTGATGTAGCCGCCCGCCTTAAAGGAGATGCGCGAGGGGCTGATGTTGGAGAAGCCATTGGCCGGGGCGACGACGTTGGCGGCGAGGTTGGTCGTCAGCGTGGCGATGATCAGCGCCAGCAGCGCCAGGACAATGCCCACGCCGCCCATCTTGCCCAGGAGCGCGACGGGATCCCAGACGGCCTCGCCGAAGATAACCACCGTCGCCGAGGTGACGGCGACGCTGATAAAGGCAAAGAGGCCCATGGTGGGCGGTAAGCCGATGGCCTGCCCCAGCAGCTGATCGCGCTGGGTGGCGCAGTAGCGGGTGAAGTCGGGGATGTTGAGCGAGAGCGTGGCCCAGAAGCCGACCATGGCGGTCAGCGAGGGCAGGAAGACGGCCCAAAATTGCCCCTCACGCGGGCCGCCCTCGATGAACTGGGAGGGCGCCGAGAGCATCTCGCCGAAGCCCCCCGCCTGGGTATAGGCCCAGGCCAGCAGCGCCAGCCCCATCAGGATCAAGAAGGGCGCGGCGTAGGTCTCCAGCCAGCGGATCGACTCGGTGCCCTTGGCGATAAAGAAGATATGCAAGGCCCAGAAGGCGAGGAAGCTCAACAGCTGCCCCGCGTTGATCCCCAACAAGCCGATGATCTCGCCGGTGATGGCCTCGCCAGTGAGCAGGTTGATGATGGTGTAGATGGCCGCGCCGCCCACCCAGGTCTGTATCCCAAACCAGCCACAGGCGACGAGGCCGCGCAGGAGGGCGGGGAGGTTGGCGCCGAAGACCCCGAAGGCGGCGCGCAGGAGCACGGGGAAGGGCACGCCGTACTTGGTCCCGGCGTGCCCCACCAGCCCCATGGGCACGAGCACGATGAGGTTGCCCAGCGTCACCGTGAGGGTGGCTTGCCACCAAGACATCCCCTCTTTGATCAGCCCGCCCGCGAGCATATAGGTGGGCACGCAGACAGCCATCCCCACCCAGAGGGCGGCGACGCTGGTCCAGCGCCAGGTCCGCCGCTCGGCGGGCACCGGGGCGAGGTCATCATTGTAGAGCCGTGGATCGGCACCCTCTGGGCGCATATCAGCCTCCCTCTCTGGCGGCGTGGGTATGTCTCAAGTGAAGGGGCGATCCTCTGACACCTGAGCTGAGGGATCAACCTTCACGGTTGATCTCAGAGGGCTTGGCTGCGCCCCGCGAGGGCGGCGCGCGCAGAGATCAGCGCCAACCGTCCAAGGGATAGACGGGCGCCTCTTGGGGCGCCCCCAAGCACTGGGTTAAGCCGCTGATGCCCCAGATGTCATCGGTGATCTGGCGAATGACCTCGGCGTAGTGCGCCCAGTTGCCCTCCCCAAAGCCCACCTGCACCCCGTTGATGATGTTGAGGTAGCAAGGGCTGACAGGCACCTCAACGGCCTTGGCCTCATCGCGCCACCAGTAGTACAGGCTGTGGACCGTCCAGACATAGCCGAAGTCATAGACCGTGGGGTTGGCCCGCCAGCCCGCGATGCGCTCCACCGGCACGCGGTAGCGGCCCTCTGCGGCGGTGACGATCTCCGCCGCCGCGTCCAGGGCGCCGCGGGCCTCGGCCAAGCGCGCCTCACGGGGCGCCTGATCCAAGCTGAATTGAAGATCCACATAGTCATACAGCCCGTGGATCTGGCGAGCGCGCAGGGCGGTCATCCAGGCCGCGTCGCGCAGATCGGCGAGCAGGGCCTCGGCGGGGCCGCTCAGCCGCCCGATGAGCCGATCCAAGCTCTCCGCGTGCCCCGTAAAGCGCACCTCCATGGCCTCCAGCAGCGGCTTGATCTCCTCGGTGTAGTTGGGCGGGCTGTGCAGCGGGTTGCGCATATCCACCAAGCCGAGCTTATCGGGCTGATGGGCGATGTGCGGCACCCCCGGGATGCCCTCCGCCATGCTCGCCAGGTCATCCCAAGCGTCAAAGCCCTGCATATAGGCCATCCCTGAGCGGCGCTCGATCTCCTCCGGCGGCCCCTCGCCGTAGTCGCCCAGGATCAGCAGGCGGTGCTGGGCCTCCGCCGCCGCGTCCAGCGCCGAGGCCAGGGGCACGCGGGCCTCCCCGAAGGCCGCCAAGGCGTCGAGGAGCATGGCCTGAAAGGCTTGGCGCTCATCGGCCACGTCCAGGCGCGGGTTCCAGGCGGCGCGGGCGGCGATGACGTCATTGAGCCAGTAGCCCCAGGTCCAGCCGCTGGAGAAGATCACCTGGCCGTCCATGGGCGCCATGATCCCCGCCGCTTCGTCCCCCGCGATCAAGCGCAGATCATGGAAGCGCTGGCGGGCGTAGACAGGCAGGAAGAGGGGCACATCGATGTCAAAGCTCACCCAGTAGGCCGTCTCCGGGTGCCACACCGTCTCCCGCGCGCCCGCCTCCAGCTGGAGGAAGCGCCGGAGATGGCTGAAGTCCGTGTTGCCGTAGGTGGGGGCGGGATCATCCAAGGCGTAGTGCTGCACGGTGTGCGGGTAGACCCCCAGGCGCGGATCGGCGTAGTGGGGCAGGAAGTTGAAGTTCAGCGGCGCGCCCGTCTCAGGATCCTCAAAGCCCTCCGCCGCCTGCCCGGTGGAGGCGTGGATCTTGATGTAGGCGGGCTTGCCGTGGGCCTCATCGAGGTGCGCCGCCAGGGTGTCCATCCAGGCCAACATGCGCGCCGCGTCGGGCGACGTAAACTCGCTGCTGCCGCTCTCCGTCGCCAGGTAGTCAAAGCCCGCCCCCATGAGGTGATCCACCCGCGCGCGGATCTGCGCCAGCTCATCCTCCAGCTCACCCTCCTCGCGGATCAGCCGCCAGGCGTGCTGTTGGTGCAGCGCGATGGGCACGTCCACGCCCACCAGCACGCCGAAGTCATGGGCCATGTCCACCAGCCGCCCCAGCCGCGCGAGGTGCTCTGGGCCATCGGCGAACGCCGCGTAGCCCTCAGCGTGCAAGAGCACCCAGTGGACCCGGTTTTGGCGATTGGCCAAGGACCAGGCGAGGTAGCGTGACCACTCCGGCAGCATCTCCGCCCAGCCCTCGGCGTCCTCCACGCCCCCAGGCCCCCAGCCGTTGAGCAGATCACACAGCTCGATGGGGTGCATGGTGTGGAGCTGCATCCCACGGATGCGCCAGCGCGGCGCCTCGGAGATGTCCAGCGCGGGCGGCGCGGCGGGCAGGCCCTCGGGGATCAGCGGATCGAGGGGGTGGAGGAAGGCGAAGCCCAGCGCCTCAAGGGCGGCGAAGGCGGCGAAGCCCGCGCCGAGGTTGCCCACACCGGCGCCCTCCTCAAGCGGGTTGCCCACGGCGGCGAGGCGCTGGCCCTGCGCGCGCAGGATAAAGCCCTCCGGCCCCAAGGCCGCCACCTCCTCGGGGGGGATGAGCGCCGCGGCGTCGGGGTGAGCGCCCAGGATCAACGCCAAGTCCCCTGGCCTCAGCGCCCCCAAGGCCGCCTCGTGGACCTCCACGGGGCGACGCGCCGCCGCCTCCACCAAGCGGATGATCGCGTCGCGGGCGCCTGGGGGCAGATCGGGGCCAAGGGCGAGGAGGACACGCCCCGTCTGCGGTGGCTGGGCGTCGGCCTCCAGGGCGTCAAGCCGCGCCACCGCATCCCTCTCCACGGCGGCGTCTTGCTCCAGCGCGTCTTGCTCCAGCGCGTCTTGCTCCAGCGCGTCCAGCTCAACCGCAGCGTCAAGGCGCCCAAGATCAAGGCGCGATCCGGCCTCTGGCCTGGCATCTGGAGCGGGCAGCGCGTCCCTCACGGGGGGGTCAGCGCCGGGGGCGGTGTCATCGCAGCCGATGAAGAGGAGGAGCAGGGTCAAGGGGAGAGTGCATCGCATAGGCGCTCCAAAGGATGACCGCCGATCTATGCCATAAGCGCCGCCCGGATTTAAGCGGCGTCGCGCTTACGCGGATGACGGACACCAGGCAGCGCCTGTGCTTTTACGATGAAGGAGGGATCGGCGACCCCCGCCGAGCGCTAGCTCAACAGCACCGCCGTGACCCCATCGCCGCCCTCGTGGGCCAGCCCAGGGCGCGTGTCGCGCACATATTGGCTCTTGGGCAGCCAGCCACGCAGCATCCGCTTGAGCGTGCCCGTGCCATGACCATGGATGACATAGGCGGCGTTGCGCTCACGACCATATTGCTCGTCGAAGAACGCCTCGATCTTCTCGATGGCCTCCTCCGTGCGCATCCCCCGCACGTCCACCGTGTTGTCTGGGACCTGCGGTTGAGCCGTCTCCCAGGTGACCTCCGCCGCCTTCTTGGGCGCCGACTGAGGGCGCTTGGCCTCCCTCTGCTGCGCCGCGCCATAGCGCAGATCGTCGGCCTTGACCTTGAGCGTCATGATCCCCGCTCGCACCTCGCAGCGCCCCCGGCTGTCCGGCAGCGCCACCAGCTCGGCGGTGGTGTCCAGGGAGACGACAAAGACCGCTTGGCCGAGCTTGAGCTGGGCCGCGTCGATCGGCGGCCCCGCCGCCTCGGCCCGCTCCGCCGCCTGCTGCTGGGTGATGACGCTGACGACCTTGTCCACCGCCGCCCCCTGCCGCGACACGGCCTCGGCGCCCATCTCCTCCTTGCGCTGCGCCTTGATCGTCTTCTTGATCCGCCGCAGCTCCTCGCGCAGCTGCCGCGCCTCCAGCAACGCTTGGCTGCGCTCACGCTCCAGGCCGTCCTTGAGCCGCTGCTTGAGCCGCGCCTCGTGGGCCTCCGCCGCCGTCACCGCCACCTCTAGCTTGCGCCGCTGGGAGGCCAAGGCCCGCCGCTCCGCCTCCAAGGTCGCCGCCTCTTGCTCCAGCCGCAAGATCACCTGCTCCAGCTGGCGCTGCTCCGGCCCCGCCAGCGCGGCGGCCCGCTCGACGATCTCCATCGCTAAGCCCAGCCGCCGCGCCGTCTGGAGCGCCGAGGAGGCCCCCGGGATGTCCAGCCGCAGCTTGTAGGTGGGCGCGTGGCGCTCGGCGTCAAAGCCCACCGCGCCGTTGCGGAAGCGATCGTCGTTGAACGGCAGCGCCTTGAGGCTCTGGTAGTGGGTCGTCACCAGGATAAAGGCGCCGATGTCCACAAACGCCTCTAAAATCGCCTGTGCCAGCGCGGCGCCTTGTAGTGGGTCGGTGCCCACCACCAGCTCATCCAAGAGCACCAGGCTGCCCGGCTTGACCTTGGCGAGGATGGCCTTGATGTTGGCGATGTGGCCGCTGAAGGTGGAGTGGCTCTCGGACAGGCTCTGCTCATCGCCGATGTCGGTGAAGACCCCCGGCGTGGGCGGCACGCTGGAGCCCTCGTCGGCGGGGATGTGCAGCCCCGAAAGCGCCATCAGCGTACACAGCCCTGCGGTCTTTAACGCCACCGTCTTGCCGCCTGTGTTGGGGCCGGTGATCACGAGGCCGCGCTGCTCGTCGCTGAGGATGATGTCGTTGGCCACCACCTTGATCCCGTCGAGCAGCAGCAGCGGGTGGCGGGCGGCCTTGAGCCTCAGCCCGCCCTCCTCGATGATCGGCGCGCTGCACTCCAGCTCGCGGGAGAGCCGCCCCGTGGCGACGGCGAAGTCCAGCTCGTCCAGCGCCTGCATCGAGCGACGGATCGCCTCTGATTCCTCGCCGACGCGCTGGGAGAGCCGCTTGAGGATGCGGCGGATCTCCTTGTCGATGTCCGCCTGCGCCAGCCTCAGGTGGTTGTTGGCCTCCACGACCGGCTGCGGCTCGATGTAGACCGTGGCCCCCGAGCCCGACCAGCCGTGGACGATGCCCGCGACGTGGTTCTTATGCCCCGACTTGACCGGCAGGACGTAGCGATCCTCGCGGATGGTGAAGAAGTCGTCCTGGAGGAGCCCGGCGTACTCGGGATCACGCACGAGGCTATCGACCCGCGCCTTGAGCCCCTCGTGCAGCGAGGCGACGCGCAGCCGCAGATCGCCCAGCTCGCCGCTGGCTGAGTCGGCCAGCTCGCCGCGCTCGTCAAAGCTGTCGAGCAGATCCCGCGCGAGGTGGGGCAGATCCGCCAGCCGCTCGGCGATGGCGATGAGGTGCGGCGCCTCGTCGATGAAGTCGCCCAGATAGCGACGCACACGCGCCGCCGTCTCCAGGTGAACCCCGATCTGTTGTAGCTCCTCGCCCTCTAAAATTCCCCCCCGGCGCGCGAGGGCGACGGCGCGCTGGACATCGGCGGGGAGGCCCAGCGGGGGGCTGTGGCCTCGATCAAGGAGGGCGCGGGCCTCAGAGCAACAAGCCAGGCGCGCTTGGCGCTCGTCGGCCTCCGGGATATCAAGGCTGAGCGCCTGGCGCGCGGCGACGGGGCCTCGGCAATGCTGCGCGAGCTGATTGAGGATCTTGTCCCACTCAAGGTGGACCCGAGTTTTTTGAGGAATTTCCATAGTTTAAGCCGTAAATTTGGTTGAAATCAGCGGGGCGCGCCTTATGCGTGGCGCGACGGCGTCGGTGTCTTTGGGGTGAGCGGTTGGGTTTAGCGCACCGGCGCAGGCGCGTTCAAGGATTTTTGCGCTGAAAGCAGCGCCTTGGCGGTGATCAGCGGGCCGTTGAGGATGGCCCCCCAGGTTTGGATGAGCGCGCCCCGGATCGCCCGGCGATGCCCCAGCTCAAAGCGCGCCTCGCCGCCCTCATCGAGCCGCGCGCAGGCCTCGATGGCGGCCTTGGGCAGCTGGATCTTGTCCGCCAGCGGCGCCCTGGCCTGGACGATCCCCCCGCCCTCTAGGCTCAGCGCCTCGCCCAGCCCGCCCCAGCGCAGCGCGTAGCCGTGGTGCCTCAGCATCCGCAGATCCCAACGCACCAGCGCCTCGAAGTCCGCCGCGCCCGACTCCAGCGCGTCGATGATCTCCACGATCAGCGCGTAGCCCTGGGGATCGGCCTCGCCCTCGCTGGAGACGCGCAGCGCGATCTCAAGGACGTAGCTCAAGGCGCCAAACCGCGCCAGATCCCCCCGAATCCGGTCGATGGGCTTGATCAGATCACAGCCGTTGAGGCGGCGACGGCTGAGGTTGAGATCCATCATCACCTGCGCGCCCGTCTCCAAGGCCGCGCCAAAGCGCCGCTGGCTCTTGCGCGCGGCGAGGGCGATGAGGCTCAGCCGCCCCGTGTCCTCGCCCAGCGCCTCGACGCGCAGATCATGCTCCCGCCACGGGGCGCGCTTGAGGATCAAGGCGCGGGTCTTGGAGGGCGCGGCCAAGCTCAGCCGCCCAGGCCGCTGAGGAAGAGGCCCGCCATTAAGAAGTAGGTGAGGATGCCGAGGATATCGACGGTCGTGGTCACCAGCGGGCCCGTCGCCACCGCCGGATCAATGTGGAGCCGATCAAAGATGAGGGGGGTCAGCGCGCCGACGAGGGCGGCGACGGACATGCTGGAGAGGATGCTCAAGCCCACGGTGAAGGCCAGCTGGAGGGGGTGGGCCTCGCCGCTGTAGCGGGTGAAGGCGTAGACCCCCAAGAGCGTGCCGTAGAGCACCCCCAAGGAGACGCCGATGAGGAACTCGCGGCCAAGGTAACGCCAACCCACGTCGGCGGAGATGTGCCCCGTCGCCAAGCCGCGCACCATGATCGTCGCCGTCTGCGTGCCCACGTTGCCGCCCATCCCCAGCACGATGGGGATAAAGGCCGCCAGCGCCACTTGCTTCTCTAGCTGACCCTCAAAGCTGCCAATCAGAAGGCTGCCCGCCAGCCCCCCCAGCCATGTCGCGAACAGCCACGGCGCGCGCTTGCGCAGGTTCTTGCGCAGAGACTTGCTCTCATAGGCAGACTCATCAACACCCGCCATCCTGAGGATGTCCTCGGTGGCCTCCTCTCGTAAGACGTCAATCACATCGTCAATGGTGACGATCCCCACCAAGCGGTTGCTCTGATCTACCACAGGGATTGCCAGCAGGTTATAGCGGGCGGCCATCTGCGCCACCTGCTCCTGATCCGTCTCGACCTTGGCGGAGAGGATGTCGCTGGCCATGATGTCGCGCAGCGGCGTCGAGGGGGGCGTGATCACCAACGCGCGCAGCGAAACAACCCCCACCAGGTGCCCATGCTCGTTGATCACATAGACGTAGAAGGCCATCTCCACGTCATCTGAGCCTTGCAGCGCCTGGATGGCCTCCCCCGCCGTGGTGTCCTCGGGCAGCGCGAAGTAGTCCGTACACATGATCCCGCCCGCTGTCTCTGGATCATGCTGGAGGATGTCCTCCAGCTCCTCGACCTCGGCGGGCTTCAAGGCGTTGAGCAGCTCTTGAGCGAGCGTCTGGGGCAGCTCGTTGATCAGATCCGCCTGGGCGTCAACGCTCATCAGCTCAAGGACGCGCACGAGGGATTTGACCTCGCGGCCCTCTAGGAGATCGGAGAGCAGGTGGGCGTCCAGCTCCGTCAGCAGCTCCGCGCGCTGGGTGTTGTCGGGGAGGAGATCAAAGACCTGGCGTTGAAAGCGCAGATCCAAGAAGCGCATGACCACCGCCACGTCTTCGAGGCGGGTCTTCTTGAGGAGCCGCTCGGCGTGACTCTCCGAGCCACGCCTGAGGAGCTTACGCAAGGTTTCGAGGAGCAGCTGTAGGCGAGGACCAAGCAAGAGGGCCTCCTGATGTCAAGGAGTCGGCTGAGGGCTCAGGTGGGGTGATCCAGGCCCTTGAGTCGCTGTTGGCAGCGATCGGCGAGGGATGACTCTCCGCCTAAGGTGACGCAGGTTCGCAGGTGCTTGATCGCCCCTTCGTAGTCTGCGCGCTTTATGAGGATTCGACTAAGGTGGTAATAAGGCTCCGCATAGTTTTTACAACGCTTTATGCCGCGATTTAAGTATTTTTCAGCATTTTCAAAGTTTTCTTCCTCCAAATAAACGACACCTAGGTTGTTATAGGCGATGCACATCTGCGGTGTCAGGTCGATCGCCGCCAGGAAGTGATCTTTGGCTTTTTGATTCATACCTTTTTTGTAATAAGCCCATCCTAGATTGTTATGCGCGTGTCCTGGGGTCTTATAGAGTATTTCTTTGACGAGTTCTTCAAATATCTTGATGGCCTCGTCCCAGCTCTCCATCTCAAGGTAAGTCACGCCTAAGTTGTTGCGCGCAAAGAGGAAGTTTTTCTTCTGCGCGTCGGCGGTCTTGAAGTGATGGATGGCCTCGGGGTGCATCTTGCGGCCCAAGAAGATCAGCCCCGCCAGCAGGTGCGCGTCGGGGTTCTGGTCCTTGACGCGCAGCGACATCAGCACCTCTTGGAGGGCCGCGTCACCCGCGTTTTGGCCGTTGAAGAAGTGCCCATAGGCCAGCTGGTAGTGATAGTCAGCCTGCTTATCACGCGCCTCAATCTCTTGCTGCGTGGGGCCACACGCGCCACAGAGCGAGGCGATCAGCGACAACAACAACAGCCGATTTCGGGTCTTTCGCATGGGGGGCGAGTAACACGCCGCCGGGCCAACGTCAACGCGGATCACCGCTCAGCGCAGCGCCTCGCGGATGCCCTCCACCGGCGGCTGCCGCGCGGCGCGCAGGGCGGGGAGGATGGTGGCGCCGAAGGTGATCAGGGTCGCGCCGATGGCGGCGGAGAGGTAGTCGAGGGGGCTGAAGATGATGGGCAGCCGCGCGATGCCATAGACGCTGGGATCAAGGGCGATCCCCGAGGAGAGCAGCCCCACGAAGAGGCCATAGGCGAGGACCAACCCCAAGGCCGTGCCCATCGCGCCGATGGACATCCCTTCAAGGATAAACAGCCGCAAGATCCCGCCGCTCTTGGCGCCCATGGCCTTGAGGATCGAGATCTCCTTGCGCCGCTCCAGCACCAACATGATCAACATCGCCGCGACGTTGCAGGCGGCCAGGAGCACCATCACCGAGAGCACAATCAAGATCGCGACCCGCTGATACATCAAGCTGGCGAACAGGTTTTTGTTTTGTTTTTGCCAAGCCTTGACCTGAAAGTCGGCCATCCCCAAGGCCTCACGGATGGCCTCGGCGGCGGCCTCCGCGCGCAGCGGATCGGCGACGGCCACCTCGATGCCCAGCACGTTGTCGCCCAGGCCGAAGAAGGCCTGGGCCTCGGGTAAGGCCATGTAGGCGAGGCGGGCGTCATACTCGTGGAAGCCCGCGCGGAAGACGCCGCGCACCTGGAAGGGCTGGGCGCTGGGGGTGGCGCTGCCGGCGTTCCACTCATCGGGATCGGGGCTCTTGAGCGGGGAGATGAGGTTGAGGATGTCGCCACGCTTGACGTTGATCTTCTCCGCCAACTCCGCGCCCACGATCAGCCCAGGTAAGCCCTCACGGCGCCCCTCTAGATCCAGCAAGTCGCCCTCGATCATGTACTCGGGGACCTCCAGGACGCGCCGCGCTCGCTGCGGCAAGATGCCCTTGATGATCACGCCGGTGGTGCCGCCCTTGGCGGAGATCATCGCCTCGCTGAAGGTCATCGGCGAGGTGCCCAGCACGCCCTCGACGCCCTCGATGCGCGTGGCGACCTCGCGGTGAGCCTCAAAGCGAATACCGAAGTCGCGGACGAGCACATGGGCGGTGAGGCCGAGGATCTTCTCTTGGAAAGCGCGCTCAAAGCCGCGCGTCACCGAGAAGCCCCCCACCAAGGCGAGGACACCCAGCGCCACCCCGAGGGTGCTCAGCCAGGTCACAATAGAGAGAGATCGCGACTTCTCCGCGCGCAGATGGCGGAGGGCGATGAGCGCTTCATACCACACGGGCGCGGAGTCTAGGCGATGCGCGCGCCAGAGAGAAGCCTCGTGGTCAAAGGGCTTCAGATTCTATTTCCGCTCTCGCCTCGGCTTCGATAAAGATAGGGCCTCGACGTCAACACAGAGGGCGCGTAATGGCCCAGCTCAAGGTGGGCGAGATTCAGATCGCCGACGGTCAAATCCACATCGGGGCCACTGAGATCGGCGGGCCAGCGGTTGAGGCGCGCCCCTCCGCGTCGCGGCCCAGGGATCAGCTCCCGGCGCCGCTGCGGCGGCTGCGGGGGGAGCTGCTCATCGGCGGGGGGATCGGCGCCGTGGCGCTGGGCGGCGCGCTCTTTATGACGTTGCCGCTGGAGGGGCTGGCGCGCTACCTCTTCGGCGGCGCGCTGATCCCCTTTGGGATCGGGGTCGCCGCCTTGGGGGCGCTGAAGCTGCGTCAAGATCGCGTGGCGGGGCGAGCGACGCGGGCGGTGGCCGATGAGCGCCACGCGCGGCTCGGCGAGATCATGCTCGCGGTGGTCGAGGGCTCGGATGGTCAGCGCGCCGTCGAGGATCTCGCCGTCGCCGCCGGGCTGCCCCTTGAGGACGCCATCCGCGGGCTGGCGCACCTCCAGCGCGCGGGGCGGATCGAGGAGAAGCTCAACTTAGAGACAGGGGACTGGTACTACGCAGCCCTTGAGGTCGAGCCAGCCTATGGCTCAGGCAGCCTCGCGGAGCGGATGGCGGCCTTGGAGGAGGATCGATGAAAGACAAGACCACCGCAGGCGTGTTCGCCCTCGTCTTGGGCGGCATCGGCGCCCATCACTTTTACCTCGGCCAGGTGGGGCGGGGGATCCTCTACCTCTTCTTCTCATGGACCTTTATCCCCTCGTTCATCGCCTTCATCGAGGGGGTCGTCCTCTTGGCGATGGATCAAGATCGCTTTGATGAGAAGTACAACCCGCATCGCCAACTCCAGCAGCCGCAGAACATCGTGGTGAACGTGGCGGCCAACGCCTCCAACTCCGACGGGGGCGGGCGCGCCATCACCAGCGTCGCGGGCGAGATCAAGGCGCTGCATGAGCTGAAGCTGGCCGGCGCGCTGACGGAGGCGGAGTTTGAGCAAGAGAAGCATAAGCTCCTCAGCGCGCCGATGGGCGGCGCGCCCAAGCAGCTGAGCGCCTCCGCCGCCCAGGTCATCGAGCCCCCCCGCGTCAGCCTCAGCAAGCGCTGAGCGCAGGCCTCGGGCCGCCGCTGGCCTCACAGGCCACGCGGGCTTGAGGGGATCGCCCTGGCGGTCATCGCCACAAGCCTTGAACGCGTTACCCTGGCGCGGCATCCTCATGGCGACATCAACTCAACCTCGGCTGAAGACCCTCATGGTGACCTCCAGGTTCGCCCCCATCTATGGGCTCACCTCCGCGCTGCTCTTGGCGCTGTTGAGTCAAGGCTGCGCGGAGGCCACCGCCATCGATCAGGCTGGTGACGGAGAGATCGCGGAGGCGGGCGGTGAGGATCTCACGCCCCTGGCGCCGCTCGATGGAGGGGGAGGGGGGGATGAGGACGCGACCCACGCCCTCGGCGCGCTGATGGATCCCTGCCAAGCCCCCCGCGACTGCGCCAGCGGCTACTGCCTACAGTATGAGGATCGCAACGTCTGCACAGAGCTGTGCGGGCTGCGCCCTTGCCCCGAGGGCTGGAGCTGTAAGCGTGTCAGCAACAGCGGCGCGGACATCACCTTTATCTGCGCGCCCGATCAAGACACGCTCTGTCAGCCCTGCCAAAGCAACACCGACTGTGGCCTCTTTGGGGATTTTTGCCTCTCCATTCAGGACGGCCGCGCCTGCGCCCGAGACTGCGCCGCCGATGGGCTGTGCCCCGAGGGCTACACCTGCGCTTCGGCGACGGATCAAGCCGGCAACATGGGCCAACAGTGCGTCCCCGCCAACGGCTACTGCTCCTGCGCTGAGGATCAGCGCGGTCAAAGCCGCCCTTGCGCGCGCCAAAACACCTTTGGGATCTGCAGCGGCGCGCAGATCTGTACACCTGAGCTGGGCTGGGGCGCCTGCTCCGCCATTGAGCCCGCCGAGGAGATCTGCGATGGGCTCGACAATGACTGTGATGGGCAGATGGATGAGGGCATGGCGCCTCGACCCTGCGTAGGCACGCCCAACCCCCTCGGCAGCTGCCCCGGCGTCGAGCGCTGTGAGGGCGCGCGGGGCTGGATCTGCGACGCGCCGACCGCCTCCGGCGAGGTCTGTGATGGCCTCGATAATGATTGCAATGGCCTGATCGATGATGGGCTGTGCTTTGACGGCAACCCTTGCACTCAAGACATCTGCGATGTGGAGCTGGGGTGCACCTACGTGCCCCATCAAGGACCCTGCGATGATCTCGATCCCTGCACGCGCAATGATCACTGTGGGGCCGATGGGCAATGCGTCGGCGTCGCCGTGGACTGCGATGATGGGAACCCTTGCACCGCCAACGCCTGTAACTCCATCTTAGGCGCCTGCGAGACGACGCCCCTGGACGGCGCGCCCTGTGACATCGGCAACGCCTGCACCCAAGACGTCTGCCAGGGCGGCGCCTGCGTTCAAGGGCAGCCCATCGCCTGCCCCAACCACGATCCCTGTCAAGCCGCCCGCTGCGATCCGGTGCGGGGCTGCGTCGCTGATCCACTCACGGGCAACGCCTGCGATGATGATGACGGTTGCACCACCACGGATGTCTGCTCCAATGGCCAATGCATCGGCGGCGGGTCCTATTGCGCGGGTCGTCCTTGCGTAAACCAATGCCCAGGCGACGCAAACTTCGGCGTGGATGGGATCTGCGTCGATTTTATCGTCACGACCTGCCTTTGTGTTTGTATTTAGAGTTCATCCTCAATGTTTTTAAAGATCGGCACCCAAGTATTTGTTTGCTCGTCCTTTTTTCTCTCCAAGCGGGTCAACCAAACCTTCTCTAAGGCTTGATGATCGGTTGGAGAGAAGGTGACATAACACTCACTGGTACTACATAACCCAAGATCAATATGATTCCCTGTCGTAAATGACTCCAAGGTCTGCTTGAACGCCTCAGAGGTCAACGGGCGCTTCCTCTCCCAATGCTTCTTTAACGCGCGGGCGAAGACCTCCGCCGCGAGGTAGCCTTCTAGGCTCGTAAAGCTTGGCTCCCCACTACATTCATGTTGATCGCAGTAGCTTTGCAGGCGCTCTCGATAAATACGCAGCGCCTCCGCGTCTTGGTTGTAGAGCGGGACAACCTGCGTGGAGATCAGCCCATCATAAAGCTCCGATTGAGTCTTGAGCCCGTCGGCGAGGGTCTTGTTGGCGATCGAGAGGCGACCAAAGTTGACCTTCACCTTGGATGATACGTCGGCGTGATCTGGGCTGAGCAGCCAGCCTCGCACCTCCTGTAAGAACTTAATGCCCGCCCCACCCGCGTCAGCCATGATGATCGCGATCTCAACCTGTGATCCCTCCGGCGTGGCGCCCGCGACCTCTTGGAGCTTGGACTGTAAGCGCAGCGCCGCCGCGCTGACGCTCTCCTCATAGGCGGTCTTGTCATAGTACTCGACGACCTCTAAATCATCGGCAGAGGTGATGTTAAAATTGACATCTTTAAGGGCATCAATGACCCCATCAAGGGCATCAATGCCAAAACCATCACTTTGACAAAATACCCAGATGTGGTCTGTTTGAATTTTCTTTGTATTATAGAAATAATTTACGAGATAAGCCGCTTCATCGCGATAGCTTGCCCTAAAATGAAAGAGCCATTCTTTTGGTGGGTTACCTCTGAGTACGCTTGTCCCTGTCATTGGCGCAAAAAAAATCACTTTTTGTTTGCCGACATAATTATAGGCTTCAATCGCGGTCGCTGTGCCTGTGTTTCCAATAAAACCAAAGACTCGATTGGCGCCCATCTCATCAGATACAGGGTCCGGGTCAATCTCAAGGTCGGGGTATGTCGGGCTCTTGACATCAAGGAGCTGAACGACATTCTCCAAGGCTGTCTCAGGGTCATAAACATCATCGAGCGCCTCTAAGATGATCTCCCTGCCTTGGACGCCACCTTGACGGTTGTGGTGATCAAAGGCCGCTTCGATCCCGATACGCAGCTCTGCGCCGATCTCCCCCGCCATGCCGCTCATGACCGCAGACATCCCAAGCTTGATGGGGATCTTGTGATCCGCGCAGACGCCGCGCTCAAAGTCACATGACCAGCCCTCGCCGCAGTCATCATCGATCGTACACACAAAATCGCGCCCGTCATCACGGCTGAGGCAGCTGGCGAAGGACAAGGAAGACACAAGGAGGAGGCGCTTGATCGCGCGCTTTAGGTTCATCTCAAAACCTCCCACTCAAGCCCATAAGCCCGCCCTGGGGCTGCGTGATAAAGAACGCGTTGACGCCCCCTTGATCCTCGCCTTGGAGGTAAAGCCACGCGGCGCTGCCCACCAGCCCCACGCCGCCCATGCCCCAGAGGAGGTAGGCCGTCGAGGCTTTACTGTCGCCCTCATCCCAGAGATCGATGGCCTCTAGGCGGTGCGTCGCCGGATCGTTGGCGCGGGCGTAGTCATCGCGGGCGAGCAGGTA
Organism: Myxococcota bacterium; assembly: GCA_018813065.1. Taxonomy (GTDB): domain Bacteria; phylum Myxococcota_A; class Bradymonadia; order UBA7976; family UBA1532; genus JAHJCH01. The sequence continues at coordinate 23,893 of JAHJCH010000059.1, forward strand.
GCTGAACACCCCGCCCGCCAGCAGCGCCCCGCTGAGGCCCACGCCCACCCAAGGCCAGATGGAGGCGCCTCTTTGAGGCGGCGGCGTCGGCGCGCTGGCGGGCGCCTCAGCCTTGGCCTGCGCCTTGGCTTGCGCCTCAGCCTTGGCCTGGGCCTCAGCCTTGGCCTGGGCCTCAGCCTCAGCCTGCTGGGCCTCAGCCTTACGCCCGTGCAGCGCGCTCAGCCGCGACACGGCGCTCTTACGCATCCCTGGATCGGCCCCCTCATGGGCCAAGAAGGCGCTGAACTTATCAATGGCGGCGTCGATCTCGCCCAGCTCCTCATAGCAACGCGCGGCGTTATAGATGAAGTTGGGATCGGGGAAGATCCCATGCCCCATCAAGAACTTCTCAAGGGCTTGGCGGTGCTTGCCCTCTCGAAACAGGGTGGAGGCCTCCGCGTAGAGGCCCTCGGCGCGGGCGGCGGCTTGGGGTTGGGCTTGGGCGACGGGCGTGCTCAGTGGCATCGTCGCGGCGAGGAGCCCCGCGCAGAGGAGCGCGGCGCCGAGGCCGCGCGCGGGACGGGGGGCGGGCAGGGCGTGCATCACGCGGCGCCTCCTGGAGAAGTCGTCGGGTGTCAAGATCATGGGTTGGCCTCAGCGCGCTCATCCACGCTGCCGATCTTGGGCCTGCGCGGGGTCTCAGGGCTCGCAGCGGCGCGCCGCTTGCGCCGTCGCTTCTCGGGCTGCGCCTCGACCGGCGCGGGCGCCTCAACCACCGGCACAGGCGCCTCGACCTTGGGCGGCGCCCACGCCGCTAAGTCCACGCGCACGATGATCTCCCCGCCCTGATCAAAGGCCGCGTTGATCTCAACGGGCGGGGTCGGCGCGCCCTCTTGGCCTTGAAAGCGGACGCGCCGCGAGGGCCGCTCAAGGGTCAGCTCCAGCGCGCTTGGGGTCAGGCCCAGCGCCTCGCCCGAGTCGGCGTCGAGGACACGCGCGCCTGGCGGCTGTGTCTCCAAGCCCACGCGCGCTTGTCGCGGCGGCGGCGGTGGCTCAGGTGAGGTGGTCATGGGCGGTGTGGCGGGCGCTGACTCGGGCGAGGCGCTGGGGGTGCTGCCGACCTCAAGGGCGGGGCGCGCGTTGAGCCCGAGCTGACGCCCGAGCAGCAGGCCCGCCGTGAGGGCGCATAACGCGAAGAGGCCCGCCCACAGGGCCACGCGCCGCCCCGAGGCGGGGGGCGAGGGCGCCAGGGCCGAGGCGGGTGAGGGCGCCTCGTCGAGCATCGGCGCGGGCGTCACGGCGGGGCCGCCGAGGCGCTGGGCGTGGATCTCCATCTCCCTCAGCTGCGCTTCGATCCACTCAACGGCGGCGCTGAAGGGGGCGTGGGCCTCGATCCGCCATGCCCCCTTCAGCCGCTCCAGCTCACGGCTCACCGCGTCGAGGGCGCTCCACAGCGCGGCGATGCCCCCTTGCTGCTGGGGTAAGCCGCTGATGACCTCCTCCAAGGCCGTCGAGCGCCGCGTGAGGGCGTCGAGCGCCGAGGCGCGTGAGGCCAAGGCCGCCTCGATGTAGGCCATCAGCGCCGCGCGCATCCCCGCCGCGTCCGCCCAGCGATCGCGCGGCTCATGGGTCAGCGCCTTGACCATCACCGTGTAGAAGTCCTCTGGCATCTCGGGGGGGCGCGGCGGCGGCGCCTTGAGGCGCGCCTTGCGGCTCTGAATCCGATCCGTCAACGTCGGCCCCTCGCCCAAGAAGGGCACCACGCCCGCGCTGACCTCCCACAAAATCGAGCCCACCGCGTGCAGATCCGAGCGCTTGCCGAGGGGCAGCCCGTTCATCTGCTCGGGGCTCATGTAGTCCACGGTGCCGCGCAGCGCCGAGGCGCCCAGCGAGGTGGAGATGGTGCTGTCGAAGTCTTTCACCCACAGCCCAAAATCCGAGATCTTGATCTGAAATTGATGGTCGCTTTGATCGATAAAGATATTGGCGGGCTTTAAATCGCAATGAACCACATCAAAATTGTGCATTTGAGTGATCGCGTCGAGCAAAACCACCCCAATATGCGCCGCCTGAAGCGTGGACGGCGTTGAGCCGCGTATCCACTGGCTCAACGTCGGCGATGAGATATAAGGCATGAGCAAGAAGGGCGGGGGATCGACCGCGTGCTCGACGACCGGGACGATGACCGCCTCGCAGCCGGAGAGCAGCGCCGTGGCCCTGACCTCATTGGTGAATGAGTCGATGATGTCACGCTGAGCGGCGGGCGCCAGGATGCTCTGCACCAGCTTGATCACCCAGCGGGGCTCCGCGTCCTCCTCCATAAAGTCCTTCTCTTCATCAAGGACAAGGAAGACCGCGCCCGCCCTGCTCTGCCCCAGCGGCCTCATCAGCCAAAATCGGCCTCGAAGCTGATAAGGCAGGCGCCCCCAGCCGCCCTCGGGCGCGGGATAACCGCACGCGGGGCATCGCTGCTCGTGTTGATCATGGAAGGTCTGCCAACAAACCTCGCACAGGAGCACCAGTCGATCATCGTTTGAGGTTTCGGCGCGGCCCTTTTGCATGAGCTCATTACTCACGACGAGCACCATCTTGGTGATAAGTGTTAGGCGCACCATAATCCAAGCCCAGAGATTTTGATATCCCCTTTTGCGCAACGGGGGGAATGAACATCTGGCCGTTAAAGACTTAAAATTCAAGCATTTTTAGTCAATGATTGGGCAACAGGGTGTCTTTATGTAAGGCATCCTGGCCTGAGACACCTTGGCATGGGATGCCTTGGCGCGCTGAGCGGCGCCAAGGCAGGGGGGCGAAAACTCAGCGCAGCCCCGCGCTCAGCCGGGCGGCGGCCACGACAGCTTGCCCCAGGGCCAGGCCGCCGTCCCCGGTGGGCACACGCTGGTGGGTCAAGACCCGCAGCCCTTGGGCCTCCAGGCTCGCCCGGACCCCGCTGCGGAAGGGCGTGTTGATAAAGCAGCCGCCAGAGAGGACCACCAAGCCCACGCCGGAGGCCGCCGCCGTGCGCGCCGCCGCCTCGGCGAAGGCCGCAGCCAGGGCCGCATGAAAGCCCGCCGCCTTGATCTCCAAGGGCGCCGTGGACGCCACCAGGGCGCGCACCGTCGGGCGCCAGTCGATCCGCCGCTGCCCCTCGGCCTCGATCAGCGCCCAAGGCAGCGCGGGGGCCTGGGGCGCGGCGACGGCGAGGGCCTCTAGGGCCATGGCCGCCTCCGCCTCAAAGCGGTTCTTGGAGCAGATGCCCAAAATCGAGGCCACGCCGTCAAAGAGGCGGCCCAGGCTGGTCGTCTGGAGCGCCTCGCGGGTCATCAGCCGCGTCGCCAGGGCGCTGGGCACGGGCAGGCTGCCCTCGGGGATCTCCCCCAAGGCCGCCAAGAGCAGGGCGGCGGCGGGCCGCCAAGGATCATAGGCCGCCGCGTCGCCGCCTTGGAGCGTGAAGGGGTAGAGCGAGCCGATCCGATCAAACCGCGCCAGATCCCCCAAGAGGATCTCGCCGCCCCAGATCTGACCGTCGGTGCCATAGCCGGTGCCGTCGGCGATCAGCCCGATGGCTGGCCCCTCCAGGCCATGCTCGGCGAGGCAGGCGGCCAGGTGGGCGTGGTGGTGCTGCACCTTGATGATGGGGCGATCCAGCTTGGCGGCGTGGCGGGTGGAGGCGTAGCCCGGATGAAGATCGACGGCGAGATAGGCCGGCTCGATCTCAAAGAAGCGCGGCCAGTCGGCGACGCGCCCCAAAAAGTTGCGCAGCGCCGCGGGGTTAGAGAGCGTGCCCAGGTGCTCGCTGAGGATCGCCTCGTGGCCTCGGAGCAGGCAGAGGGTGCTCTTAAGCTCGCCGCCCAAGGCCAGGATGGGCGCGGGGCTCTTGAGGCTGAGCCACAGCGGCTCAGGGACGTAGCCACGCGCTCGCCGGATCGGCAGGGCGTCGGGGCCGCCGAGGATCACCGAGTCATCTACCCCTCGGGCGATGGGCCGATCGTGCAAGAGCAGGGCGTCGGCGAGCCCCGCCAGGCGGCTCAACGCCTCGTCATTGTCCACACAGAGCGGCTCTGCGTTGGGGTTGGCCGAGGTCATGACCAGGGGGCCGAGCGCCGCGCCTTGGAAGAGCAGGTGATGCAGCGGGGTGTAGGGCAGCATCAGCCCCAAGCGATCCGTGGAGGGGGCCACGGCGGGGCTGATCGCGGCGCCCTCGCGGCGCGGGCAGAGCAGGATGGGGCGGGCGACGCTCTCCAGCAGGGCTTGATCCTGGGGCGTGAGCTTGACCAGGCGGTGGGCGGCGTCCACGTCGGGGACCATCAGGGCGAAGGGGCGCGCGGCGCGGCCCTTGCGCGCCCGCAGCCGCCGCACAGCCTCGTCGTCCTCGGCGCGGCAGGCCAGGTGGAAGCCGCCCAGGCCCTTGATCGCGATGATCTCCCCCGCCAAGAGCCGCGCTTGGACCTGGGCGAAGGGCGCGCCCGCCAACTCGCGCCCCTGGGGATCGCTGAGCCAGACGCGCGGGCCACAGCGCGGGCAGGCGTTGGGCTGGGCGTGGAAGCGCCGATCATGGGGATCGTCGTACTCCGCTTGGCACGCCGCGCACATGGGGAAGCTGGCCATGGTGGTCACGGCGCGGTCATAGGGGCGATCCAGCACGATGGTGTAGCGCGGCCCACAGTGCGTGCAGTTGATAAAGGGATAGCCCGCGCGGCGATCGCCCTTATCGAGCAATTCGCGCAGGCAGGCGGGGCAGGTGTTGGCGTCGGGGGCGATCTCCACCTCGGCGGCCTGGGCGCGCGTGCTCTTGAGGATGTGAAAGCCCGGCTCCCCCCTCAAGGCCACGTCGGCGCAGGCCAGATCATGGATGCGCGACAAGGGCGGGGCCTCGGCGCTGAGGCGCTCGACGAAGCGCGCCACGCGCGGCGGCGGCCCCTCCACCTCGATGAAGACGCCCCGCTCATCATTGCCGACGAAGCCGCTGAGCGCCTCGGAGGCGGCGAGGGTATAGACGAAGGGCCGAAAGCCGACGCCTTGGACTCGGCCGCGCACTTCGAGCCGTTGGCGCACTGCCTGAGTCACGCGCATACACCGTCGAGATGATTGATCGTCATGAGACACTCAGCCAGGGCATATCGTCGCCAGGATTATCACGAGGCGCCGCGCGGCGGGGGCTTTTTTTTCTGCGCTGCGCTCATAAGATAGCCCCACGATCCAGCACCCCAACGCCCCCTCGCGTACCACAAGGCGCCGCCATGCAGTTTGAGTTTCGATACGGCCTGATCCCGGTCCGCGCCCAGATCCACGAGGGGCACCTGACCCTCAGCGCCTTCGCCCGACACCAACAGCTGCGCCTCGACGCCCTGCGCTACCTCTATGTGGATCACAAGCCGGGGCAGAGCTTCACCGAGCTGCTCTTGTGCGAGGAGACGCCGCGCGGGCGGCTGCGACGCGCCCGCGCCTACGCCAACCCCGGCGAGCCCCAGCTCAATGACCTCGTCGCCGCGCTGGTGGCGGCGCGCCCAGAGATCGATCTGCGTGGTCGGCCCAGGGCCGAGGTCTACGCCCTGATGGGCAGCCGGGTGATGCCCCGCGCGGCGCGCGCGGTGATCCTGGGCGGGCTCATCGCCGGGCTGCTGCTGCTCTTCGCGCCGCTGCTGTGGCATGGCTTGGATCGTGGGCGCCAAACCCTGAGCGTCGCCGCGCTGCTCCAAGCCCCCCCCGACACCCATAACTTGACGCTGACGGGGGGGGTGCTGCTGTTGGATGAGGGCCTCGTCGATGCGGGCCGGACGGCGGACGCCGCGCGCGCTTTTTTCCCACTCAAGGCCAGCCCGAGCGGGCCTGTGGTGGCGCTGGTGGAGGTCTCCGGTGAGCGGCGGCTGCGTCAGATCCGCGCTGGCGCGCCCCTCACCGGCGTTTTGCGTGACTTCGCCTGGGAGGGCCCCTCCATCAAGCAGCGGCGCGCCTTGGAGGCGCGTGGCCTGACGATCGGCCCGCGCCTCTACCTCTTTGAGTTCGGCGCGCGGCCCTCCACAGATCTCGCGCTGCTCTTGCTCGTCCTCTCAGCCTTGGCGATCATGGCTTGGATCACCCGCCTCGCCCTTGATCCGCTGGGTCGCCTTTCAAAGCAGATGACAAAATAGCCAGGGCGTCTCTTTTTTGTTACGCACGCGCAGGAGGTCTTTTTTGGTGTCTCACCCCAGCCACGCGGTCTTTATCAGCTGCGCCCCCAATCTGATGGCCTTGGCGCGCGCCGTTCAGCGTCACCTCAACGCGCGTGGGCGGCGCGCTGAGATCGAGGAGCCGCGCCGAGGGGAGGGGCCTGACTGGCTGCGGCGGGTGGCGCGGCGGCGCGCGCAGGCCCACGCGCTCTTGATCCTGCTGAGCAAAGAGACGCCCTGGGCTTGGCAGCTGGCGGCGCAGGCGGAGGCGGCGCGGGCCAAGGCGCTGCGCCCTGAGCTGCGGGTGGCGCCGGTCCTCTTCGACGGCTATGAGGCCGTCGCGCTCCAAGCGATCTGCCCCGCGTTGCAGCCTTTTCACCTCCCGCCCACCTCGCGCAGCTTGGATGAGGCCCTCGAAGCGCTCAGCGCCTGGCTTGAGGCCGCCCCGCCGCCGCCTTTGCCGCCGACCGCGCTGATCCCGAAGCGGCTGAGCCCCTACCCCTTCGAGGAGGCCCACCGCTTCTTTGGCCGCGACGCGGAGATCGTCGAGGGGCTCAAGCGGCTCCACGGCGAGGGCGCGCCGCGTTGGCTCTCGGTGGAGGGGCCAGCGGGCGTCGGCAAGCGCAGCTTTATCCAAGCAGGGCTGCTGCCCACCATCCTGCGCGGCGGGCTGCCGCTGGCGCCGCGCGCCTGGGCTTGGGCGCGGCTGGCGGCCTGCCGTGATCCCTTGGCGGGCTTGGCCGTGGCGCTGGCGCGAGGCTTGGGCGATGACGCCCGCGCCGAGGAGCTGGGCGCGCTTCTGCGAGAGGAGGGCGGCCTCCTCGACATCATCACCGAGCACCTCCCCGCTGATCAGGGGCTCGTCTTGATCATCGAGGGCCTCGACGCGCTGCCGCGCTTGGCGCTCGACCCCGAGGCCCCTCAGCGCCTCGACGCCATGCTCGCCGCCGCGCTCTCGGGCTTCGATCAGCGCCTCCTCTTGCTCACCGATGGGGCCGCGAGGGGGCTGCCTCGCCTGGAGGGGCTCATCAAGGAGGGGCGCGGCGCGCGCCTTGAGCTGGGCGCGCCGACCCTCGACGGCCTGCGCGCGATCATCGAGGGCACAGGGTATGGGCGCGCTTGGCCCAAGGCGCTCATCGATCGCCTGCTCAGCGACGCGGCCCACGCCCTCCCCCCCGAGGGCGGCGCTCGTGCGCTGGGGCCGCTGTCATGGGCGCTCGACGCTCTGGCGGCCCAGCCCAACGCGCGGCTGGATCAATACCTGGCACAGGGGCGAGGCGCGCTGGCGGGCGCCCTCGACGCGCGCTTCAACGCCCTGGCCATCGACGAGCGGGCGCGGGCGCGGGCGCTGCTGCTGGCCTTGATCCACAGCGGGCGCGGCGCGCCCGATGAGCCCATCACCCTGACGATGGAGGAGGCCGTCCGCTGCGCGGGGGAGGGGCCACGCGCGGCGCAGCTCATCGAGGCGCTCAGCGAGCCCAGCGAGGCCGCCCCGCCGCTCCTGCGCCTCTATCACGGCCCGCCGCAGCTCGTTGGCCTCCATCACCCCGCGCTCCTGGTGTGGTGGCCGCGCCTGCGCAGCTGGCTGGAGATGGATCGGCCCGCCCTGGAGCGTCGCCGCGACGCCGAGGCCCTGGCGGCGCGGCTCCCTCCAGGCGGCGCGCTTGATCTGGCGGGCCTTCACTTCTGCCAAGGGGCGGATCTCCTCGATGAGCACCGCGCGCACCTCCAAGGGCTCCTCAGCGCGCCGACGCGGCGGCTTATCGAGGAGGCCCAAGCGGCGGAGGCGGCGCGCGCCCATGCGGCGATGGAGCGGGAGGCGCTCAAGGCGGAGGCGACGCGCCAGCGGCATCAAGAGGCGCTGCGGCGCGCGGCGCGGCGGGCTG
>JAHJCH010000060.1 GCA_018813065.1 Myxococcota bacterium
CCTCACCCTCACCGCCGCCGCCGCCGACGGGCTCGCCGCCGCCGCCGACGGGCTCACCGCCGCCGCCGCCGATCACGGCGCCGTCTGTCGTCGGATCTGCGCTGCCATCTGAGCAGGCGATGGCCAGCAGCGCGGCGAAGATCGTAAACGCGGCGAAGATCGTAAACGCTCTCATTGAATCCACCTCATCTCATTCTGCGACGCGCGATTATAGGGGCGGGCGTCGCTGAGGTTCTATCTTTCCACCGCCTGGGGGCTTGCTTGACGTCCCGCAGCCTAGCTGCTGTTATCACCGCCTAAAAAACACCGCGCGTCGAGGCTCGGCTCCGCGCGCGCAAGAAGGGGTTTTGGATGGAGACGGTCTTTGTCAACCTGATCACGCTGGCTGAGCCGCCAGCGGAGATCAACATCATCGAGCTGCTTAAGCAAGCGACGCCGGTGGTCAAGGGCGTCATGGGCGTCTTGATCCTCATGGCGCTGATCGCAGGTTATGTCATGGTCTACAAGTGGCTGATGCTGCGCCGCGCCCAACAACAGCTCGATCAGTTCTCTGAGATCTTCTGGAAATCCAAGCGGTTGGATGAGATCTACCACGCCAGTGAGCACCTCCTCTTTAGCCCCACCAGCCAGATCTTCCGCGCGGGTTATGTGGAGCTGTCCAAGCTCAAGGGCGGGCAGGGGGAGCGCGAGACGATGCACGGCCAGATGGGCGAGCTGGAGAACGTGGATCGCGCCCTGCGGCGGGCGCACACCGCCGAGCTGGTTCAGCTTGAGGGGCTGATCTCCATCCTGGCCACGACCGGCAGCGCCGCGCCCTTCATCGGCCTCTTTGGCACGGTCTGGGGCATCATGAGCGCCTTCCTCAACATCGGTAAGCAAGGCGACGCCAGCCTCGTCACCGTCGCGCCAGGCATCGCCGAGGCCCTCATCGCCACGGCCATCGGCCTCATCGCCGCCATCCCCGCTGTTATCGCTTACAACTACTTCCTCAACCGCCTCCGCGTTATCGAGGCTCACATGGAGAACTTCTCCAGCGACTTCCTCAACATCATCAAACGACACTTCTTTAAATAGGTGGCCGTATGGGGATGAATATGGGAGGCGGCGGCGGTAAACGTAAGGCCGTCAGTGAGATTAACGTCACGCCTCTAGTAGACGTGATGCTCGTGCTGCTCGTTGTGTTTATGGTGACCACGCCAATGATCGTAGAGGTTGAGCAGCAACGTAAGGTCGAGGTGGATCTACCCACAACAAACGCAGAGCCGGTCAAGGCCGCTGAGCTTGAGACGATCGTGATCTTGAGCAAGGATCTCAAGGTCCAGCTTGATCTTGGTCAGGGGGCATCGGATCTGGCAGACTGCGCGGGGTTCAGCGTTCAATTTGACGCCTGTTTAGAGGGGCTTGAGGAGAAGCTCAAAGGCAACCCCAAGCTACAAGAGGCGCGGCGTGTCTTCTTGATGGCTGACCGTGGCCTGCCCTATGGCTTCGTCGTGGATGTCATGGCGCGGATGAAGCGGGCGGGCATCAACAACCTGGGGATGGTCACCAACCCACCCGGCGAGGCTCCATGAACAATATGCGCTTCCAAGCCCTGTCCACCTTCACCACCTTGATCTTCAACGGCGGCGTCTTCGCGGGGATGGCCTGGGCGGGCTTCAATGAGCACACCCCCACGCAGCCTGAGCCGCCGCCCTTTGAGTGGATGGACGTCGCGCCGGTGGCGCGCAAGGGCGAGATCAAGGACGAGAAGGCGCTGCCGCGCATCAAGGAGGTGGCCCCCGCGCCGCCGCCCGAGGCGGACACGGCCAGCCTCTCCAGGGAGCGTGAGGAGGCTGAGGAGCGGGCCAAGGCGGAAGAAGAGAAGAAGAAGAAGAAGGCCTTGGCCGAGGCGGAGCGGCGGGAGGCGGCCCGCGAGGCGGCCCGCCGCAAGCGGGAGGAGGAGGCGGCGCGTGAGGCCAAGCGCACCGCCAACAAGGCGATGCGTGATCTGCGGGCCGACAAGGACGAAGACGCGCCCGAGGGGGTGCCCGATGGCGCCGAGTTTGGCACCTCCACCGATCCCAACGCCGCCCGCAACCAGGTGGCCTATGTCAGCCTGCTCAGCACGGTGCTGGGGCGCCAGTTTGAGACGCCCGCCAACCTCTCTGCCGCCGAGCTGAAGCGCCTCCAGGCCAAGATCCACGTCCAGATCGACGCGCAGGGCAAGCTCAAGGGCGAGCCGAGGCTGATCCAGCCCAGCGGCAATCAGTTCTTTGATCAAGCGGCCATGCGCGCGGTCAAGAAGTTCACGCCAGGCAGCGCGCTGAGGCTGCCGTTGCCTGACGCGGCGCCCCTCAAGCGGCTGGTGCTGAGTCAGGGCATCACCGCGATTATGCAGAAGAAGTAGGGCGCGGCGCGGCGCTCGTCCATGACCCGCCTTCGCGGCGTTCTTCAGCAAAGGAGCGCTGATGAGAACCCTCACCTTGATCTTGACGCTTGTCGCCGTCGCTCACGCGCAGCGGCCTTATCAGACAAACCCGACGTATGGCGCGCCCGCAGCAGGGATCATCATCGATGGCGATGGCAGCGACTGGAGCGACGCGCAGCTCATCGCCCTGGATATGGCCAATGATGATCCGCGCACCCTGGGGGATAACTGGACCCTGCATGAGACGCCTTGGGATCTGACGCATCTCTGGGCGGCGTGGGATGATGAGGCCCTCTATCTGGCGTGGCAGTACGTCGATGTCACCGATAAGATCGATCCCAATAACGCGGGCTCCTCGGGTGGCACCGCGCCCAATCAAATGGATCTGATTCAGTGGATCGCCATCGATACAATCCCCGGCGCGGGCGCCAGCGTGGATATGTGGGGCAAGAACGGCGGCGAGCCGTATTGGATCGGCCAGGATCTCCCCGATTATCAGATCTATATCGCCTCAAACCTGTGGCAAGGCTATATCTCTCGGGCTGTCGGAGGCGCCTTCGTGGTGGATGATGATGGCACCGACTATCTCAGCGTCGAGGCGGCGGGGATCACGGCCAAGACGCTCAAGCAGCTGGCGGCCTCGACCCTCTGGGGCGTCGGCGACGCCGATGATCGCGATGATCCCAGCGCGCTGCGCGATTTTTTGAGCGAAGGGCATGACGGCGGGCGTGATTGCTTTTATGAGATGCGCATCCCTTATGACTTCTTACAGATCGATCGCGCTTATGTTGAGGATCACGGCCTGGGCGTGATGTTGGGGCAGGGGGAGTTCTCGTGCATGGACACCATCCCCAATGATCCCGCCACCACGGACACGTCAGGCGTGGAGTCTTGGAACTCCTCGCTGGAGTGGAGCGACGTCGATCAACTCAGCGTGCCCTTCGCGCGGATCGGCAGCCAAGGCGGCGGTGAGCCTCCTGTCGGCGGCGGCGGCGGTGAGCCTCCTGTCGGCGGCGGCGGGGCTGAGCCCATCGGCGGCGGTGGCGATGAGCCCATCGGCGGCGGTGGCGATGAGCCCATCGGCGGCGGCGGCGCTGAGCCCATCG
>JAHJCH010000061.1 GCA_018813065.1 Myxococcota bacterium
CGAGCGCCTCGTCTACGCGCTGATCTCCGCCCAGAAGGCGGGCATCCGCCTCAGCTTCTCCCGCGCGGCGGCCATCGATCTGGCGGGCCGCGACGTGCTCCAGGCCGTCAAGATGAGCGTCGATCCCAAGGTCATCGAGACGCCCAAGGTCGCCGCCGTGGCCGCGGACGGCATCCAGCTGATGGTGATCTGCCGCATCACCCTGCGCGCCAATGTTGAGCGCCTGGTCGGCGGCGCGGGCGAGGAGACGATCTTGGCCCGCGTCGGCGAGGGCATCGTCACCACGATCGGCTCAGCGGCGAGCCATAAAGAGGTGCTCCAAAACCCGGATCTGATCTCCAAGGTCGTCGCGGAGAAGGGCCTCGACGCGGGCACCGCCTTTGAGATCCTCTCCATCGACATCGCTGATGTGGACGTGGGCCACAACATCGGCGCCAAGCTTCAGATGGATCAGGCCGAGGCGGATAAGAACATCGCCCAAGCCAAGGCGGAGAGCCGCCGCGCGATGGCGGTCGCCGAGGAGCAAGAGAACAAGGCGCTGCTGCAAGCGGCGCGGGCCAACGTGGTCAACGCTCAAGCGGAGGTGCCCAAGGCGCTCGCCGAGGCGCTGCGCGCGGGGAACATCGGGCAGCTCAGGCCCCTAGAGAGGCTGAGCATCGACGCTTGATTTTAAGCGCAAACACAAAGATCAATCTTCGAGTGCAGTATTTTTATCGTTTTTGATTTTATTTGGTTCAATTATCCAACGAAGAGGAGGCTCTTCACCAGACCAATCACCATCATGCCGAAATTTGATTTCTTTACCCTCAGTAGACCAATGTATGATTCGATATGTCCCATAACCATCTCCATCGTCTTGATAAATCCAGCCTTTAGCGTTTCCTAATAGATCAGGCCAAACTTCAGCGTAAACTATACCATCCTCTTCGACTGGAAGGATATGCCCCGCACGAATAAAAACAGGGAGATGATCAAGAGGTGCTTCAATTTTAACTGTACCGCTATAGACTTTTAAATCTAAGAGATAATACCAATCCCCTGATGGTAGCGTAACGACTCGATTTTGTGATTTTTCTTCCAAAACGGGTGCAATTAACATTGCATTTCCTATCAGAAAACTATCATCAATTTCTTTAAGTTTTGGATCAATCCACGAAAGCGGACGAATTAACGGCGCGCCTGTCTGATTTGCTTCATAGGCAAGGGTATACCAGTACGGTAAGCATTTGTAACGTAGCTTCCAAGCGCTCTCAATGGCTTTAAGCGCCTTTTCTCCAAAACTCCAAGGTGTACGCGCTGGAACAAAGGCCGCTGAATGTGTGCGAAAGAAGGGCAGCGCAGCGCCCAACTGGAACCATCGGATATAAAGCTCTGCGCTGGGCTGTCCACTAAAACCGCCAATGTCCGGCCCTGTGTAGGGAATCCCCGAGAGGCTTAAACCAAGCCCGATGCGGATTGTCTCGCGCAGCATTCGCCAACTCGATTCACAATCTCCTGTCCAAGTCCAGGCGTAACGCTGAAGCCCCGCCCAACCCGCGCGACTGAGAATCCACGGGCGCGCGAAGGGCGCAGCGTGGCGTAGACCCTCCGCGCCCGCCTTGGCCTGCATCAGCGCATAGATGTTATGGGCTTCTTGGTGAACGCCTCCACGTCCTTCAAGTACATGTGGGATGCACCTGGGTAGGGTCGCTTCTTTGGGTGAGAAGGCGGCAGGCTCATTCATGTCATGCCAGACACCCGCGATGCCCCAATCAACGATCTTTTGATATTGCGCCGCCCAGAGTAGACGCGCTTGAGGATCTGTGAAGTCTGGGAAGGCCACCCAACCCGGCCAAACAGGGGCTTGGAGCGTCTGGCCTTCAGGGGTCTTGAGGAACACCCCGGCGGCTTCGCCTTCGCGATAGAGCGCAAATTTTTGATCGACTTTGATGCCTGGATCGAGGATGGCGACCAGCTTAATCCCTTTCGCCTCTAGCTCGCTGCTGAGCCCTTTGAGATCCGAAAAGCGTTGGCTGTCTACGGTGAAGACGCGGTAGCCATCCATATAGTGTATATCAAGGTGAACCGCGCTCAATGGCAGGCATCGCCGCTCAAACTCGGCGACAAGCTCGCGAACCTCATGCGCACTTTTATAGCTCCAACGACATTGGTGATAACCCAATGCCCAACGCGGCGGTAAAGCGGGTCGGCCGGTTAAATGAGTATAAAGATCGATAACATGAGAGAGACTGCCAAACGCAACATAATATCGCAATGAACCAAGCGTAAGCGTAATTTCCGCTGTTTTATCGTGAAGATCAACCCAGCCTTCGGACGGATTATCATAAAAACTTAAGCAAGCGCGTCCAGAAGACGCATAACGTATTAAAACTGGCACATTAAGATAAAGAGGATCATCCCCAGGAGCATAAGTGCCCATAGGTTCGCGATTCCAAAGGTGATAGCGGCGTCCCCGTCGATTTAAAGGCGCGGCTTTTTCTCCAAGACCATAAATCACTTCATCGTCTGCAATTTCGCTCTGATGATGCCATATCTCACCATCGCGTTGTGGTGGCGCATCAATTCGCAGTACTTCATCCTCAATCGTGCTCCAGTGAAGTCCTCCTGTTGCTTCAAGCGTGACTTCGACGGCGCTGCTACATACACCATGTGCTTGGGGTGTGATCTCAACTTCGGGCCAACTGCGCGGCTCTACGCCATAGGGCAGTGGGAGAGCGCCTGGCGTATAGGTTACTTGTATGAGATCAGCTTCAAGAAATTTAACTTCGAGCTTAATCTCGCCTAAATCCGCTTCAAATCCCTGGGATTTCGCTTCAAAACGCGTGCAATTTTGTGTTTTAGTGACACAAATTGTATTTGACACATTTTTTTTGCAGCGCGCTTCGATACGTCGGCGATTTCTTTCATAAACTAAAGCTCTTAGATTATTTCTGAGCCCCAGCGTCCAAAGCGCTTTAATTTTTGTAATCGTATCCATCAGAATGTATAATCCACATCAAATCCAATTTCAGTGTTAGCGCCGTAACCTTTAACATTTGAAGGTGGTGTTCCTAAACTGGTTTGAACATCAACGAGGTCAAACCAGTTTTTAACAAAAGCACCACCAAGCCTAAGATTCTCTGAAGCCTGCCATCGAAAACCAACAGAGATTCCGCGTTGATCTCTACTTGGATTATCCAATGTAAATGTTTCTTCTGGGATCGGTGTGTAATCTTCTTGATAACCCATCATTAATTCAACTTCTTTGTTTAGATGGTACATCATGCCAATACACCAATTCCAGCTATTATCATAATTCTTTGGATCTACAAATGCTTCAATGCCCATCAGTGGTTTATCAAGCTGAGTGCGCTGCTCTTGCAAAATCTGGTAGTGCCACCAACGAATATCCATTCCTAACTCAAAATCAGGCGCAAAACGCCAATTTATCCCACCGCGAAGCTCCATTGGAATGGTCATTTCTGTTTTCTGTGTGGCTTTTTCGATTTTGCCATCAGCTTGTGTAAGTTTAACCTCGCCCTCAAGGTCAATGGGCGCTCCTCCCGCGAAGACCGCGCCAATCGTGAGGTCTTTGGTGGGATGAAGCAGTACGCCAAAGTCCACCGCGCCTGTCCAGTCCTTGCCCTTCAGCTCAAGAAGCGCATCAAAAGGTACATTTTCTTCAAGGGGCGCAAAGCGCGCATCTGGATCAGCGAGCACACGCGCGTTCATATAGCGGGCGGCTTCAAGGTGAACGTAGATCAGGCTCACGCTCAAACCCACTGAAAGTTTTTTTGTAGGGGCATAAGCGAATGAAGCTGTACCACGGCCTGCGACAAATAATGCTTCTGTAACGTGATATCTCGTGGGTTCATCATCGGGAAGCACCGCGCCATAAGCATTTGGTGCATAAACGCCTAAACCCCAGGCCCATTTTTTAGACGTATGGGCCAGCCCAATAAATGGGACTGCTCCGACATTCCAATCAGGTGAAATATCGTGATTTGGCTTTAATTCGCCTTCACTATCATAAAAACGCATCGCAAGATCACTGATAAACCAAGATTGGTGATGATATAGACGCGTACCTTCGCCTAATAAGAGCCCAGCAGGGTTATGATAAACCGCTGTCACATCATCAGGTTGGGCAACAACGGCGAACATGCCTACTCTGCGGATACCAAAGTCAGGATTAGAGAAGCCGCCTGCATAGGCAAGGCTATACAATAAGATCAGAAAAGATAGCGCACGCATCAGCCTTCATCGCCCATAACAATGGATTCCATCAAAGCAGGCGCGTCTTCTTCTTGTATTTGTCCATTTAGGTCAATTTTGAGTTGGGCTTCACCTAATAATCGATAAAATATCGGGTTTCCAGCTACCATTTTAGCAACTTGTCGCTGAGCCCAGCTCATTTGCTCCATAACGGCCATTCTTTCATGTAATCTTATGGTTTTTGTTTGTATATTAGCTTTGATGCCATTTGAATCAAAATTAATACTGAGTGAATTTGCATAGCGATAACCATTGGGATCTTTACTTGAGCCTTTGACATGAAGTTTAACTTGATCAGTAACGGCGAGAACTTTACTCCCATCGGCGACCATCGCCCAGCCTTTTAATCCTTTGCCATAGCTTTCTTTATATCGCCACATAAGTGAGATGAATGTGTGTTTTTTACCGAAAGCGCGCACATTAAACCAGCGTGTCGAATAATCTCCTCCAAGTACATTTTGAGCCCAATGATCTATGTAAGCTATGCCTTTAATTGTATAATTTTTGCCTTTAAAATTCATATTTCCTTCTAAATTTCCTCTTGGGATATGGAAGAATGTTTGAACATATTCTTTCTTATCTTTATCAAGAAGAATTTTTCCTGAATGAACTTTAAAACCATCCAATTTACCTTTAATTTTGACATTAAGTTTAAAGTTTTTTTCTTTGATGAGAATTTCAGCGTCGCGTCCTTCAAGTTTAAATTGGTTATTTTTAATCTTGATCGTGCTTTTCTGATCGGAAAAATCTTCGGTATCATATTCCCACTGATAAGATTTAGCTGTTGTACTATTTGGTGGGCTTATTGAGATATTTACGCCGCTTCGACCTGACATTACGCCAATATTTGTATAAAGAAATGTCAAGTATATCGTATGTCCATCATCTGCTTTAAGGATTGCATTCCATGATTCGGTGTAATAATCATGTTTATCTGGATGCTGTGCCCAGTCGGCATTTGTTGTTGGCGAAATGCGCGGACCTGTTTTTATTAGAGTTGGCGCAAATAAGTTGAGGCAGAGGAGAGCGTGAATCCACATGATCTTTAGTCCTCAATTTTTACAGAAGTTGCAGTAAATTCAGCGGTAAAGCGCCACGCGTCAGGCGCACCATCATTATTTGTGTCAAAATCCGGCGGGATGTTCAGCGCATTAAGCAGTGTAGCGAAGGGTTGGCCGTTAAGGGTTGTCGCCTCTGCGTCTGCCTGTGTAAGCACCCCATCGAGAAGGCCATTCGTCAACGTCTCACCCACGGCATCGAAATCGCCTGAGAGATAGACGCCCTGCATGGGCAACGCGGGCGGATCGAGGAGTGGTTGGGGGAAAGAGAGGGCGGCAGGTTCAAGGGTGACAAGGTGCATGGCCCTGAGCTGACCTATCAGCGGGCTCTCTTCGATAAAGCGAAAGCCCTCTCCCGCGATTTCGCCTGCGCCCACTCGCGCTTCAAGGCGCGCCATCTCGCGATCATCCATGCGCGCGTGCAGCAAAATGTGGAGGTTGTCCGCCTCGATCTCATCCTCAAAGTATTGGTTGACGGGGCCTGCGAGGGCGGCGGGCAGCGGGGCGGTGAGCGTCAACGCCTCAAACCGATAACCACGATCCGTCAGATCAGGCAGCGATGAGGTGGGTAATCCGCTGTCCGCTTCGCTTGCACCGCCACATTCACATAAGCACGCGGGGCATGAAGTGGGTTGAACCTCGACCGCGCCGCCCCCAAGAGGATCACCAGGGAGCGCACGTTCCCCCAAACCCGTGGGGTGATCGTCAAGGCCACAACCGACGAGCGTTAACCAGAGCATCCATCGAAGCATTTAGACATCCTCGTTCTGACTCGACCCTGTTAGACCGCCGTGAGCACCCGTTTGCCACGATCACGCACCAGCAACGAGCCAGATCGCGCGGTCACGAGCGGAGGCAGGCCGGGGGCCTGACGAGCATCGTGGCTGCGTGAGGTGACCGTTGATGGTGATGTGAGCGGGGGAAAAGCGGTGCTCACGTCGGTCTAAACGCAGGAAGGAATGCTCAGGGATGATCTAAATCTGTATCACCACGCTTGCCCAGGCTCATCGGCGTGAGGGGGAGAGGGTGCTTGACAAACGCTCAGTTGAATTCGAGCGTCAGCGCGTAATCGCCCGCCGTGCGGTAGGCGTCGAGGACCAGGAAGTAGGTGCCCGCCGCGAGGGGGAGGCTGATCTGAGCGCCATAGTTGCCCGGCGGGGTGGCGTCGTCATTACACGCCAGCTCCGCCTCCGCTTGCCCGCAGGCGCTCGTCAGGTAGAGCACCGCGTCAAACCCCGTGGCCGTGGCCGTCAGCGTCGCGGGCGCGTCCAGCGTAAAGGTGTAGACCCGATCCGCGCCGTTGCCCCCACAGCTGCCACGCAGATCCGCGTTGTAGGCCGCTAAGCTCCCCCGCAGGGTCTGATCGACCACATCAACACGCGTCGCGTCTTGGCACGCCTCGCCCTCGCCGCTGACCGCCGCCAAGCAGACACCCTCGGCGCAGCCACTCACGCATGGCTCAGGCGCCGACCACACCCAGCAGCCCTCGCGGCCCTCGATGCAGAGGCTCGCTCCATCGCCGACGCAGCGCGCCGCCCCAGGCTGGCAGGCGTCAACGCACGCTGGCGCGCTCGCCGCAAACTGCACCTGCGCCTCAAAGACCCCCCCTTGGGCGTAGCTGTCGATGACGATGGTGTAGACGCCCGGCGCCAGCTCCTCAAGGAGATGAGAGCCGTAGGCCCCCGGCGGGGTGGCGTCATCATTACACGCCAACTCAGCCTCACAGCCGCTCAAGAGATAGACCACCGAATCCACCCCCGAGACGGTCACATCCACGAGCGTCGTCTCATAGAGCGTGAAGCGCGCGTAGACCTCCGGGCCGCGTCCACCACAGGTCCCTTGCTGATCGGCGTTGAAGTCGCGCAAATCGCCCGAGAGCGTCTGATCTCTCGCCTCGATCATGTACGCGTCCGCGCAGGTGTCGCCGCCAGCCTCAGTCACACCCGCCACACACGCGCCGCCCTCGCAGCCCGCCTCGCATACGCTGACCGCACGCCAAGCGGCGCAGCCTTCGACCTCTACACAGGCCTCAACGCCCTCTCCCGCGCAGCGCCGCGCGCCCAGCTCGCAGGCGTCCTCACAGCTGGGCGGGGCCGCCTCATAGACCACCTCGATGTCGAGCTGATATGCGCCGGAGGCCTGGGCCTCATAGCTGTCGAGGATCAGGGCGTAGTCGCCCGCAGGTAAGGCCACAGAGATCCGCGAGCCGCGCCCCCCCGGCGGGGTGCCGTCGTCATTGCACGCGCGCTCCGCGCCAATGCAGCCCTCGCGCAGGTAGAGCACGGTGTCAAAGCCCGCCGTCGCCGTCGCCGTCACGGTGGCGGCGCGGGGCAGGCTCAAGGCGTAGACGTGCTCGGGGCCGTTGCCGCCGCACGCGCCACGGAGGGTGTGCGTCGCGTTGACCAAGGCGCCTTCAACCCGCGCGGAGTTGGGCTCAAGGCGGCGCGCGTCATCACAGGTGTTGCCCGTGTCATAGCTCAAGCAGCCGCCATTTACACAAGTTTGGCTGGTGAGGCACTCTTGTACGCGACCAATAGAACGACCACAGGCATTGAGACCCCAAACATCACCTTCATTGCACTCATAGCTGATGTTGGGTGAGCAAACTTGGTTTACGCAGGCGTGGTCATCACGGCAATCTTGGTTTGTGTTGCAGGTTCTGGTGCATGACCCCTCTCCACAAATAAAGCCGTCACCACAGTCATAGTCATTTTGACAAGCGCCACACCAATCAGGCTCGCTCTCATCGGCGCCATGGCAGAAGACGTCAGAGAGGACGCGGTTTTGTTGACAGGCCGCTGAGAGGGCGTTTTGGACATATGTAATGTCCTCACCATCATCGGTCTCTTCACGGACCGTGTTTACGATGTAGCAGCCGTTGCTGTAGCGATAGTCTTGCGCGCCACGGACAAGCACACCGACAAGCTCACCGTTGTCATTAAAGACGCCTGAGCCTGAGTTGCCTCCAAAGGCGTCTACGTTGGCCTCAAAATAATCCAAGGTGCGCGCGCGGGCATTACTGACGCGCCCACCGCCAGCGATCTTGGCGGGGATGCCGCTGGGGAAGCCGACGAGGGTGACGCCGCTGCCGACGGCCAAGGCACCCGTGGCGCGGCGAACAGGCGCGGGCTTGCGATCCGCCGAGACGGGGCGGTCCAGCCGCACGATGGCGAAGTCCACCCCCGCGTCCTCTAAGACATGCGCCTCGACGGCCGCGCAGCGGTAGACATCCTCGCGGCCACTGTTGGCTAAGCGCCCGTTGGCCTCGTAGTAGTAATCGAAGACCCAGGCGTTTTGGCTGCAAGAGCGGTCGTCAATGCAGTGCCCCGCAGTCAGGATCAGATCCTCGGCGATGAGCGTCCCGGAGCACATCCCCACGGCAGGCTGCGTGGCGAAGCGCTCGCCCGAGCAGAGATCAAAGGCGTCCTGAAGCGTCTCCGCTGAGGAGGCGCTCAGCCCCCCCGCGCGATCAAGGGCGTAGGTGGGCACCATCACGGCGATGGACTCTCGGACAAGCGCGCGCCAATCGGCGCTGGCGTGGGCATAGACATCTGTTCGGTTGTCTATGCCATAGACGATGGCGCTTGAGGCCCCCTCGACGGCGCTGGGCGCCTCGTCTACCCCCCCGGCGCAGCCTCCAAGCCATGACAGCAAGAGCGCAAGCGTTGAGAGGAGGGTGAGCCCGCGGGGAGGGGTGAGGTCGCTCAGCATATGATCTCCGTTTTCAGAGCAGTCGAACTATAGTCGCTTTTCTCTGACCTGGGTGCCTTTTCGTGAAAAAAATGCATCCCTTGAGGGTGAGTCACTTTTGCCCCGACGGGCAGCGCGTAAATTTTGTAATTGTTTGAAATAACTGGATTTATTTTAAAAAGAATGGCCCGGCATCGCCGCACCGAGGTGATAAATCATATCTCTTGTATGCGATTTCACGTCCGCGCGATGAGAGCCGGCGCCCTCAACTCGTCGCCGTTCACGTCGGCGGTGGTGTCGCAAAAATGAAGGTCACGCCCCCCCCAAGAGCCGCCGATCTGTGTGATTTCGCGCATTTTTTCTCGAATCTAAACATTTGCTGGAAAAGCACCCGCCGCCCCCTGATGCGCCTTGACGCTCAGCGGAGCGGGGCGTAAGCATGGCGCGAAATTTGTCCATGCCTTTATGGCCGCCGCGCCTGGTGGCGGCCCTGGCGCGGACCTCGTCCATAGGAGACGGTAGACCCGCCATGCCGTTCGACTTCGCCGTCGTTCTTATCTTCTTGGCCGTCTCGGCTGGCTTCGTGTGGGCCGCCATGTTCGTCGGTAAGCTCGTGCGACCTCACCGACCCGACGCCCAAAAGCTCCAAACCTATGAGTGCGGTGAGCGACCTATCGGCGCCGCCTGGTACAACTTCAACCCCCGCTTCTATCTCTTGGCCTTGGTCTTCATCATCTTCGACGTGGAGATCGCGCTGACCTTCCCCGTCGGCGTCGTCGCCCGCGCTTGGGTCGAGGCCGGTCATGGCTTGACGGTGGTCGTCGAGATCCTCTTGTTCGTCGCTGTCCTCGTCGCCGCGCTCGCCTATGTCTGGGGTCGCGGCGATCTGAACTGGGTGCGCGATCTGGAGCACGAGGCGCCCCTGCCGCCCGTTGAGCCCCCCCCAGACGCCGCCCTCACGCGCGAGGTGCATTCATGATTGATCAGCTGCCCATCCTTCAAGACCACGCCGGTGAGCCCGCCTGCGCCTCCGGCGGCGACGGCGCGCTGGGGATGGTCTGGACCACCCGCATCGATGATCTCGTCAACTGGTGCCGTAAGTCCTCCGTCTGGTACATGCTGTTCGCCACCGCCTGCTGTGGCATCGAGCTGATGCAGACCGGCGGGCCTCGCGCCGATCTGGATCGCTTCGGCGCCGTCCCCCGCGCCAGCCCACGTCAGTCCGATCTGCTGATCATGGCCGGCACCCTGACCTATAAGATGGCCGATCGCGCCCGGCTCCTCTATGCCCAGATGTCAGAGCCTCGCTATGTCATCTCTATGGGCAGCTGCGCCAACAGCGGTGGCTTGTTTCAGCGCTCTTATTCAGTGGTGCAGGGCGTTGATCTGATTATGCCCGTTGATATCTACCTGCCTGGCTGTCCTCCACGCCCCGAGGCGCTCACTGAGGCCATCCTGCGCTTGCAGGACAAGATGAAGAGCGAGCGTTGGCTGGACAAGATCAACAAGCCCTGATCATGGGAGGAAAGCTCAAGGCAATGACCCCCACAGAGATTCACCAAAGACTCCTTGAGGTGTTTGGCCCGGATGACATCCTCGGCCTTGAGGCCGAGCTGATCGATCCGGTGATCGTGGTGCGGCCCGGCGCGCTGCGCGCCGTCGCCACCCACCTCCGCGACGCCCCCGAGCTGGCGATGGACTTCCTCCGCTTGCTCACCGGGCTCGATCGGCCTGATGCCTTCGAGGTCGTCTATCACCTCTTCTCCTATCCCAAGCGCCACAGCGTCGGCCTGCGCGCGCGCCTGGATCGCGAGGCCCCCACGGTGGACTCGGTCTGGGATATCTGGCGCACCGCCGAGTGGCATGAGCGTGAGACATGGGATCTGGTGGGGATCACCTTCACCGGTCACCCCGACTTGCGCCGCTTGATGATGCCCGATGACTGGGTCGGTCACCCGCTGCGCAAGGATTATCAAAAGCCGTCGGTCTATCACAGCATCCCCACGACGCGCCCCAAGCCCTCAAGTCAAGCGCCCACGCATGTGTTTCCGCCCGCGGAGCACGTGGCCAAGGCCGAGGTCGAGGGTGAGTGGATGCAGGTCAACATGGGCCCCCATCACCCCGCGACCCACGGCGTGATCAACTTCCTCTTGGAGACCGACGGTGAGATCATCCGCCGCGCTCGCCCAGATGTAGGCTATCTGCATCGGGGCTTGGAGAAGCTGGCCGAGATCACCCCCTACGGCAACACCATGCCGTATACGGATCGCGTCGATTACCTCGGCTCGATGTTCACCAACCACGGCTGGGCCATGGCCGTGGAGAAGCTCGTCAATGTGCAGGTGCCCCCCCGCGCCGAGTACTGCCGGGTGATCGCCAGCGAGCTGAACCGCATCGCCAGCCATCAGATCGCGACCGGCGCGTTGGCGATGGATATCGGGGCCTATACGCCGTTTATCCATTGGCTGCGCGAGCGCGAGACCATCAACGATATCATGGAGATCGTCTGCGGCGCGCGCCTCACCTATAACTATATGCGGGTGGGCGGCGTCGCGCGTGATATTAAACAACCAACGCTGGATCGTATCCTCACTTGGTTGGATCACTTCGAGCCGATGATCGATGAGTTCGATCGGCTCATCTCCAATAATGAGATCTTTATTAAGCGTTTGGCGAATGTCTCTACGATTTCTGCTGAAGAGGCGGTGAGCTTTGGTCTGGTTGGGCCAAATTTGCGCGCTTCGGGGGTCGATTGGGATATTCGCCGCGATGAGCCCTATTCTGTTTATGGCGACTTGGAATTTAAGGTGATCGTGGGTCAAGGCCTGCGTGGCAGCGTCGGTGATGCTTATGATCGCTTCGTTTGTCGCGTCCTTGAGATCCGCGAGAGCGTCAAGATCCTGCGTCAAGCCTGTCTGAACATCCCCGAGGGCGAGGTTCAGGGCAAGGTGCCACGTGATCTTAAGCCCACCGCCAATGAGGTCTACGCCCGCGTCGAGGGCGCCCGCGGTGAGAACGGCTTTTATATCGTCGCCGATGGTCAAAAGCAGCCCTATCGCGTGCGCTACCGCACGGGCTCGTTCACGGGCATGTCGATCATCGAGCACCTCTCTCCTGGGCTGATGGTCGCCGATCTCGTGGCCTTGATCGGCTCCCTGGACGTCGTCGCGCCGGAGGTTGATCGATGAATAACCTGCAAGGGCTGGCGGATTACGCCATCCGCGCGTGGTTCAGCGTGCCTGATCCCGCGCGCTGGCCTTATACCTGGCTCGTTTATCTCGGCTTTATCCTGCTGGCGGGCTTGATCGCCGTGGGCTTCGCCGCGGGCTTCGCTGGCCCCATGAGCTTTATCGAGCGCCGCATCGCCGGGCGCATGATGTCGCGCATCGGCCCCAATCGCGTCGGCCCACAAGGCATCTTTCAGTTCATCGCCGATGGCATTAAGTCCCTCTTAAAAGAGGACATCGTCCCCGCTGAGGCCGATCGCCCCCTCTTCCTCTTGGCGCCTTACCTGGTCTTCACCGGGATGTTCGGCACCTTCGTGGCGTTGCCCTTCGCCGCCCACGTCATCGCCGCCGATCTCGACGTGGGCATCTTGTGGCTCTTGGCGATCCCCTCCCTGGTGGTCGTCGGCCTCTTGATGGCGGGCTGGGGCTCCAACTCAAAGTGGGCCGTCTTCGGCGGCGTGCGCAGCGCCGCGCAGCTCGTCTCCTATGAGATCCCCTCGGCCTTCGCCCTGCTGTCGGTCGTGCTCTTCGCCGGAACGCTCTCGACGCAGGGCATCATCGCCGCTCAAGGCCCCTGGCCCTGGGAGTGGTTTATCTTTCGTAACCCCCTGCTGTTCGTGACCTTTTTTATCTTCTTCATCTCCGCGCTGGCCGAGGGCAACCGCGCGCCCTTCGATCTGCCCGAGGCCGAGAGCGAGCTGGTGTCTGGCTATAACGTCGAGTACTCCGGCATGCGCTTCGTGTTCTTCTTCTTCGCGGAGTGGGCCAACCTGTGGGTGATGTCCGCCCTCGCCACCACCGCCTTCTTGGGCGGGTGGCAGGTGCCCGGGATGCCCGCCGTCGAGATCGCCGCCATGACCGGCTGGCGCTTCGTCGGCTGGGAGGCGCTGTCCTTCCTCATCTTCGCCCTCAAGACATCGGTCCTCGTGTTCGTGGTCGTGCAGCTCCGCTGGACCCTGCCCCGCCTGCGCGTCGATCAGCTCATGACCACCTGCTGGAAGTACCTCGTGCCCCTCTCGCTGATCACGCTGACGGGCAACCTCGTGCTCCTCGCCCTCGTGCCTGAGCGGGGCGTCGTGGATTGGATGATGCGCGGGTTGATGGTCCTCATCGCCGCCGCGCTGGCGCTGCGTTACCTGCAACGGGTGCGCGCCAACTACCTCGCTGACCGTGAGAATTACCGCAAGATGGAGGGTAAGGAGCTGTGGTATCCGCCGTACCGACTCCCGTGAAGGGGGACCGCTCGTCCACGCAGGGCGCGCCGCTGCGCGCCTGGCTACAGGACATCACGCGCGCCTCGACCTCTATCTTTGAGGGCCTCGCGGTCACCATGAGCTGGATGTTCCGCAGACCCGCGACCATCCAGTACCCCGATCGCATCGACAAGCCCGTCCAAGAGATGCTGCCCGATGGCTATCGAGGCATCCTTGAGGTGGATCTGCTGCGCTGCTCAGGCTGTATGCTCTGCCAGCGCGCCTGCCCCATCGACTGCCTCGACATCGTCGTGGTCAAGGATCCTCAGACCAAGGGGCGCTTTATCGAGCGCTTTGACATCGACATCGGCAAGTGCATGTACTGCGGCATTTGCTCCGAGGCGTGTAACTTCGACGCCCTCCAGCACACGACCGAGTTCGAGGGCTCCGCCACCTCCCTGGATGATCTGCTTTTACACTTCGCCACGCGGCCCGTGCCGGTCAGCAAGCACAAGGCGGGGCAAGGGCCCGCGCGGCGGCCCCAGGGCAGCATCCTGCGCGAGGTCATCAAGCCCCTCTATACCCGCGATAAGCGCACCGGCGTCGATCACCTGGCGCCCGCCGAGGCGCCCCCGGCCCCCGCCAAGGGAGATGAGGAATGAGCGATACACTCGTCGCCGTGGTCTTCTATGGCTTGGCGATCTTCACCCTCAGCGGCGCGGCGCTGGTGGCCTTCTCGCGCAACATCGTCCACTCGGCCTTCGCCCTCTTCGCCACCTTCGTCGGCGTGGCCGGGCTCTATGCCCTGATGTCGGCCAACCTGCTGGCTGTCATCCAGCTCCTCGTCTACGCCGGCGGCATCCTGGTCCTGATCCTCTTCGCCGTCATGCTCACCTCGCGCATCGATGAGGCGCGCGTCTCCAACCACGCTTGGGGGCGCCAGCCAGCGGCCTGGGCGGTGGGCGGCCTGACGGCGATCTTGATCTATGTGGCCGTCAAGGCCCCCCTCAAGGCGCCGATGATCAAGGGCGCCTTGGGCGGCCCGGCGGCCTTCGGCGACGCGCTCCTGGGGCCGTATGTCCTGCCCTTTGAGATCATCTCCATGTTGCTGCTGGCCGCCTTGATCGGCGCGGTGACCCTGGCGCGCGGGCGCGACGCCGCCGAGGCCGCCAAGCTCGCCAAGCCCGCTGAGGCCGCAGCGCCTGTTCAGGCCGCCGAGCCCGCTCAGGCCGCTGAGCCCGCAGAGGCCGCTGAGCCCGCAGAGGAGGTCAACGCATGATCATTGGCCTGAACCACTTCCAGGTCGTCTCCGCCCTGCTCTTTGGCTTGGGGCTGTTGACCATCATCACCCGGCGTAACGCCGTGGCGGTGCTGATGGGCGTCGAGCTGGTCCTGAACGCGGGCTTGGTCAATCTGGTGGCGATCTCGCGCTATCAGACCGGCGGGCTCGATGGCCAAATCTTCGCCCTCTTCGGCGTCGTTTTGGCCGCCGCTGAGGCTGTCGTGGCCTTGGCGATTGTGCTCCAGCTCTTCCGGGCGCGGCGCAGCGTTGACACCATCGACGTCACGGATATGAGGGGCTGAGGCGATGGAACTCCAGACTTTCAACACCCTGTGGCTTATCCCACTCTTCCCGCTCCTGGGGGCCGCCTACGCGGGCCTGCTGGGCAAGCGCATCCACCGCCGCTATGGCGAGCTGGCCGTCTCACTGCCCACGGTGATTATGCCGTGGATCTCCTTCGCGGTGGCGGTGTCAGCGGTCGTCACCCTCGCTCAAGCTGGCCCGGAGGTGGCGCTCTATAACCGCCTCTGGACCTGGATCGGCGTGGACTGGATGCAGGCCGATATGGCCTTCCTGGTTGATCGCCTGTCCGCCGTGATGATCCTCGTCGTCACCTTTGTCGGCAGCCTTATCCACGTCTACTCGCTCGGCTACATGAAGGGTGATCCGGGGTACTGGCGCTTCTTCGCCTACCTCAATCTCTTTATGTTCTCGATGCTTGTCCTCGTGCTCGGCGATAACTTCCTGCTCATGTTCGTGGGCTGGGAGGGCGTGGGGCTCTGCTCATATCTGCTGATCAGCTACTACTATCGGGAGCGCGACAAGGCCGCAGCGGGCATGAAGGCGTTTATCGTCAACCGTGTCGGCGATTTCGGCTTCACCCTCGGCGTCTTCCTCCTGTTTTGGGGCCTCGCCGCCGCCAACAGCCCCAGCTACAACCCCTCCATTCAGGCCACCACCGCCGCGCCGGTCGTCAAGCGAGCCTCGGCCAAGCCTGACCCGGCCAAGCTCGCTGAGCACGTCGCCTTCCAGGCCTCGTGGGGGTTGGCGGGCGCGCCCTGCCGATCACATCAGGCGCTGGGGCGCGCCTCGACGCTGGGCGGTCATGCCCAGGGCCATCACGTTGAGGGTCATGCCACGACGAGCCTGGCCTTCCGCCACGTCGAGCGGCTCCTTGAGGACCCCGTCAAGCGTGAGGGGCTGCTGAGCCAAAACGTCTTGGGCCTCTCCTTGGTGACCTTGGTGGGGCTCCTGCTCTTCCTCGGCGCCACGGGCAAGTCGGCGCAGATCCCCCTGTATGTCTGGCTGCCTGACGCCATGGCGGGCCCCACGCCCGTCTCGGCGCTGATCCACGCCGCCACCATGGTCACGGCGGGCGTCTACATGCTGTCGCGGCTGCACTTCCTTATGGCGCTGACCCCGGTGGCCATGACCGTCGTGGCCACGGTCGGCGCGCTGACGGCCTTCTTCGCCGCGACCATCGGCCTGTTCCAGTACGACATCAAGAAGGTGCTGGCCTACTCCACGGTCAGCCAGCTCGGCTTTATGTTCGTCGCCGTGGGCTCTGGGGCCTTCTGGGTGGCCATCTTCCACCTCATGACCCACGCCTTCTTCAAGGCCTGCCTCTTCCTCGGCTCCGGCAGCGTGATCATGGGCTGCCATCACGAGCAGGACATGCGGCTGATGGGCGGCCTGCGCAAGCTGATGCCTGTGACGGCCATCACCTACTTCATCTCCAGCGCGGCCATCGCGGGCTTCCCGCTCTTCTCGGGCTTCTTCTCGAAGGATGAGATCCTCTGGAAAGCCTTTGACACCGGCAACGTGATCCTGCCCGGCGGCGGCTTTGTCTTGTGGCTCTTGGCGGCGGTCGCGGCGCTGATGACCTCTTTTTATATGTTCCGCTCGTACTACATGACCTTCTCGGGCGAGTACCGTGGCGGCCACGCCCATGAGGCGCACGGCCATGATGAGGCGCACGGCGCCCACGGTCACCTGCCGCGAGAGTCGCCCAAGACCATGACCATCGTGCTGGGCATCCTCGCCGCCCTCGCCTTGGCGGGCGGCTACGTCGGCTTGCCGCACCTCTGGCACCTGCCCAACCTCTTTGAGCATTGGCTGGCGCCCGTCTTCGAGGGCTCAGCGCACACCTTGAAGTGGGCGGGCTACGGTCACGGCCTTGAGTGGGGCTTGATGATCACCTCGATCCTCATCGCCTTCGCGGGCTTCTTCGCCGCGCGTTGGCTCTACCGCGATCACCGCAACCCCACCCCTCAAAAGATCCTCGACAGCGACCGCCGCTTGGTGCGTGGGGTCCATCGCTGGGTCTTTAATAAGTACTATGTGGATGAACTGTATCAAAAGACGGTCATCCAACCCACGCTCGTCCTGTCTCGCGCCCTCTCGATCTTCGATACGGGGTTCATCGACGCAATCGTGAACCTCGTGGGGCTGATAGGCCGACTTTTCTCTATGCTCCAGGGCTGGATCGACCGCACCTTTATTGATGGGCTGGTCAACCTGGTCGGTGATACCGTGATGAACGCGGGCCGCGCCCTTCGGCGCGTCCAAACTGGGCGCTTACAGGCCTATGTCTACAGCCTCGTGGCTGGATCCCTCTTGATGGTCGTGGCCGCGTGGCTGATGGCGGCGTGAGAGAACAATGAACTATCAGACCAACAGCTATCTCCTCACCTGGATGATCTTCACGCCGGCCATTGGCATCGGCGTAATCCTGGCTGCCTTGGGCCTACGCGCCCGACTCAACCTCGCCCAGCGCCAGATCGATCAGATCGCGCGCGGCGTAGGCTTCGCCGCGACCTTGATGGTCGGCGCCCTCTCCCTCGTGCTGTGGTCGCGCTATGACAGCGGCTCAAGCGCGCTTCAGTTTGTCCATCACTTCGTGTGGATGCGCAGCTGGAACATCGAGTACTTCGTCGGCATCGACGGGCTCTCTGTGGCGCTGGTGATCCTCACCGCGCTCACCTTCATCATCGCCATGATCGCCTCGGTGCCTTGGTGGGGGAAGATCGAGGATGGCCACCACCCGCACTTCTCCAAGCGGCGGGTCTCGGGCTACATCATCCTCTTCCTGCTCCTTGAGATGGGCGTGCTGGGCACGTTCTGCGCGCAGGACTTCTTCCTGTTCTATGTGTTCTGGGAGGTCATGCTCCTGCCCATGTACTTCTTGATCGGCGTCTGGGGGGCGCCGCCGCGCGTGGACGAGCAGGGCAGGGTGCGCGGCGGCCCGTACGCGGCCATCAAGTTCTTCCTCTACACCCTGGCCGGCTCCGTCTTGATGCTGCTGGCGATGATCGCCGTCTACTACACCTCCGGCCCCAGCACCCTCGTGGACGGCACCAAGGCGCTGCACACCTTCAGCATCCCGGCCCTCACCCAGATGGCCCAGGCGGGGCTCTTCGCCCACGCCGCGCCGATCCTGGGCGTGGATTTCGTCAAGATCATCTTCGTGGCCTTGTTCCTGGGCTTCGCCGTCAAGGTGCCCATGTTCCCGTTCCACACCTGGCTGCCCGACGCCCACGTTGACGCGCCGACGCCCATCTCGGTCATCCTGGCGGGCATCCTCCTCAAGACCGGCGGCTACGGCATCCTGCGCTTTGACGTGCAGATCTTCGGCGGCGCGCTGGCCTGGGCGGCGGGCGCCATCGGCGCCTTGGGCGTCATCAGCATCCTCTACGGCGCCTTCGTCTGCATGGCCCAAAAGGATCTCAAGAAGCTCATCGCCTACTCCTCCGTCTCGCACATGGGCTTTGTCCTGCTGGGCATCGCCGCGCTGACGCCCCAGGGCATGACCGGCGCCATGTTCCAGATGATCTCCCACGGCGTCGTCTCCGCCATGCTCTTCCTCCTCGTCGGCGTCATCTACGACCGGGCGCACACCCGCGACATCGAGGGCTTCGGCGGCCTGGCGGCGCAGATGCCCGAGTACACGGGGCTGACGGGCTTGGCCTTTATGGCCTCCTTGGGCTTGCCTGGCCTGGCGGGCTTCGTCGGCGAGATCCTGGTCTTCCTCGGCGCCTTTGGGGCCGCGGACACGGCCTTCCGTGGCTACGTGGCGGTGGCGGCGCTGTCGGTGATCGTGACGGCGGGCTACTACCTCTGGACAATGCATCGGATGTTCTTGGGCGAGCTGAACAAAAAATGGGAGGGGCTATGGGACATGAACTGGCGTGAGCGCCTGGCGCTCTACCCCCTCGCGGTCTTGACCATCGTCTTGGGCTTCTACCCCGCGCCGGTCTTCGCCCTCGTCGACACCTCCCTGCACAGCCTGCTGGCCGCGCTGCCGCGCCTGGTGGGAGGCTGATTGATCATGGCGGGAACGACCGAGAGCCTCGCGCGGTTTGCGCCGGAGCTCGTGCTGAGCGCGACGATCTTGGCGATCCTGATCGTCGATCTCATCGCCCGACTTCAGCCCAAGCGCCCCAGCCTCCTCAGCGGCGTCGCCCTGGTGGGGTTGAGCGCCATGGCGGGCGCCTTATGGCTCACCCCCACCGGCGACACCAGCCTCTTCACCCACCTGCTCGCCTTCGATGGCCTGGCCCGTTACTTCAAGGGCTTCTTCATCCTGGCCGCCGCGCTTGGCGTGCTCTTTGGGCACCTCTCCGACGAGATCAGCCGGTCGCGCTTGGGCGAGTACTACATCCAGCTGCTCTGCCTGACCTTGGGCCTAAGCCTGCTGGCCTCCGCGCAGAACCTGCTGATGCTGTACTTGGCCTTGGAGCTGGTCTCCTTGCCCTCGTACGTCCTATCGGGCTTCCGCTGGTGGGATCGGCGCGCCTCTGAGGCCGCGCTGAAGTACGTCGTCTTTGGTGGCGCCGCCTCGGGCGTCATGCTGTACGGCTTCTCCCTGATCTACGGCATCACCGGCACGCTCCAGATCGACGGCGTGGCCGCCGCCCTGACCGCCGCCGCCACGGGCGGCCAGGGGATCGCCGGCCAGCTTGGCCTGTTGATGGCCGTGATGCTGTCCTTAGCGGGCTTTGGCTACAAGGTCGCGGCGGTGCCCTTCCACATGTGGTGCCCGGACGTCTACGAGGGCGCGCCGACGACCTTCGTCGCCTTCCTCTCAGTGGCCCCCAAGGCGGCGGGCTTCGCGGCGCTGATCCGCTTCTTTGTTGTCGGCTTTGGCCAGCCCGCGCCGGGCGCGGCGGGCTTCCCGTGGGCGGAGATCTTGGGGATCATCGCCATCGGCACCATGACCCTGGGCAACGTCGTGGCGGTGACGCAGGACAACGTCAAGCGCCTGCTGGCCTACTCCAGCATCGCCCAGGCGGGCTACCTGATCATGGCGCTGGCCGTGGGCACGGACGAGGCTATCCGCGCGGTGATGCTCTACCTGGGCTTCTACCTGTTGATGAACATGGGCGCCTTCTTTGGGGTGCAGCTGGCGGGTGGCGAGCGCCTCAGCGCGTTTCGGGGCATGGCCAGCCGCAACGCGACCTTAGCGATCACGATGGCCATCTTCCTCTTCTCGCTGACGGGCATCCCCCCCTTCGCGGGCTTTATCGGCAAGTTTTACCTCTTCGCGGCGGTGCTCTCGGTCGGCGAGCCCTTCTTCTACGCCCTCGCGATCATCGGCGTGCTCAACTCCGCCATCTCGCTCTACTACTACGCCAAGGTTGTGCGGGTCATGTTCTTGGACAAGGCGGAGGAGGGGGACGGCGTGGTCGAGGTGAGCCGCCCGGCCAGCGCCCTCCTCCTCGCGTTGGCTGGCCCGACCTTGCTGTTTGGCGTCTGGTGGGCGCCCCTGGCGGACTTGATCGACAAGGCCTCCTCCATCCTCCGCTGAGCGCGAGCTTAGGCCTGACGCGGGCCTTTATCTTGATCCCCTCCGTGCGCCTCGGCATCCTCACCTCGCTTTAAAAATGACAGTGATTTGGTGCTCCTTGTGTGAACCAGCGTTTTTCAAGCGCGCGCTCATCGCGCTGCTGATCGTCGGGCTCGCGCCCGCCGCGCATTCTCAGCCCTCTGACGCACAGGCGTTAGCAAAGACCGACTATGACGCTGGCGTCGAGGCGTTCCGCGCGGGCCAGTTCGGCGAGGCGTTGCCGCGCTTTGAGCGCGCCTACAAGCTCGATCCCGTCCCGATCCTC
Source organism: Myxococcota bacterium (assembly GCA_018813065.1). Lineage (GTDB taxonomy): Bacteria > Myxococcota_A > Bradymonadia > UBA7976 > UBA1532 > JAHJCH01. Next base: position 20,815 of record JAHJCH010000061.1, read on the forward strand.
CTCTACAACCTCGCGCGCTGCTACGAGGAGCTAGGCGTCTTTGACAAGGCCATCGAGAGCTATGAGCTGTACCTGGTGCGTGTCCCCAAGACACCTGATCGGCCCACGATCATGGAGCGCATCCGGCTGATGCGCATCGCTCAGCGGCGCGATGTGAGCACCGACGCTGAGGCTGAGGCGCGGGCCAAGGCCGAGGCGCAGGCCAAGGCCGAGGCGCAGGCCAAGGCTGAGGCGCAGGCCAAGGCCGAGGCGCAGGCCAAGGCTGAGGCGCAGGCCAAGGCCGAGGCGCAGGCCAAGGCCGAGGCGCGTCCTCGCTTGAACGCCTGGAGCTACGGGCTGATCGGCGTCGGCGCGGCGGCCTTGCTCCTCGGCGGGGGGGCGGGGCTGGCGGCCAACGCCGCCGCTGACGATCACGCGGGGGCGATAACCCACGACGACAAGGTCACCTTCGCCGATCGCGCGGGCGCTTATGAGACGACGGCGAACCTCAGCTATGTGGCGGGTGGCTTGTTGCTGGCGAGCGGCGTGGGCTTGATGCTCTGGGATCAAAGGCAGGGGGACACGAGGGCTTCTATGATGTGGACACCTGATGGCGCGAGTTTAATGCTCGGGGGGTCTTTTTGATGCGCGGTGCATTATTTTTGGTGTTGTGGTTATTTTTAGCCATCTTAGCGGCCTGCTCTGTGGACCTTAAGGGCGCTTGTGAGAAGAATAAAGACTGTCCAACGGGTCAAATCTGTGGAGGATCTTGGTGTATCCCCGCGCCTCAAGGGCGCGTTGATGAGGGCGCCGTGGACGCCGCCGTGAGGGACGCGCTCGCCACAGACATGAGGCCCATGGACAGCGCCATTGAGGATGCGCGGCCCCAGGACGCCGCGCCCGATATCGTCGAGCCTGACGCCGCGCCCGATATGGCCCCCCTGGTGGACGCCGCGCCCGATATGGCGCCCCTGGTGGACGCCGCGCCCGATATGGCCCCCCTGGTGGACGCCGCGCCCGATATGGCGCCCCTGGTGGACGCCGCGCCCGATATGGCGCCCCTGGTGGACGCCGCGCCCGATATGGCGCCCCTGGTGGACGCCGCGCCCG
>JAHJCH010000062.1 GCA_018813065.1 Myxococcota bacterium
CGGGTGAGGCGCAGCCCCCCAGCGCCAGGGCGCACAGCAGCCACGCGGCGCGGCGGCCACGGGCTCGACGAAGGCTCAGCGACGCCACGCCACGCCGCCGCGCTTGCGGCTCATCGCGGGCACCCAGTCCTCTTCGCGCTCGTCCGGGACCTCTGGGACGACGATCAGCTCCACCCCCAGCAGGCGCCCCAGGTGATCCAACACGCTCTGGCGCAGGCGGCTGGTCGCCGCGCCCTCGATGAAGATCCAAAAGCGCGCCACGCTGGTGTTTTGGTTGAACTCGATGTCCTTGAGGCTCAGCTCGCTCTGGCATGAGGGGCAGGCGTAGGCGAAGCGGCTCGTTGGGACGTAGGCCAAGCGCGCCAAGGCCTCCTCCAGCGGCGCCTCGTCTAAGAGATCCCCGCAGAGCTTGCAGGTGGAGCCGATGAACTCAGCGGCGGGCTGCGCCAAGGGTAAGAACTTGGGCTTATCGCTGGTCTGAACGCTCAGCGCGTCAAAGGTTAACTCGGCGGGCAGCAGATGCTCGTGCATGTCTGTATGAAACAGCTCACACGCCTCGATGCCAGGGGTAAAACTACCGTCTACTTCATCGCCCACGAAGTCGTGCTCAACGAGGAAGTCGATGATCGCCTCGATGGCCTCATCTGGGGGACGGTTGCGGTGCTTAGGGGCCAGGTAAAGATTAAGCATGGATGGATCTCAGCGCGCGCGCGCTGGAAGTGCATTGCGGATCTGGCTCTGAGGCGTCAACGCGCCAAGATGAGGGTCATGATGAGCGGCGCGCTCAGAGGCTCACCTGATATGTCCTTGGAGGCCACGCCACCAATTCATCACCGAGAGATCCGAGGGTAGGGCGATTGCCGTTTTCTTCTAGGCAGGGACATGTAACCTTAACCGCTCGCCCAGTGCAATCCACAACGCAGATCAGGGGTGAGATCCATGAACAAAGTCTTCCCATCCGCCGCCGCCGCCGTGGCCGATATCACCGACGGGATCACCCTCCTCGTCGGCGGTTTTGGCCTCAGCGGTAACCCTGAGAACTTGATCCGCGCCGTCAACGCCCTGGGGGTGAAGCGGCTGACGCTGGTGAGCAACAACGCCGGCGTGGACGGCAAGGGGCTGGGGGTGCTCCTGGAGGCGCGGCAGGTCGAGCGCATGATCGGCTCCTATGTCGGCGAAAATAAAGAGTTTGAGCGCCAATTTCTGACCGGCGAGCTGGACGTGGAGCTGTGCCCCCAAGGCACCCTCGCCGAGCGGCTGCGCGCGGCGGGCGCGGGCATCGTCGCCTTCTACACGCCCACGGGCGTGGGCACCCTGCGCGCTGAGGGCCGCGAGGTGCGCCGCTTTCATGGCCGTGATTACCTCATGGAGGAGGCCCTGGGCGGTGACTTTGGCTTGGTCAAGGCTTGGAAGGGTGATGCTCACGGCAACCTCGTCTTCCGCAAGACCGCGCGTAACTTCAACCCGCTGGTGGCCAAGGCGGCGCGGATCACCATCGCTGAGGTCGAGGAGATCGTCCCCGTCGGCGCCCTCGATCCCGATCAGGTTCACCTGCCAGGCATCTATGTGCAGCGGGTCATTGAGGGCGAGTCCTATGAAAAATGGATTGAGCAGCGCACCGTGCGCGCGCGAGAGGAGGCGTAGAGATGGCCCTCACACGAGATCAGATCGCCGCGCGCGTCGCCGCTGAGCTTCAAGACGGCTTCTATGTCAACCTAGGCATCGGGATGCCAACACTGGTGGCCAACCACATCCCCCAGGGCGTCGAGGTGGTCCTTCACAGCGAGAACGGCATCCTCGGGACCGGCCCCTTCCCCTATGAGGGCGAGGAGGACGCCGATCTGATCAACGCGGGCAAGCAGACCGTCACCGTGCGCCCCGGCGCGGCCTTCTTCGACGGCGCGGAGAGCTTTGGGATGATCCGCGGCGGGCACATCGATCTGGCGGTGCTCGGCGCCATGCAGGTCAGCGAGCGCGGCGATCTGGCCAACTGGATGATCCCCGGCAAGATGGTCAAGGGCATGGGCGGCGCGATGGACTTGGTCAACGGGGCCAAGCGGGTGATCGTGACCATGATCCAAGAGGCGAAGTCCGGCGCCCCCAAGCTGGTCAAGGACTGCACACTGCCACTGACGGGCGTGGCCTGTGTGCAGCGCTTGGTGACTGAACTTGCGGTGATCGACATCGATGAGGGCTTTTTGGTGCGCGAGCTGGCCTCGGGCGTGACCAAGGCGGACTTCTTGGCCGCCTGCGATGGGGCGGCGCGCTTCGCTGAGGATCTCAAGGTCATCGAGACGGGGGCGCCGTATGTGGAGGCGCCCGCCTCGCCAGAGGAGATTAAGGCCCAGGCTAAGGCCGCCGTGGAGGCGATCATCCAGGCGCGGCTGAGCGGGGAGGCCGCCTTCAGCGGGGACGTCGCTGAGGGCTTCGCGGCGGGCTACCCGAGCTTGGTCGGCGCCCTGGAGGGGCTCTACACCAAGCCCAGCTACACCTGGCGCAGCTTCGTCAATGGCCAGGTCGCGCCCATCGCCAAGCGCCTGGGGCTCAAGAAGACCAAGGAGGGCTGGGCGCGCGGGTGAAGCGCGGCTCAGCCACCGCTGCCCGCGAAGATAAAGCGCTGTACCTGCTCATCCGTCGAGGCGCGCAGAGCGTCAGGGCTGCCCGCCGCCACCAGCTCTCCCTTGTAGACCATGGCGATCTTATCGGCGATGCGAAAGGTGGACACCATGTCATGGCTGATGACGATGCTGGTGATGTCAAAGTTGGCCGCGGTCTCCACGATCATGTCATCGACGCGCCGCATCATGATCGGATCTTGGCCTGTCGTCGGCTCATCGTAGATCATGATATCGGGCTCGGTGATCAAGGCCCTCGCTAAGCCGACACGCTTGCGTTGCCCCCCGGATATCTCGCTCGTTTGACGATCAAGCAGGTCATGAACCTTAAGACGCTCAGCGATCGACTCAACGAGGTCTTTTACGTCCTTACGCTTGCGCCTGCGGCCTTCAATTAAAGGAAAAGCGATGTTCTCCCATACGTTCATGGAGTCGAATAAGGCGGCGCCCTGAAAGAGCATCCCGATCCTGGACTGAATCCCCCTCAGCTGCTCGCCGCTGATCTGACTCAGGCGCTGACCAAAGACCTCGACTTCGCCCGATGTGGGCTCCAGCAGCCCGATGATGTGTTTAATCAGGACAGACTTCCCTGAGCCAGATCCGCCGATCACGACGGTGGTTTTTCGGCGGGGGATGGTCAGGTTTATCCCCTTGAGCACCTTATTTGGGCCGAAGTCTTTATGCAGATCCGTCACCTTGACGATGGCCTCGTCCTCCTCGACCTCGACGACCTCGCTGGCCTCGATGCGCCCCAGCCGCTGGGTCACCGCGTTGGCCAGGAAGGCGCGCACATCGGGGTGCTCGCTCTGCATTACCTGCTCAAATGAACCTGTCTCAATAATCTGCCCCCCAGAGAGGATCGCCATCTTATCGGCGAGGCGCCGGTTTGAGGCCATGTCATGGCTGATCAGCACTGAGGTGATCTCATACTCGCGCTGCGTGCGGCGGATCAGCTCATCGACGAACTCGATCATGACCGGATCGAGGCCTGTGGTGGGCTCATCAAACAGGACGATCTCAGGCTGAGTGATGACGGCCCTCGCCAGCGCCACCCGCTTCTTCATGCCCCCTGAGAGGCTGGCGGGGAGCAGATCAATGGCCTGGCTTAGCTCAAGCATCTCCAAGAGCGCCTCAACCCGCTGGCGGATCTCCTTGGGCTTCATCTTTGTGTTCTGCGCCAGCGGGAAGCCGATGTTCTGGGCGACGGTCAGCGAGTCGATGAGCGCGTAGTTTTGAAAGACCATGGTGCAGCGCTTGCGCAGGGTGGTGCGGGTCCGCTCCGAGGCTTGACGCAGGTCTTGACCAAAGAGCCGCACCTCACCGGCGTCGGGCAGGGTCAGGCCGTTCATCAAGCGCAAGAGCACCGACTTCCCCGAGCCCGAGACGCCGGCGATGATCGAGGTCTGGCCGGGCATGATCTCCAGGTTGAGATCCTGGATGATCGGCGCGCCGCCGAAGCCCTTGGTGACGCCGCGCAGCTCGATGATCGGGCGATCCATCGGCCAAGGCTCAAGATCAGGGAGGAGGAGGTTGGGGCGGCTCACCGCGCCCTCAGCTGCGCAGATCCCGCAAGGCCACGATCGGCCCCACGGGGTCCTTGTCGCCGCGCAGATCCACCTCGCCCTCGGCGTACCAGAGGTTGTCGCCCAGGGCATCGCAGAGCACCTGCCGCACCCGCCACTGGCGCAGGCCGATGGGCTCGATCTGCGTAAACATGGGCTGACGCGCGGCGTGATCAAAGACCACGTCGCCATAGTCCTCATGGAAGCGGCGCAGCGCCTCGACGAGCCGCTCGCCCGTCCAGAGATCCGCCTCATCGTGCTTGAGCACGCTCAGCGCCTCGTCATAGTCCACCCGCGACAGCGCGCGGGCGAAGCTGTGCAGCTCCGCGCGCACCCGCGCCCGCAGCGCCTTGGGGTCCTCGGCCAGATCGATCTCCATCTCGTCCTCCAGCCCCTCGATCTCCTCATCGATGAGGTTGGGGCGGCCCTCGACCATCGCCCGCCAGGTGTGCAGCAGGCTGGCGTCGGCGCGCTGAATCGTGGCGCGCAGGTAGCCGATGATGTCATAGACCTCATCGGTCTTGAGCGGATCGGGCACGGCTTGGATCATCGTCTTATAGACCTGCGTGATATAGCGCAGCAGCACCCCCTCGACGCGCTCCAAGCCCAGCTCCCTGACGTAGCCATTGAAGGACGCGTAGCGCTCAAACATATCGCGGGCGATGGATTTGGTCTGTACGCCATCCTTTTTGGCCCAAGGGCGCGTCTCTGCAAAAGCGATATAGGCGTTCTCGATCTCCTCGCCGTCGGGTTGAGGCCAAGTGACCTCTTCTAGCTTCGCTTGGCGCTCATCATAGTCATAGCCCTCCATCTTCAGCTCAGCGTTCTTCTGCCGACGCGCGACGCTCACTTGCTTAAAGAGAATCGCGTTGGGGCTCTCCAAGATCGACTCCACGTAGGAGAGCACCTTGTTGGCGTAGCCCTCACTCTCCATCTCCATGCGCGAGAGGGCGAAGATTAAGAACAGCGAGAGGGTGTGATACATGGAGAAGTCTTTTTGTAGCTCAGGGCTGACCCTGGGCATGGGCGGCTTGCCCTCTGTCTCTACCACGCCCACACGTCTCAGGGACCGAAAGAGGTGGGCGGCCTTCTTGCGCAGCCTGCTCTTGACCGCGTCGCTGCTGTGGCTGGCCTCGATCAGCTCGATCAGCGCGCGATAGCCGCCGCCCTTGCTGGGCAAGCCCTGTACGCGCTGGAGGAGGTTGATCACCATGCCGTGATCGACGTTAAAGCGCGAGCGGAGCGCCTCGGGGTTGCTGTGGATGAGCTTCTGATAGACCTCATCATCCCAGTGGACGTAGCCCTCCGGGGCGCCCTTCTTGCGCAGCTTCTTGAGCTTCTTGGGATCGCCCCCCGCGCGCATCTCCAGGCGCCGGTTCTCGATGACGTGCTCAGGGGCTTGGCAGATCACCCAGCCCTGATCGTCATAGCCCTTGCGGCCCGCCCGCCCGGCGATCTGCTTAAAGTCGCGCACGGTCAGGAGGCGGGTTTTTTGGCCGTCATACTTGGCGAGCTTGGAGAAGAGGACCGTGCGCAGCGGCACGTTGATGCCCACGCCCAGGGTGTCGGTGCCGCAGATGATGCGCAGGAGGCCCGCTTGGGCGAGCTTCTCGATGAGCAGGCGATAGCGAGGCAGGAGCCCGGCGTGGTGGATGCCCACGCCGTGATGGATAAAGCGCTGGATGTCCTTGCCATACGGCGTGTCAAAGCGCACGCCCTTCAGCTCCGAGGCGATGTGACTGCGCTGATCCTTGGAGCTGATGTTGACGCTGGTCAGGGCTTGGGCCAGCTCCGCGCACTCGCGCTGGGTGAAGTTGACCACATAGACGGGGGCCTTATCGCCGCGCACCACCTCGGCGATCGTCTCCAGGATCGGCTCCTCGACGTAGCTGAAGTCCAGCGGCACGGGCCGCTGGGCCGAGGCGACGACGGCGACGGGCTTGCCCGTCTTGGCCTCCAGCTCGCGCTCGATGAGGCCCGTGTCGCCCAGCGTGGCCGACATCAACATAAAGGTCGTCTGCGGCAGGGTCAGCAGCGGGATCTGCCAGGCCACGCCGCGATCGCGATCGGAGTAGTAGTGAAACTCGTCGAGGATGGCGTAGTGGACGCTGGCGGCGCGCCCCTCGGTGAGCGCCATGGCCGAGAGCACCTCGGCGGTGCAGCAGACGACGAGGGCTTGGCTGTTGATGCTGGCGTCGCCGGTGAGGATGCCCACGTTCTTGGCGCCAAACTGCTTGCACAGATCAAAGAACTTCTCATTGACCAGCGCCTTGATCGGCGAGGTGTAGACCGAGCGGCGCCCCTCGGCGAAGGCCTTAAAGTGCATCGCCAGCGCCACCAGCGACTTCCCCGAGCCCGTGGGCGTGTTGAGGATGACGTGGTTGCCCGCCAGGATCTCAAGGATGGCCTCCTCCTGGGCGGGGTACAGCTCCAAGCCGCGCTCGATCACCCAGCCGACGAAGATCTCAAGGAGCCCCTCGGCGTCTGGCGTGCCCTGAGCAGGGAGGCGGGCGGCGAGGTTTTGGATCTCAGACATGAAGTCTCCTCTACGGCTGCGTAGGTTCGGGGCCGTGGGCCTCACGAGGACAGAGGGCGAGGATATACGAGAGGGCTCAGGGGCGCATCAAGGGCGCCAGATCTTGAGGAGCAGGCCGCCCTGGGCGTGGGCGTCGAGGCAGACCTCCGCCTCGGCGCGATGGGCGCAGGCGCGCAGGCGCTGGGGGGCCTCGGCGAAGCCCTCCACGCGCAAGCGCGCCTCACCGATCTGATAGACGCGAGGGGCCAGGGCCACGGGCGCCGCCCCCTCAAGCCGCGCCGCGCCGATCTCCAGGCCCGAGCGCGCCAACGCGTTGAGC
>JAHJCH010000063.1 GCA_018813065.1 Myxococcota bacterium
CGGGCTTCGCGCGTCACGCCCTCAAGGGGGAGGCGCCCATGGGCCTCTTCGGCGCGCGGCGCGCCCGTGAGGATCTCCAGATCCTCGCCGCGTGGCATCACAACCTCGCCGCCTTCCCCTCCGCCAGCGGCCCTTGGATCAGCGTCGCCTTGGGCCACGCGCAAGAGCATGAGCCCGTCGATCAGCAGCTGCCAGCGCTCTTGTTTGAGATCCCCATCGGCGGCGTGACGCGGCGCGTCTCCCTCTACGGCGCCACGCTGCGGATCAAGGCCGATTGCAGCGCCGCCCTCCGCTGCCTCAGCAGCGCCGCCCCCGAGGAGCCCCACTTCTTGCCCGGCTTCCTCACCGCCGCCGCCCTCTCCGCCGCCGGCGCGCCCATCGGGCCGCTCTTTCACGTCTGCGTCGCGCCCACGCAGGCGGCGCCCTCCTCGAAAATGCTGCGCCGCTATCGCGTGCCCAACCCCAAGCGCGCCCGCGCCTGGCTGGAGGCGCTCCTCGTCGATCTGCTCAACGGCGCCCACGCCTATCGGCTGCCCATCGAGGCGGCGCTCAAGCATCAGCATGAGAGCTGGCGTCAGCACATCCCCCTCACCTTCACCAGCGGCCACAGCGCCGATGATCACGGCCCCATCGAGACCCCACGCCGCTTCCCCCCACCCCCACCCGAGGAGGTCCCCAGGATGATCCAGCGTCGGCTTGGCCTTTGGTTTGAGGCGCGGGTGGAATGAGCGCGCCTCTCGATCTTGAGCAGCTGCCACCAGATACGCACGTGGTCATCGAGGCCAGCGCAGGGACCGGCAAGACCTACACGATTGAGCGGATCGTCGTCGCCAAGCTCCTGGCGGGGATCCACCTGGAGAACATCCTCGTCGTCACCTTCACCGATAAGGCCACCACGGAGCTGCAAGCGCGCATCCGCGAGCTGATCTCGACGCGGCTGGAGGACTTGCAGCGTCAAGCGCGGCGCGTGGCCGAGGGGATCGCGGAGGAGGCGGCGCTGGAGGGCCTGGAGGGCCTGGAGGCGGGCGCGGAGGGGGAAGGGGCGCCAGGCTATGAGCGGCTCAAGGCCGCCCTCTTCTCCTTTGATCGCGCGCCGATCTACACCATCCACGCCTTCTGTAACCGCGTGCTGCGGGAGCTGGCCTTTGAGAGCGGCCAGCTCTTTGAGCAAGAGATGGTGGACACCCGGCGGGTCTTTTATCGCGCTTGGCGCGTGCTCCTGCGCGAGCGCTTCAGCGTCGAGCCCTCACACCGCGCGCTGCTGGAGGCCTGGCTGGAGTCCGGTCAGGACGAGGGCAAGCTCGAAGGGCTCCTCTTCGACGCCATGACCCAACGCTACCTCCACCATCAAGACGATGATGAGGCGGCCATCGAGGCGCTCTTTAAAGACCTCGAAGCGGGCTTCGATCACACCGCCCTCAAGCTGGATTACTCAGGCTGCGCGTTGCAGAAGAAGGCCCACGCCGACGCCGCCCATGCCCTGAGTCAGCTGGCCCTCTTCCTGGCCCGTCGCGGTGATCTCCATCAGCGCCTTGAGCGCCTCGCCGCCCTCGATCTCGATCCCCTCTTTAAGCCCAAGCGCGTCAAGGTCTCGCGCCACACCAAGCGCTTCCCCGACGATCTTCAGCGGCAGACGAAGAGGGTGCTGTGGACGCTGCGGCGCCTAGAGCTGCGGCGATTGCTCCTCAAGGGCCTGGAGCGGCGCGTCGTCGAGGGCTTCTTGCCCGAGATCATCGCCCGCATGGAGCGCGATAAGCGCCGCGCGGGGCTGCTCGACTATGACGATCTGCTCGATCGCGTGCTGCGAGGCCTGCAAGGGCCGCAGGGCGAGGTGCTCACCGATGCGCTGCGGTTGCGCTTCAAGGTCGCCCTCATTGATGAGTTTCAAGATACGGATGAGCGGCAGTGGGCCATCTTCCGCCGCATCTTCGTCGAGGAGATCGGGCGCGTCCCCCACGGTCAGCTCTATGTCATCGGCGATCCCAAGCAAGCCATCTATGGCTTTCGGGGGGCGGACATCTATGCCTACCTCGCCGCCCGCGCCGAGCTGCTGGGCCGAGGCGCGCTGCGCCTGCCACTGAGCGTGAACTTCCGCGCCAGCGCGCGGCTGACCGAGGCCCTCAACCACATCCTCGATCAGCGCGGCGAGGCGCCCCTCTTCTCAGGCGACATTCGCTATGACGAGCCCGTCACCTGTGGTCGCCCACAGCGGCGGTTGACCGCGCCGTCGGGTCGTGAGGCCGCCCCGGTGGTCTTATGGCGATTCCGCCCGCCCCCCAGTAACAAAGGTCAGCTCAGCGCCACGCCGCTGCGCCACGCCTTTGGGCGCCACCTCGCCGAGACGCTCAGCCGCCTGCTGGGCGATCCACAGACCCGGCTGCGCTGGGCGGACGCGCCGATCACGCCCAAGGACATCTTCGTCTTGGTCCGCGAGCGCGTCGAGGCCCTGGAGATCGCCGAGCACCTCCAAGCCGCGGCGGTGCCTTATAGCTTCTACAAGCAAGATGGCCTCTTTCAGTCTGCTGAGGCGCGCCAGATCCGCGATGTGCTGCGGGCCATCGACGATCCCCATGATCGCGCGCGGCGGCTCCAGGCGCTGCGCACGCCCTTCTTCGGGGTCCGCCTCGCTGAGCTGGGGCGCTTTAAGGGCCTCGCCGGTGTCCACCCACTCCTGGAGCGCCTCTTTATCTGGCGCGGGCTGGCTGAGGCCGAGCGCTATGATCTCCTGCTGAGCCAGATGCTCCATGACAGCGGCCTCGTGCCGCGCGCCCGCTTCTACACCGATGATGAGCGCGCGTTGACGAACACCCAGCACATCTTGGAGCTGCTCTTGGAGCTGGGCGCCCGCCGCCGCGCCACGCTGCGTGAGCTGATCGACCTCCTGGAGCGGTTTATCCGTGGCCTAGAGGCGCCGCCAGGCCGCGACGGCAATATCCAACGCCCCGGCGGCGCCCGCGACGCCGTGCAGATCATGACGATCCATAAGAGCAAGGGGCTGGAGGCCCCCATCGTCTGCCTCTATGGCGGTTACCGCCAGCCCTCCAGCGGCGATGTCTGCGTGGTCCACGAGGCGGGGCAGCGGCGCGTGATCTTGGGCCGCGAGGCGCAGGGGATCGTCAACGAGGAGATCGAGCGCGCCCGCCGCGAGGAGGATGAGCGGCTCCTCTATGTGGCGCTCACCCGCGCCTCAGCCCGCGTCTATCTGCCCTTTATCGACTCGTCTCGGCGCGTGCAGGGCGCTTATGGCCCCCTTAACCTCCGCCTCCAAGCCATCGAGGGGGAGATCGGCCCGCCGCTCTTTGACGTGGAGATCGTCAGCGGCGGCGGGCAGACCAGCGCGGACTGGGAGGGCGTCGCCGAGGAGATCCAACGCTGGAGCCCCCCCCCAGCGCTCTTGAGGCGGCCTGATCTGCGCCCCGCCTTTCAGCAGCTCCGCGAGGCGCACGCGCCGCTGGTGATGACGAGCTATACGCGCATGGCCAGCGCGGCGCGCCGCCACGCCATCGCGCGGCCACTGGACGAGGATGAGCTTAAAGAGGAGGCGCTGACCACCACGCAGCTGCCCGCCGCCGCCGATGAGGGCGCGCTGCCAGGGGGGCGCGAGATCGGCCGCTTTCTCCATGAGATCATCGAGCGCCTGGATCTGAGCACCTTCGAAGGCGAGCCGCCCCTCGCGGCGTGGCGTCAGCGGCCCGGGGTGGAGGCCACCTTTATGGAGGCGGCGCGCCGTCACCACGTCGCCGCGCGCTGGTTGCCCATCGCCAGCGCGCTGATTCATCGGCTGTTGACCCGCCCGCTGCCCATCGGGGATCGCTGGATCCCCAACCTCTATGGCCGTAAACACCGCGTCGAGATGGAGCTGATCTACCCCATCCCCGAGTGGAGTCACCCCGAGATGGCGGAGGCGGCCGAGGCGGGCTGGCGCGCGGCGCGCGGCTTTATCAAGGCCTATGTGGACTATGTGTTTGAGCATGAGGGGCGCGTCTACTTCGCCGATTGGAAGAGCGACACGCTGCCCGCCTACGATCTCACCACGCTGCGACCCCATGTAGACCTCCATTATCCCCTACAGGCCAAGCTCTACACGCTGGGGGTGATCCGCTGGCTACAGATCAAGGGCGAGGCGGACTATGAGGCGCGCTTTGGGGGGCTGCTCTACCTCTTCCTGCGCGGCGGCGAGGCCGAGGACCCGCGCGACGGCGTCTATTTCCACCGCCCCTCCTGGGCGGAGGTGCTCTCCTATGACGCGGATCTGCGCTCAGGGGCGCTGCCCATCAGCGCCGAGGCGGCGCGGTGAGGGGCGCTCTCTCAGGGGCTCTTTTTTAAGCAGGCCTTCAGCGCGCGGGTGATGATCTCATACTTAAAGGGGTAGTCATTATCTAAGGCCACCATGGGGTAGACGCGCTGGGAGGCGAGGAGGATCTCCGACATCTCCCCCAACACCAAGGAGAGCATCCGCCGCGAGGCGGGCAGGCGCGCGGGGCGCCCCAGCGCGGCGGCCAGCACGCGGGTCAGCTCCGTGTTCGTCACCGGGTAAGGCGCCACGACGTTGAGCGGGCCACGCAGGGACGCCGCCGAGGCGGCGAAGCGCAGCAGACCCACGGCGTCATCGAGGTGAACCCAAGACATAAATTGATCGCCGTCGCCCAGGCGCCCCCCCAGCCCCCACTTAAAGGGGCGCAGCATCTGAGGCAAGGCGCCGCCCTCCGCCGAGAGCACGATCCCCAAGCGCGCTTGGACGACCCGCACCCCCAGCTTGGCGGCGCCCATCGCCGCCGCCTCCCAGGCCTGGCAGACATCGGCGAGGAAGCCCGTCCCCGGCTCGCTGCCCTCCTCAAGCTGCTCATCGCGGCGATCCCCATAGAAGCCCACCGCCGAGGCGCTGATGAGCACCCCAGGGCGTGACTCCAGGCCCTCCAGCGCCTCGACGAGCCGCCGCGTGCTGCGCACACGGCTTTCGCGGATCTCCGCCTTACGCTCGGCGGTAAGCCGCCCCTTGATTACGGGCGCCCCCGCGAGGTGGTAGATCACATCGACGCCTTCAAAGGCCTCGGCGGGGGGGGGGAGGTCCAGCGGGTTGGACCACTCAAAGACCTCCACGTCTGGGCCGAGGCGCTTGCTGGCAGCCTCTCGATCTCGGCTGAGGGCGCGCCCCCCGCCCAAATCTCTCAGGAGCGCTTGGCCGATCAGCCCGGTCGCGCCCGTCACCAACACCTTCATCTCGCCTCCTCGCGCAGCGGAGCCCTGAGCTTGAATCTCGGCAGCGTCGTCAATTTTGAGCTTTCTCACAAGAGGCTGTGGCTCTCAATCAAGTGATGAATTTCTAAACCCCGCTGAAGAAGTGGGGTAAACTCCGCCCCGCGTCGATCGGATCCGGCGAGGATCTGCGCACGAAGTGAGGTGATTGAGGATGAGGCGAGCCGCGCGAATCAGCGCTCAACCGTGGCCACGCGGCTTGGGCGTGGTTTTGATTGGGGCCTTGGCGCTGAGCGCCTGTGGAGAGGTCGGCGATCTCGCAGAGGGCGAGGGGGGCGTTCATCCGCGCGCCTGGGCCGAGGCGCGCGGGCACGCGATGGCGTTGCGTCAGGGCGCTTTTACCTTGGCGGAGTGCGAGGCGTGTCACGCCGAGGAGGATGACGGCCCAGGGGCCTGCAAGGCCTGCCATGAGGCGCCAGAGGGGCCGCGCGCCTGCATGACCTGCCACGCCGAGGAGGCCGCCGCGCTCCCCGATCGTCACCCCACACACGCCGCTTTTGACTGCGTGACCTGCCATGAGGTGCCCTCCGCCGTCGAGGATGAGGGGCATGTCGCGGATCGAGGCGCTGGCGATGTCCGCTTCTCGGGGCTGGCCGTCGTCCGAGGCTTCACCCCCACCTACGATCCGGTCAGCGGCTGCGCCAACACGGCCTGCCACGCCGGGACGGAGGCGGCGCGGCCCTCGCCGCTGTGGCGTGATCCGGCGCCGATGCGCTGCGGGGACTGCCACGCCGTGCCGCCCTCGGGCCACCCAAATGATCGCTGCGATCGCTGCCACGCGGCGACGCTGACGGCGGAGGGGACGCTCCTGCCCGACGGGGCGCACTTCAACGGCGTCTTAGAGGCTGAGCCTTGGCTGGAGATGGCCTGCGGGGCGTGTCACGGCGAGGGGGATGATCCCGCCCCGCCCCGCGCGCTGTCGGGGGCCACAGATCCCAAAGATCCGGGGGTCGGCGCCCATCAGATCCACCTGCACCCCACCGCCAGCGCGCCGGTCCCCTGTGAGGCGTGCCATGTCGTCCCTGCTGTGGTCAACGCGCCGGGGCACCTCGACGATCAGACACCCGGCGCCGAGGTGATCTTCTCGGGGCGAGCCCTGCGCGCCGATGGCGTGGCGGCCACCTACACCCACGGGATCTGCGCCAACACCGCCTGCCACGGCGCCGACACCCCCAGCTGGACCGGCGACGCGCCCTGCGGCAGCTGCCACGGCGCGCCGCCTGTAGACCACCCGCGCCAAGCCTGTCAGCGCTGCCACACCACCGCTGGTCCAGACGCCACCATCGCGCTGCCGCTCCAACACGGCGACGGGCGCAGCGATCTGGCCGACTTTGGGCCGGAAGACTGCGATCTGTGCCACGGTGAGGGCGGGCGCGCCGCGCCGGTGGGGAGCCACGCCGCCCACCAGCGCTTTGAGTGCGCGGCGTGCCACGTCGTGCCCACGCAGGTCTTGGATGAGGGGCACCTCGACGGCGCCGCCTCCACGGGTCGCGTCGTCACCTGCGCCGAGAGCCGCTGCCACGGCGTCGGCGCGCCGACGTGGGGGCTGCCCGAGACGGTCCAGGGCTGCGAGGCCTGCCACAGCGCCCCGCCGCCCCAGCACGCCAGCGGCGATTGCGTCAACTGCCACCCTGATCCCAGCGATGATCCACGCCACGTCAACGGCCAGCTGGATCTCACCTTTGATCCTGCCTGCGATGGCTGCCACGGCGCGCCGCCGGAGACGGGCGCGCACGTCGCGCACATGAACGCAGGGGCGATCACCGCCGCGCTGCGCTGCCAGACCTGCCACGTCGTGCCCGAGGCGGTCGAGGATGAGGGCCACCTTGATCCTGATCCTGTGGAGGTGGTCTTGGCGCGCGGGCGCTTTGAGGCGGGCGGCTGCGTGGAGACGGGCTGTCATCATGGGCGAGGCGGGGCGGTGCCCGCGCCGCAGTGGCTGGGCGGCCCCGAGGCCGGCGCCTGCGATGGCTGTCACGGCGATCCCCCGCCCGGGCACCCCAACTGGGAGTGCGATAACTGCCATGGCGCGGTGGTGGACGCCGCGCGGCGGATCATCGCCCCTGAGCTGCACATCAACGGCGTCGTGGAGGTGCAGTGATGTTATGGACACTGAGCCTCTGCGCTGCCCTCCTCTTGAGCGCCCCCGCCGCGACAGGGGGGGACACCAAAGGCCCGATCCAGCCCGTGATGGGCCCGCCCCCGGCGACCCCCAACCAGGTCATCGCGCGCAGCCGCGTCTTTATGCGCCTTGATCCCAGCGCGCGCCCCGCGCCGGACGGCGCCCCTGTGCCCTCTGCGGTGGGCAGCTTCCAGCTGCGCTCACTCGGCGACGTGGACGTCGAGGCGTCTGGCTGGGTGGGTCACGCGCCGGGCGCCGCCTCTCGCGATGATCAAGCCATCAGCGGCGACATCACCAGCCTGCTCTACCGATGGGGGGCGGGGCCGCTGAAGCTGACCTTGGGGCGGCAGTGGTCGTCCATCGGCGGTCAGCGCTATACGGCCCTCGACGGGGCCACGGCGCGGCTCAGCGTCGGCTCAAGGGTGGAGATCGCCGCGCGCGTGGGCCTGGCGGGCCAAGAGCCGCGCGACGCCTTCGGCGCGACCCAAGAGGCGGGCGGGGAGATCCGCCTCAAGCCCCTGCGTGGCGCCACCATCGGCCTGGGCGTGATCCACCAGGCCCTTGAGGATGTGCCCTCGCGGACGCGCTGGACGCTGGCCCTCGACTACGCCCCCAGCCCGTGGTGGAGCGCGTCGAGCGCGGCGACGGCCGACGTGGACGCTCAGGCCCTCGTCGATGGGCGCCTGGAGTTGGCGGCGCGGCCTTGGCAGTCCGTGTGGCTGCGCAGCTACGCTCGCCACGTGCGGGTGGACTTGATGTTGGCCCCAGACGAGATGTTGGCCCTCTTCGTCGAGGACGTGCGCGATGAGGCGGGGTTGGTGGTGGAGCACCTCATCAGCCGCGCTTGGCGCGCCCACCTTGACGGCGGCCTGGTGCAGTCCAAGGATCGCCCTGGGGCGAGCCGTTGGCGCGGCGGCCTGGCTTTTCGCCCGCGCGGCGGCGCGGCCATGGGCTTGGACGGCGCGGTGCGCGTCGATCGCCTCGGCTACTCCACCAGCGGCCGCCTCTTCGCGCGCTACCCGCTGCGCCAGACGGCCTACTTGACGGGCGAGGCCCTCCAAGACGCGGCGGCCGCCCCAGGCGACGCCGTGGAGTACGCCTCCTTGACGCGCTTGGGCGTGGGCTTTGAGCCCTGGGCGGGTTGGCTGGCCCACGGCGCGGTCGAGGCCGCCGCCAGCCCGCGCTGGTCCCACCGCCTCGCGGCGATGGTCTTACTTGAGTACGCCCACGGCGCGCCCGTGCGCTGGGGAGGGGCACGATGAGCCGCCTGCTGTTGAGCCTCACGGCGCTGCTGAGCGCCTGCGCGTTGACGGGCCAAGAGGCGCGGACGATCCAAGGGGCCAAGCGGCTGACGTTTGGTCACCGCCAGCACGTCCATGAGGGGGTCCACTGCACCCGCTGCCACCAAAACATGGAGGATGACCAGACGGGCCGCCTGCACCTGCTGGATCACGCGGGCTGCGCCGAGTGCCATGAGGGCGCCCACGCCGAGTCCAGCTATCCCAACCGCGAGGCCTGCCTGGACTGTCACCAAGGCGAGGAGGCCGTCCCGGCGCTGGCCCACCTCAAGCGAGACATCATCTTCGATCACGCTCTCCACCTGCCAAGGGTGAACCTGGACTGCGTGCGCTGCCACCGTGGCGCGATCTATCAAGAGTCGGATCGGCTGGGCGCCATCCCCATGATGTCGGACTGCGCTCAGTGCCACGCGGAGTGGATCGATGAGCTGCGCTGCGACGCCTGTCACCGCAGCCTCGCCGCCTACCCGATCACCCCGCTCACCGATCAAGCCCACCAAGGCGACTTCCTGCGGCGCCACGCGGCTGTCGCGCGCCAGGGCGCTGATCGCTGCGGCCAGTGCCACGCCCAAGCCTTCTGCGTGGATTGTCACAACAACCGCGCGCCCTTCCCCGCCTCGACGAGCGCCATCGAGCGCCCAGATCGCGCCTTTATCCACCACCCCAACTATGTCGAGCGCCACGCCTGGGAGGCGCGGATGGATGGGCCGCTGTGCTTGGGCTGCCACTCGGAGCGGACCTGCAACGCCTGTCATGAGGCGGCGGGGCGGGGGCCGGGGGGCGTCTCCCCGCACGGCATGGGCTGGGCCTCGGTCTCACCTGGCGCGGGCGCCAACCGCCACGGCGTCGAGGCGCAGCGCGACATCCTCAGCTGCGTCGGCTGTCACGGCGGGGGGGGCGGCGTCCTCTGCGCGGGCTGCCACGCGCCCGGGCGGCCCGGCGGCGCGCCGCTGGCCTGCCGAGAGCGTAAAGCCAAGGGTGATCAGCGACGCGATCCGCGCTGCGTGGCCTGCCACGCCCAGTAATCTCCTGAAAACCGAGTCAAAGGCCCATGATCTCAGAACTCAAGCTCGGCAAGCGCGCGATCTACGGGCGCTCCTTGGCGGGGATCTTCACCTCGCTGCACATCCCCTGGCTCGACTGCCTCCTTGACATCGGCTTCGCCCCACGGCGGGCGACCGGGGTCGCCCACCTCTTCCTCAGCCACGCCCACCTCGACCACCTCGGCGGCCTGCCCTCCTTCTTGGGGATGCGCGGGCTGGGGGGGAGCCGTCGCTTGCTCAAGCTCTACCACCCCGAGGAGGTCACCGTTGATCTCAAGGCGGCGCTCGACGCGTTCAGCAAGGTGCATCGTTGGCCTTTAGAGGTGGACCTCCAGCCGATGGCGCCGGGTGATGAGCTGTCGCTGCGCCGTGACCTCAAGGTGCGCGCCTTTCGCACACTCCACCCCGTCCCATCCTTGGGCTACCTCTTCTTCAATGAGGTCAACAAGCTCAAGCCTGAGCTTCAGGGGCAGCCCTCGGAGAAGATCCGCTCGGCGCGGCTGGCGGGGCATGACATCTTTGATGTCAGCGCGCGCTTGGAGCTGGCCTACGCCACGGATACCCGCGCGGAGGTCTTGGAGCGTCACCCGGAGATCGGCCAAGCCAAGACGCTGATCATGGAGTGCAGCTTCCTTGATGAGCGCAAGCCGGTGAAGTCCGCGCTGGATGGCGGGCACGTCCACCTGGATCGCCTCCTGCCCTACGCCGAGCTGATCCAGAGCGAGGCGCTCGTCTTGATGCACTTCAGCCAGATCTATCGCCCCACGGAGATCCCCAAGCTGCTCCAAGCGCGGCTGCCGCCGGGCTTAGCGGCGCGGACGCACCCGCTGCTGCCCGAGGGGGGGCGCTGGTGGGCCTGAGCGTGGCGGTGCTTTCGCGTCCTCAGCCCCTGCTTATGGTTGTCCCGATCTGCGCGCGATGATACTCCAAGCCGATCCGCGCCTATCGCGCCGAAAGGAACCCCATGAGCCTCACCCCGCTCCACCGAGTTGATCCCGAGATCGCCGCGCTCATCGACGCCGAGGCCGATCGCCAGCGCCGCGTCCTGCGCCTGATCCCCTCAGAGAACTACGCCTCCTCCGCCGTGCTTGAGGCCACGGGCAGCGTCTTGACCAACAAATACAGCGAGGGCTACGCGGGGCGCCGCTACTACCAAGGTCAGGCGCACATCGACGCGGTGGAGCGGCTGGCGATCAAGCGCGCCAAGGCCCTCTTTGGCGCCGAGCACGCCAACGTGCAGCCCTACTCGGGCTCCCCCGCCAACCTCGCCGTCTACCATGGCCTCTTGGAGCCGGGGGATCGCATCCTCAGCCTCAGCCTGCCCCACGGCGGGCACCTCACGCATGGCTGGAAGGTGACGATCTCGGGCAAGGTCTACGACGTGGCGCAATACGGGGTGCGCGCCTCGGACCAGCGCATCGACATGGACGAGGTGGCGCGGATGGCCAAGGCGTTCCAGCCCAAGCTGATCGTCTGCGGGGCCTCCGCCTACCCGCGCGTCATCGACTTTGAGGGCTTCGCCCAGATCGCCGCCGACGTCGGCGCCTACCTCTTAGCGGACATGGCCCACATCGCCGGGCTCGTGGCGGGCGGCGTCCACCCCTCGCCGGTCCCCTTCGCCGACGTGGTCAGCACCACCACGCACAAGACGCTGCGTGGCCCGCGTGGGGGGATGCTCTTGTGCAAGAAGGCCCACCGCAAGGCGATCGATCGTGGCGTCTTTCCGGGGCTCCAGGGGGGGCCGCACAACCACACCACCGCCGCCATCGCCGTGGCGCTGGGCGAGGCGTCCACCCCGGAGTTCAAGGCCTACGCGCGCGCCGTGGTGGACAACGCGCGGGCGCTGGCCGAGGCGCTCTTGAGCGCGGGCTTTGACCTCGTCTCAGGGGGCACGGACAACCACTTGATGCTCTTGGATCTGACCGCCAAGGGCATCACGGGCAAGGCGGCGGCGGCGGCGCTGGACGCGGCGGGCATCGTCGGCAACGCCAACAGCATCCCCTTCGATCCGCGCCCGCCGATGGAGCCCAGCGGGCTGCGGATCGGCACGCCGGCGATCACCTCCATGGGCATGGGCGTTGACGAGATGAAGCAGGTCGCGGCCTGGATCGCGGCGGTGCTGGCCGCGCCAGAGGATGAAGCGGTCCGCGCGCGGGTGCGTGGCGACGTCGAGGCGCTCTGCCAACGCTTCCCCGCGCCGGGGTTGGCCTTGAGCTAGAGCGTCGCTCAGCGCTCGACGCGGCGTCGGCCGCGCTGCGCGGGCTGACGCTGCTGCCCTTGCTGCTGAGCTGGCTGACCGTTGTTGCTGATCCGGCGGGGGTTGGGCTTACGGCGGCTCGTCGGGGCGCTGCCGCCCTTCCCTCGGCGGTTGCCCACGCGGCCGTTGCCCATGTTATTGGCCTGCGCGCGCAGCTCGGCCATGGCCTCCAGATCCTCCTCCGTCAGCTCGGGCAGGCCATCGAGGCGCCCCTTGGCGTAGGCCTTCTGATGCGCGCGCCAGGCCTGGGCCGCCTGAGCCTCATCCCCCTTTAAGAGGACGCCGACAGCCGACTTACACTGATCACAGCGCACGTCATGACGATCCTTGGGCCAGCGCTCAAGGGAGACCCAGACGCCGCAGACGGCGCAGGGAAACTCGACGGGATCGTGGCGGCGTTGGCCGCTGGCGTTGAGGCCCGCCTCCATCCCGAGGCGGACATTGGAGCGGGCCCAGAAGGTGTTGGCGTCCTCCTGACCGTTGAGCTGATCTTGGACCTTGGCTTGATACTCGGCGGCTTTGCTAACGCGTTGAGTCCGGAGGGGGCGACCCCGCCGCTTCCGGCTTCCTTGGCTTTGGTTCAAAACAATCTCCGGAGCAAAAATTGCCGGGTTGTGTTTGGGTGAAACAGCGGCGGCCCAGGGGAGGGGGGTGAGGGCGGCCATCGGCGGATCGCTATAGCAGCTTAGCGTGGAGAAGACAACGATTGAGCGCCACGCGGCTACAAGCCCAGGACGCGATCCAGCTCGATGGCGAAGCGCATATCGCCCAAGACCTCCAGCTCGGAGCGGACGAAGAGGCGGTGTCGATCGACGCGCCCGGCGAAGAGATCGAGCAAGCGCGTGTCGCTGAGGGTGATGACGCAATCGGGGGCCTCAGCGGCCCCCTCGATGATCTCACCTCGATCGAGATCGACGATCCAGTCCCCGCCGCCCTCGCCGGTGATGTGGAACTGATAGAGCGCAGACAGCGACCTCAGCGGCGGTCCCGCGAGGGGATCGGCGAGGCGGTGGGGGAGTTGAACCTCAAAGATCTCTCTTGGGGTCATTTTTTCCCTAGCGGCTGGGGGGGTTCGGCGCGGACCATAACCGCGCGCCGAGCGGATGTCAACCGAGCCTCGCCGACCGGGCGCCGAGCAAGCCACCGCCCCTGGACACTGACTTGATCAGCCTCCTGATTGCCTCAGAAAGCAATAAAAGGCATGGAAGTAAAAACAAAAACACACAAAAAACACAGATAAAACAACGCCGTTAATTAAAATAATGCAAAAAATGATATTAGAAAGCGTTTCTTGTATAAAAATTGGGCAGAACGACGAATGATTTTTGGCTCACAGTGTTTTGTTCAGATGTTTATAGAGAACAGGGGCAGCTTCATCGCTCAAGTTTCGCCGATCAAATGATTGATTTTTCTTATATTTCTTTTATATATGCGCATCTCATTCGATTCATAAGGAGCCCTGATGAGGCGCGCGTGTTCTCTTCGATTTGTGTCTTGGTCTGTGTCTTGGTTTGTGTCTTGGAGCTTCATCTCGCTGGCCCTGAGCGTGTTGGCCCTGGCCTGTGACAGCGAGGTGGCGGGCTCAGAGGGGGCCAGCTCCACGAGGGACGCCGCTCATATCTATCCCGTCGGCGACGCGGAGATCGCCACGCCGCCGATCCGCTGTGAGGGCGCATGTCAGGAGGGCTCAACCCGCTGTGAGGGCGACGCGCTGTGGGGTTGCCGCGCGGTTGAGGGGGCCTGCCCCGCGTTTGAGCTGATCCTGGACTGCGCCGCTGAGGCGCAGCGCTGCCAGGGGGAGCCCGCCAACTGCGCCGCGCCGACCTGCTTCGATGGCGTCCAAAACGGCCAAGAGCGCGATCTCGACTGTGGCGGCCCTTGCCCCGCCTGCCCAACGGGCGCCGCGTGCGTTGAGCCGGCGGACTGCCTCAGCGGCGTCTGCCAAGGTGAGCCTTGGGCCACGCGCTGCGCGGCGCCCCGCTGTGATGACGGGGTTCAAAACGGCGAGGAGACCGCCATCGACTGCGGCGGCGCCTGTGATCGATGCCCCGATGAGGCGGGCTGCCGTGAGGCGGGGGATTGCCTCAGCGGCGTCTGTGTGGGCGGCGCCTGCGCGGCGCCCCGCTGTGATGACGGGGTTCAAAACGGCGAGGAGACCGCCATCGACTGCGGCGGCGCCTGTGATCGATGCCCCGATGAGTCGGGCTGCCGTGAGGCGGGGGATTGCCTCAGCGGCGTCTGTCAAGGCGGGCGCTGCGTGGGCCTGACGTGTGAGGATGGGGTTCACAACGGCGAGGAGAGCGATCTTGACTGCGGCGGGCCCTGCGCCTTGTGCCCTGATGAGGCGCGCTGCTTTGAAGCCCATGACTGCGAGAGCGGCGTCTGCTTGGAGGGGCGCTGCGTCGAGGCCACCTGCCAGGACGGGGCGCGTAACGGCGCGGAGGTCGGCGTAGACTGCGGCGGCCCCTGCGCCTTGTGCCCCGACGCCGCGGCTTGCTTCGAGGACGGCGACTGTGACAGCGGCGTCTGCCTCAGCGGGCGCTGCGCCGCGCCGCGCTGTGATGACGGCGTTCACAATGGCGATGAGACAGATCTTGATTGCGGCGGTGTGAGCTGCGCGGGCTGCTTGGATGAGCAGCGCTGCGGGGTGGACCAAGACTGCGCCCAGGCGCTGTGCATCGAGGGGCGCTGCGTGGCCGCCTGCCCCCCCGGCACCTTTGGTACAGCCTGCGCGCCTTGCCCCGCCACCGAAGACGGGATCTGTGATGGCGTGGGCGTCTGTGATGAGGGCCGCGACGGCGGCGGGCTGTGCGCCTGCCCCGAGCCCTTCGCCGGTGAGGCCTGTGAGGCCTGCGCGCCTGGGCACGCGGGGCCAACCTGCGAGGCCTGCCCGCCAGGGACGACATGCCCTGGTCTGCAAACGCCCCCGATCCCTTGCCCGATCGATCACTGGGATGATGACGCGGACCCCGCCACACCCTGCGCGCCCCACGCGGCTTGCCCGGAGGGCGTCGCGATCCTCACGCCAGGCACGCCCACCACAAACACGATCTGCGCCTCCTGTCCAGCGGGCTTGATCGACACGGATGGTGATCCGCTCACCCCTTGTCAAATCGGCCCAATCCAGATCAGCGCCGGTTATCAGCACTCTTGCTTGGTGTACTCCTCAGGCGTCGTGGCGTGCTGGGGCTGGAACCTCTTTGGGCAGCGCGACGCCCCTGCGGGGCTCAATGACGCGGTTCAAGTCAGCGCGGGCGGTCAGCACACCTGCGCGCTGCGCGCGGGGGGGCGCGTGGTCTGTTGGGGTCAAGATAACCGAGGGCAGAGCAGCCCGCCCGAGGGGCTCAGCGACGTCACCGACATCAGCGCCGGTGATATGCACACCTGCGCGGTCGATGGTGAGGGGCGCGTGACCTGCTGGGGGCAGGATGGCTATGGCGAGAGCAGCCCACCCGAGGGGCTCAGCGGCGTCACCCGCGTCAGCGCGGGCGGCGCGCACGCCTGCGCCTTGAGCGGGGGGCTGGTGTATTGCTGGGGCCAAGACTTCTATGGTCAATGCAATGTGCCTGGGGGGCTGCGTGATGTGGTTCAGATCGACGCCGGCGATGAGCACACCTGCGCGCTGGATAGCCAGGGGGAGTTGACCTGCTGGGGCTGGGACTTCTACGGCCAGAGCAGCGCGCCAGATGAGCTGCGGGCGACATGGGTGAGCGCGGGCGGCGCGCACACCTGCGTCATCACCCCTGAGCGGCGCGTGGACTGCTCAGGCCAAAACCTCTACGGCCAAAGCCTTGATCCAGATGGGTTGAATGACGTCATCGAGGTCAGCGCGGGCGAAGAGCACACCTGCGCGCTCAACGCCCTGGGGTGGGTCGCTTGCTGGGGCTCGAATATCTATGGTCAGAGCCAAGTGCCTAATTAATCATAAGTAAACTCATTTTCTTCTGGATTGACTGGGTCGCCCAGTGTCCATATTTCTCGACCACTTTTAAGCACTTTTTTGTGTATATTAAGCTCATAAACACCCTCATTTTCAGCAATCGCGCTGATCTCAGCCAGGTCCTCAGGGGTTCCATCACAAAAACCCATGGGCTGAGCGTTGCCTGGGATGTTAAGCTGAACTTTATATGCACCGCGATCCCAAGAGGTTTGGGTTTCATTATTATATGGGTATATCATGCGCCTATTTTAGCCCGTTTTTCGCGAAAGCTCTAATAAAATCATCACGCTTGGGCGTATTTTAAAGGCAAAGACCTGCCGATATTCGCAGTTTTTAAATTATCAAGCTTTAATTTATTTTTGTTTCATTTTGATGGTCAACCAAGGCCGCCTGAGGGGCCAACCCCGAGGAGACCACCGGCGCCACTTCGTGTGTCTCCCAAGGCAGCTGTGGCCACCAGCGCTTCAGGTCGTCGAGGCGATCCAGCTCCACGCTCTCGCCTGGGCGCGGCGTCGCCACCACAACCCCCTGCTCGGACAAGCCCAAGGCCTCCACCGCCGCCAATATGCGCTCCATCGGCTCTGTCCAGCCGTGCATCGCCAAGTCAAAGGTGCCCCAGTGGACCGGCAGCATCACGCGGCCCTTGAGCATCATGTGCGCTTGTACGGCCTGCTCTGGCCCGAGGTGCATGTCTGCCCACATGGCGTTATATGCGCCCGACTCCACCAGCGTGAGATCGAACGGCCCCAGGCGCTCGCCGATCTCAGCGAGGCCGGGGAACATGCCTGTGTCGCCCGTGTAGAAGACCCGGTGCTTGGGCCCGATCACGGCCCAGCCCGCCCACAGCGTCTGATCTTGATCACGCATGAGGAGCGAGCGCCCTGAGAAGTGCCGGGCGGGGGTGGCCACCAGCTTGAGATCATTGATCTCATAGGACGCCCACCAGTCCAGCTCAGTGATCCGCGCCGCGTCCACACCCCAGCGCTCCAGGTGAGCGCCCACGCCTAAGGGCACGACAAAGCGGGGCTTATCCGCGCGCGCCTCCAGCGCCAGGATCGTGGTGTAATCCAGGTGGTCATAGTGATCGTGGGAGATGATCACGGCGTCCAAGGGGGGCAGCGCCGTGATCGGCAGCGGCGGGGGGTGAAACCGCGCCGGGCCGACCCAGCTAAAGGGCGAGGCCCGCAGCCCCCAGACTGGATCAAAAAGCACCCGATGGCCGTCGATCTCGATGAGTGAGGTGGAGTGGCCCAGCCAAGTCACGCGAAGCCCTGCGCGTGGATGCTCAGCGAAGTCCGCCGCCTCGCGCTTCAGGATCGGCAGCGCCATGTCAGGCGTCCTGTAGGCGCTGCGATCCGTGATCCAGCCCTTGAGCATCTTTGAGAGCGGGGCGTCGATTCGCTTAAGGCGGTTATGAAAGCGCCCGTCGCGCCACAGCGGCGAGGCCTTCATGCGGCTCAGACGATCCCCCTCAGCGCGCGCCCCCATGGCCCGCCAACCCGACATCCATGCACCCCCTGCGCTGATCGTCAAGAGCCCCAGCGCCGAGGCGAGGAGCCACATCTTCTTGCGTGTCCTGGTCATCTCAAATTCCGCTTGAGCTGGGATCTGCGCGCGTGACTCGCCCCCACAGGCCTCATCCCTGGAGCGGCGCTGACGCCCTGCGCGCTCAGCGGGCGCGCTCCAAGACCGCGCGTAAGAGGACCTGACCGCCCGCCGTCACCCACTCCGGCGTCGTCTCCTCCACCTCGTTGTGGCTGATGCCGTCCACGCAGGGGATGAAGATCATCGAGGTCGGCGCCACCCGCGCGATGTAGCACGCGTCATGGCCCGCGCCGCTGACCATGTCCCGATGGGAGAACCCCTCGGCCTCCGCCGCGCCGCGCACCGCCTTGATGCAGGCCTCGTCAAAGCGCACCGGCGGCGAGTACCAGATCTGCTCAAAGTCCATGCGCAGCCCCACCTCGCCCGCCACCTGCTCCAACGCCGCCCGCAATGCCGTGTCCATCTGGCTGAGCACCGCGTCGTCAGGGTGGCGCAGATCCACCGTGAAGAAGACCCGCCCCGGGATGACGTTGCGCGAGTTGGGGGACGCCTGGATCAAGCCAACCGTGGCGCAGGCGTTGGGCTGGTGCGCCAGGCCAATGCGGTTGACCGCGTCGATGATCCGCGCCGCGCCAAGGAGGGCGTCGCGGCGGCTGCCCATGGGGGTCGGCCCCGCGTGGGCCTCCTGCCCCGTGAAGGTGACCTCGTACCAACGCTGGCCCTGGGCGTCCGTGACCACGCCGATGGTGTAGCCCTCGTCCTCCAAGATCGGCCCCTGCTCGATGTGCGCCTCGAAGAAGGCGCCCACCTCGCGGCCACCCACCGGCGCCGCGCCCGCGTAGCCAATCCGCTGTAGCTCCTCGCCCATGCTCACCCCGTCGAGATCGGCGCGGCTGAGGCCATATTCCAGGTCAAAGACCCCCGCGAAGACGCCCGAGGAGACCATCGCAGGGGCGAAGCGTGAGCCCTCCTCATTGGTCCACGCCGAGACCTCGATGGGCGCCGCCGTCTCTATGCCCGCGTCGTTGAGCGTGCGGATGACCTCAAGGCCCGCCAACACGCCATAGATGCCGTCGTACTTGCCGCCCGTGGGCTGGCTGTCGATGTGGCTGCCCATCATGATCGGCGCGCGGCTGGGATCGCGGCCCTCGCGCCGCCCAAAGATGTTGCCCATCTGATCAATCGTGACGGCGCAGCCCGCCTCCTCGCACCAGCGCACGAAGAGATCACGCGCGGCCTTGTCCACGTCGGTGAGCGCCAAGCGGCAGACGCCGCCCTTGGGCGTCGCGCCGTGCTGAGCCATCTCCATCAGGCTGTCCCATAAGCGCTGGCCGTTGATCTTGAGGTTGTTCATAAGCCGCTCCTCTCAGGTGTGGGCCTCTGGAGATAGCAGATCATGAGGCGCGCGCCTATCGCCCCCTGCCCGGACGGGGTAAAAGATCCGCGACGTTCTCTACAGGGGGCCTCGTGAGCCAAGCCAAGCACACCCTCATCCAGATCACCGCGCGGTATCGCCGCTGGCGTATGCGCATCTTCTTCACCGCCTGGAGCATGTACGCCACCTATTACATGGCCCGCGTCAACATCTCCGTGGCCGTGCCCTCTTTGCAAGACCTGCTCGGCGAAGGCGGCCAGGCCACCGAGCACTCCATCATGCTCGTGGGCTTGATCCTCACAGGGACCAAGCTGGCTTATGGCTTTGGTCAGCTGATCAACGGGATCTTGGGGGATCGCTTCGGCCCCCGCCGCGTCGCCACCATTGGCATGGGCATCTCGGCGCTGATGAACCTGCTCTTTGGCCTCGTCGGCAGCTTCCCCGCCTTTATGGGGATCTGGCTGGTCAACGGGCTCTCTCAAGCCACAGGCGCGCCGTCGCGGATCAAGCTCCTGGCTAACTGGTTCTCACCGACAGCGCGCGGCAAGATGATGGGCCTCTTGGGCACGGATTATATGGTGGGCAACGCGCTGTCATGGATCCTCTCAGGCTGGCTCTTGGAGCGCTATGGTTGGCGCTACGTCTTCTTCGTCCCCGCCGCGATCCTCGCCGTCTCTGCCGCCCACGTCTACTGGCGCACCCGTAACGCCCCCGAAGAGGTCGGATTGCCGACCATCGAGGACTTTGAGCGGCTCAAGGCGGGGGAGATGGCCATCGACGAGGTGCGCACCGAGGCCCGCGAGGATGAGCACGCTGGCTGGGCCTATGTCGCCCGCCAGGCGCTCCTCAACAAGCACGTCTGGATCGTCGGCTTCGCCTACTTCGGCGTCGATCTCTTCCGCTATGGCTTCCTCGATTGGTCCTTCGCCTACCTCATGGAGCAAGATCCCAGCGTGGGTAAGGCGGTCATCAAGATCATCATGCTGCCGATCGTCGGCGCGGTGGGGATCATCGCCTCGGGCTGGCTGACCGATCGCATGGAGGGGCGCCGCGCGCCGGTGATCGCCGTGATGCTGATCATCTCGGCGGGGCTGGCCTGGGTCTTCCGCAGCGTCCCGGCGGGGCACTTCTGGTACTCCCTGCTGATCTTGGGCGGCATCGGCTTCTTCCTCTACGGCCCACACCTCTTGATGGGCGCCACCATCGCCATGGATCTGGGCAGCCGCAAGGCCTCGGCGACGGCCTCAGGGGTCATCGACTGGCTGGGCTATATGGGCGCGGCGGTGGCGGGGGTCGGCACGGCCTGGGCGCGCAACCGCTGGGGCTGGGACGGCGCCTTCTACCTCTGGATCGCCTCGGCGCTGCTGGCGGCGGCGCTGATGTTGACGCTGTGGAATGTCAAGCCGAGTAAAGATCAGGAGTTTGTCTGAGCGCTTGAGCGCTTGAGTCAACCACCCAGGGCGCGGGGCCGATAAGGCGCCAGGAGGTCCGATGCAAGAGCTGATCTGTCCGCGTTGTCGCCGAGGTGGCTTCAGCAAGCGCTGCGCGCATGATGGCGCGTACTTGGTCACCCCCGCCGCGCTGCGCGAGGCGGGGCGCGACGCTTGGCTGGGCGAGTTCTTGGCGGGCCGCTATGGGATCATCCAGCGGCTCGGGGTCGGCGGGATGGGCGCGGTCTACGCCGCCTGGGATGAGGAGACGCAGCGCAAGATCGCGGTCAAGTTCCTCCTCGATCGCTACGCCCAGCACCCCTCGCTGCGCACCCGCTTTATCCGCGAGGCCGAGGCCGCCGCCTCGGTCAACAGCCCGCACGTCGTGGCGCTGCTCGACTTCGGCGTCGAGGCCGATCAGACGCTGTGGTACGCCATGGAGTTCGTCGAGGGCTGGACGCTGCGCGATGAGGTCAATCACAACGGCGCGCTGACCGTGCGCCAGAGCGTTCAGCTGGCCCGCCAGATCTTGATGGGGCTGGCCGAGGCCCATGACGCTGGCCTGATTCACCGCGATCTCAAGCACGACAACATCATGTTCAGCGGCACGCGGGGCCGCTTTATGGCCCGCATCCTTGACTTCGGCGTGGTCAAGAGCCAGGCGGCTGATCTGGACCACGGCAACCCGCTGACGGCCCACGGGGTCCTCGTCGGCTCCCCGAGCTATATGAGCCCTGAGCAGATCCGCAACCTGGAGGTGGGGCCGCCGTCGGATCTCTACAGCCTGGCGGTGGTGCTCTATGAGGCGCTGGTGGCGCGGCGGCTGTTCTCGGCCTCGGACTACGAGGCCCTCTTGCGCGAGGACGCCACGCGCGAGGCGCCGCCGTTGACCTACACGGCCAACGGCGAGGAGATCCCCCTCGCCTATGACAAGGTGATTCAAAAGGCCCTGGCCCATGATCCCACGGATCGTTACCCCGACGCGCGCACGATGCTCTTGGCCTTGGAGCAGATGGAGGTGGCGCCGCCCCCGCCGGATGATCTCCTCGCCGATCCCCCTGAGGCGGCGCGCCTTGAGGACGCCCCGAGCGTGATCGTCAGCCCCAGCCCGGTGCCCATCGTCCAAGAGACAGGGCTGCCGGTGATCCGCGTCCAGCCGACGCCGCTCAAGCCGCCCAAGCGCGCCTGGCTCCTCTTCGTCGGCGTCGCCGCCTTGACCCTGCTCCTGGCGGAGATCGGGCTGCGCTTGGCGGGCCGCTAGACCGCCTCAAGGGCGCCTGTGCCCCGTCGATGGCGGCTGAGGGGCGACGCGCGGGCTCAGCGCGCGGTGCGTAGACGATAGGTCAGCTGCAAGTATCCCTGAAGCGTCGGGGTGTCGATGCGGCGGCGCACGGTCTTCTCAAAGTGATCGGCGCCGTTGGGGCTGAGCTGCCACGCCCCATAGAGCAAATCCTCAAGAAAGCGGGTCTCCGAGAGGGTCGCCGTGCCAGGGCTCAGCGGATCGAGCGTGGTCAGGCCAAGCTCAAGGTAAAGCGCGGCTGTGCCCGGACGATCTGGGCTGGGGGAGAGGGTGAAATCGATGAGGGGTTGGGCGAGATCCGCGTTGGCGGCCAAGAGCGGCAAGTCATTGCGCTTGACGTAGCTCTGGAAGGGCGTCTCGAAGGCGCTGACGGCGCCGTCTGGGGCGGCGGAGACGGGGTCCTCCCCCACCAGGCCCGCCCGCGCGATGACCGCGATCGGGTGCTGCGTGGCGATCTCAAGGCGATCAAGGGTGACGCTCAACGCTCGGATCGGCACGAAGCGCGCCCGACGCAGCTCAAAGACGCCATGGGTCGAGCGGTCTTCGGGGGAGAACGCCTCCAACGTTGAGCCAACAGCGTTGTCGATCCGAGTGACGCCCAAGGGGCTCGCCAAGCTGCCAATGGCGCAGGCGGCGTCCACGGCGTCGGCGGCGGCCACCAGCACGCCACGGGTGCCTGAGCCCGAGATCTCAAAGCGCGCTCGCGCCTCGCCCAGAGGCACCCCGTAGAGGTTGGGGGGCGCCGCCTCGCTGCCACCAAAGAGGGTTAAAAAGGGCGCGCCGAAGTGCTGGGTGTGATCATTGGCCTCAGCGGCGACGGCATCCGCGATCTGCTGGGCCAAGCGGCAGTAATCGCCGCTTAAGTAGGCCTTGACCATGTCAATGAGGTCGCTGGCGAGCTGAACGAGGCGGTCCAGGCCCGTGGAGGTGTCGTCCTCCAGGGCTGACCAGCCCAGGGTTAGACCCATATTGGCCCCCTCCAGCCAAGCCTCAGGTCGGTAGAAGACCGGGATCTGAGGCGTGAAGTCCAAGTGTGCAGGCTCAGATGGCTGCTCAAGCCAGGCGAAGGGGCGATGTAGACCCAGGAAGCCGCGCCAAGGGTAGCGCAGGCCCACCTCGCCGCAGCCAAAGCGGCTGCGCAGCCGCAGGTAGCCTTCGCCCAGGTTGTCTACGTCTGCCTCGCCGCTTTGGGAGAAGGTGATCTCGGCCAAGGTCGCCACGAAGGCGCGAGGGCGCGTGTCGAGGTCTTCGGCGGTGAGGCCCAAGGCGTCGAGGGCCGGGGCGAAGGGGGCCTCGCCGGGGGGCTCGTCCAGGCTGCTGTCCTCGCCTTCGAAGGGCGGAGCGAGGGGCGTGCTCTGGGATACCTCAGCCTCAGGCGGGGGCGCAGGCGCCGGATCTTGGGCTTGATTGCTCTCGGGGCGTTCAAGGTTCATCACCGGGTTGAGCTGATTATTAAACTTATATTTCAGGACGTTGGCGCTGTCGTCGCCGACGTCCAAGATCCAAATCACCGAGCCCGTCGGGCCGGTCGCCGTGAGGTAGAGCTTGCCGTGATAGAGCAGGGGTTGGACTTCAGGGGCGAAGGCATCTGTGCCGTCGGGCATATCAAAGGCGAGGATCCCCACCGCGCCGGCCTCGTATCCCCAAGTCTCATCGTCTTGAAAGATCGCTGAGGGGTGACCATCCACGAGATCAAAGCGGTGGACGCGGAAGCCCCGATCGCGCAAGGGCGAGTCGGCGCGATTCACACGCCGCTCCACGGCGTAGACAAAGTCTCGGCTGGCGACGACGGTGGTGTGGGGGTGGATGGGGCCGCCCGGCCAGTCCGCTCGCCATAAGAAGCGCAGCGTGTTGAGATCGAAGGCGAAGAGCGCGCCGTGGCTGACGCCGCCCTCCAGGATGTAGGTTCGCATCGCGGGGAAGAGCAGCGTCTCACCCACTGCCAGCGAATAGCCCATCACCATCAGCTCATGCCAGGTGTCATAGACAGAGATTTGGCCGGGGCTTACCTCTTGCGCCTCAAAAGGCACCCGCGTTCGATCCACGAATTGGCCATCTTGGGCGGCGTGGCGCTCTAAGTAGTAGCCATCCTCTAGACCCGCGACGTCACGACGCTCACGCGTTTTGATGATGTGGCCTCGGTGCAATAGGAAGTCGCGGTTGCCGCTGTTACCGGGCTGCGCGATGGCGTGCTCACCCGCGTCCGTCTCGAACAGATCCATGGTCCCACGAGGCATAAAGCCCAGCAGCTCAGCGCGCGCTTGGGTCAGATCGATGGCCGTCACCCGCGCCCCGCCGCTGCGCGCCAAGGAGAAGAGGTGATCGCCGGCGATGATCGCATCGCCGGTGGTCTTGCTGTCGCTCCACACCACGCTGCCGTCGCAGCCGTTGATCATGGCGCCATTGCTGTAATAGATCAGCCCGCCGTACTCCACAGGTGAGCCGTGAGGCTCGCTGACGCTGAGGGTGCGCAGGCGGCCATTGGGTTGGAGGCCGCTCCAGCGTGAGGGGATGTCCACCGCCAGATCGATGGTCCCGGTGAAGGCGTTGACGCGGAAGAAGCGCTGCGTCATCTCGCCCTGATCCATATCAAACGCAGTGGTGATGATGGGCAGGTGCTCATCGCTGCGGGTGAGGCCAACCCCAATGCCAGTGTTCTCGTTCAGGTGGAGGATGAAGAGCGACTCACCCAAGGAGGTGCGCCAGAGGAGCCGGTTATCGTCTCGCAGGTCATGGCATGACACCACCTGGTTGCCCACGCCGACGCCGGGCATGTTGGTGGAGCGCAGGTACAAGCGCCCGTCAAAGATGAGCGGGTGGCCCAG
Source organism: Myxococcota bacterium (assembly GCA_018813065.1). Lineage (GTDB taxonomy): Bacteria > Myxococcota_A > Bradymonadia > UBA7976 > UBA1532 > JAHJCH01. Next base: position 24,392 of record JAHJCH010000063.1, read on the forward strand.
GAGATAGGGCGCCTCGGCGGGCAACGCCAAGCGCGTGGGGTGGGCGCTTAAGATCGGCGGCGCTGGAGATGATGCGTCTGGGCCGCTGTCCGGGCTGGAGCCGCTGTCCTGGCCGCTGTCCGGGCTGGGGCCGCTGTCCTGGCCGCTGTCCCGGCTGGGGCCGCTGTCCTGGCCGCTGTCCTGGCTGGGGCCGCTGTCCCGACTGGGGCCGCTGTCCTGGCTGGGGCTGCTGTCCTGGCCGCTGTCCCGACTGGGGCTGCTGTCCTGGCCGCTGTCCTGGCTGGGGCCGCTGTCCTGGCCGCCGTCGCCAAAGTCACCATCACCGCCGCGCTGACAGGCCCCCGTCAAAGCGAGGGTCAACACCAAGAGGAGCGCGCTTCGCATATGATCTCCAAGCGGGGAAGTCCCGCTGAAATGGCCGCTAGAGCGTCGTGAGCGGCAAGATGCCACGACCACGCGCCAACGACGAGCCAGATCGGGTGGCCACGAGCCTTTACCACTCGCGAAACCCCTGCGGGGTTCCCCTCGTGCCGCTCGCCTCCGGCTCGCTTTCAGGCGGGCCGTTGGCCCGTCGAGCATCGTGGCTGCTTGAGGTGGCCGTTGATGGTGATGTGGGTGTGGCAGATTGGTGCTTACGCCGCTCTAGATTGAAGACGCCCATGCCAGTCAATCAACCAAATGCCCGATTCCTCTTGATATGGCTTGACTTGCCCTGCGCTTTATCACCTCACCAGCGCCTCTGCGCGATCACCTGCTCAATTCCAAGCAGATCACCTTGAATTCACCGCCCACGCCAGCATAGGCTCTGCGGATTTTTTTCAGGAGGCACCATGAGCCGCAGCGTCTACATCGAGACATATGGCTGCCAGATGAACGAGTCCGACACTGAGCTGATGTATGGGCTCCTGCGCCACGAGGGCTACCGCGTCGCTGAGCGCGATGAGGACGCCGACGTCATCCTCCTCAACACCTGCACCGTGCGTGAGCGCGCCGAGGAGCGGATCTTTGGCCGCCTGGGTTGGCTGAAGTCCCTCAAGGCCCAGCGCCCACACGTCATCCTCGGCGTCACCGGCTGCATGGCCGAGCGGATGAAAGAGGGGCTGCACCAACGCGCCCCGTATGTGGATTTGATCGTCGGCCCAGACGCGTATCGACGCCTCCCGGAGATGATCCAAGCCAGCATCGAGGTCGATCCACGCGATCCCCAGATCGATGTGCGCCTAGATCGCCGTGAGCGCTACCAAGGCCTCACCGTTGATCGCGTACCCCGCACCAGCGGCTGGCTGACCATTCAGCGCGGCTGCGATAAGTTCTGCGCCTACTGCATCGTGCCCTTCGTGCGTGGGCGTGAGCGCAGCCTGCCCCCCACGGAGGTCGTCGCTCAAGCCGAGGCCATGGTGGCGCAGGGCTTTAAGGAGATCACCCTCCTGGGCCAGACCGTCTCTAGCTACTATGAGCAGGGCTGTGATTTTGCGGAGCTGCTACAGCGCGTCGCGGCGGTGGATGGGCTGGCGCGGCTGCGCTTTATGTCACCTTATCCCAATGATTTCTCAGATCGCCTCATCGACACGCTGGCCTCGCTGCCTCAGCTCGGCGCGCATCTACATTTGCCGATGCAGAGCGGATCGACCGCGATCTTAAAGGATATGCGGCGTGGCTACTCCGCAGAGTCATTTAAGGAGAAGATCCTTAAAATTAAGGAACGTCTGCCGCTTTGGTCGCTGACGACGGATGTTATCGTTGGTTATCCGGGTGAATCTGATGCGGATTTTGAAGCAACTCTTGAGATGATGCGTGAATTGGAGTTCGACAGCGCGTTTATGTTCCAGTACAGCGAGCGCGAGGGCACCCCCGCCGCGCGTAACCGCCCCGATGATGTCCCCCCCGAGGTCAAGGGCGCCCGCCTTCAGGCCCTCATCGCGCTGCAAGAGGAGATCAGCAAGGCGCGCTTCGCCGCCCAGGTCGGGCGCACCCTGGAGGTCTTGATGACTGGCCCCTCTCGGCGCGATCCGGCGCGCTGGATCGGCCGCTCAAGCTGCTTTCGCACCGTGATCTTGGACGGGGTGGGCTTGAGCGAGGGCGACATGGTCAAGGTGAAGATTGAGGGCGCGACGAGCCACACCCTGTTTGGCGCGCGCGGATAATTTTTATCCCACGATGTCCTTGGTTTTATTGTTTTTTTCGCTTTTTGACGCGCCACGCCTTGCCCCCCGCCCCCGCTTGAGATAACACCAAGCGTCCCGCTCCCTAAGTCACGGCGCCCCGCGCCATCGGAGGGTTCACCATGCATCAACAGATACGCAACGGCCTGCGCGTCTTCGCGTAGGTCACCAGGTCGCACTTAAAGGCCTGATCTCAGCGCGAGGGCGTCGCGACGTCGCCTCCTCTGCGCCCTGAGATCCGCGATGATGTTGACGCGCGCGACGCGCTCGGCGCCCCTGCTGCGCCCGCGACGCGCCTCGCCGCCACGGCGGTGAATGGTGTCCCTCTGTGACGACCCACGCTGGGCGCTGAGCCCAGGTCGGCGTCTGTGAGTGAGTGGGTATGTCCAAGCCCCAGAAGAATAAGACGCAGGCGCAGCTGCGCCGCCGCGCCCACATTGAGAACAAGCGCGCCCGTCAACAGCAGCGCGCCGACCATGAGCGGCAGAAGCGCGCCGCCCATGAGGCCATCGCCGCCGCGTGGCGTGAGGCCAAGAAGCCCGATCCGCTGGCCGCCGCCCTGGCGGTCTTCGGCGCGGACGCGCAGCTCAATGAGGTGGATCGCGGGCACATCGAGCAGCTCGTGGCGGGCGGCGCGCGCTTCATCACCCCCGAGCTGCTGACGCCGCTGAGCCGCGTCCTGTCCCTGCACCAGAGCTGGGCGCGGCCCCTTGAGGCCTGGCGGCCCAGCGGGCGCTCCAAGGCGGCGGAGCTGCGCAGCCTCATCGATCACCTCTTCGTCCTCTACCCCACGCCTGCCTTCCTCTACCGGGCCTTTGATCAAGATGAGCGCGCCCGCGAGGCCCTGCCCATGAGCCAACTCTTCGTGCGGCTCGCCGCTGGCGGGCGGCGCAAGGACATCCCCGATCTGCTGGGCGTGCCCCTGACCAAGCAGATGATCACCCTCTTCTTGTCGGCCAAGGCCAAGGTCAGCCCCCTTGAGGCCCTGCGCGCCGCGCAGGTCGAGGCCCTGTGCGACGCGCCCACGCGGGCCCGCCCCCTGGCCCGCGCCCTGATGAGCACATCCTTCGGCGTGGGCCGCTATCCCCACGGGGAGGACAAGGGGCAGGCGGTGATCCACTGGCTGGCCCGTCAACCTGAGCTGCGCGTCGAGGACGTGGGGCCGCTGGTGGACTACATCATCCACGCCCAGGCCGATGAGGCGTGGTCGCTGAAGGGGCGCACCGTCGCCTCCCTCAGCCGCGACGCCCAGGCTTGGCACCTGGAGCTGGCGCGCCTGCGCAAGATCGCCGGCGAGGTCTTCCCCGCCTCGCCCTTCGAGGGCTGGACGCGCACGGAGGCGGCGGATCTCCGCCAGGGCCTCTATTGGCGCTATCAGTTGGAGGAGATCCCCACCTCCAAGGCGCTGGCGGCGGAGGGCCGGGCCATGGGCCACTGCGTCTACAGCTACGCGCGGCAGATCATCAGCGGGCGGATCTCCATCTGGAGCCTGCGCCGTCAGCGGGTGACCGTCTTTGATGGCGTCGAGTGTGAGGCGGGGGTGGTCGAGCGCCTCCTGACGCTGGAGGTGCGCAATGACGCGCGCCAGATCCCCCAAGTCCGTGGCCGCTTTAACCGTAAGGCCCAGGCCTGGGAGCGCACCTTGGTCCGCCGCTGGGCGCAGCAGAATGGTCTGAGCCTCTCCGCCAGTGTCTGATCTCCACGCAGCCACGCCTGGGCGCGGCGCATCCCTCTTGGAGCGCGGAATTTAGTGCCCCTCAACCTCAACCGAGCTAGAGTGACCTGTCGCCTTTGGCGTGACTCGATGGATCTGACAAGGGAGTGAGTATGAAGACGGATCGCCTCACCGATCTGATCGCGGAGCTTCAGGATTATCAGGAGTTCGCGGACCTCAACTGGACGGGGACCTTCGAGGATTACCTGAAGATCGTCAAAGAGAACCCCTCTGTCCTGCGCACCGCCTATCAGCGCCTCTATGACATGATCTTGTCTTGGGGGACAGAGGAGTTTATCGATAACAAGAAGAAGATCATCCATTACAACTTCTTCGATGATCCCATGCGCGACGGGCGCGAGGCCATCTTTGGCCTCGACATCCCCCTCATGCGCCTCGTCAACGTGATCAAGAGCGCGGCGATGGGCTACGGCGCGGAGAAGCGCATCATCCTCCTCCACGGCCCCGTCGGCAGCTCCAAGAGCACCATCGCTCGCCTGCTCAAGCGCGGCCTAGAGGACTACAGCCGCACCGCCGAGGGCGCGCTCTACACCTATGAGTGGCACCTGCCCCAAGACATGCTGCACATCACCGGCGGTGAGGCGGTCTTCCCCAGCCCCATGAACGAGGAGCCGCTGCGCCTGATCCCCGAGGAGTGGCGCGCCGAGGCCCTCAAGCGCATGGACGTCTCCGAGGACACCCAAGGCCGCCCCATCCACATCAAGGGGGACGTCAACCCCGCCTGCCGCCTGATCTTCCGTGAGCTGATGCAGCACTATGGCGGGGACTGGTCCAAGGTCATCCAGCACATCCGCATCAAGCGACTGATCCTCAGCGAGAAGAACCGGGTCGGCATCGGGACGTTCCAGCCCAAGGATGAGAAGAACCAAGACTCCACTGAGCTGACGGGTGATATCAACTACAAGAAGATCGCCCTCTTCGGCTCAGACTCCGATCCCCGCGCGTTTAACTTTGACGGTGAGTTTAACATCGCCAACCGTGGGATCATCGAGTTCATTGAGATCCTCAAGCTGGATGTCGCCTTCCTCTATGATCTGCTCGGCGCCACGCAAGAGCACTCGATCAAGCCCAAGAAGTTCCCGCAAACCGACATCGATGAGGTCATTATTGGGCACACAAACGAGGCAGAATATCGCAAGCTCCTCAATAATGAGTTTATGGAGGCCCTGCGCGACCGCACGATCAAGGTCGATATCCCCTATATCACTCGCCTCCGCCATGAGATCCGCATCTATAAAAAGGACTTCACGCCAGCGCGTGTGCGCGATAAACATATCGCCCCGCACACCATCGAGATGGCGGCGATGTGGGCGATCCTCACCCGCCTTGAAGACCCCAAGAAGCATGACCTGACGCTCTTGCAGAAGCTCAAGCTCTATGATGGGCGCACGCTGCCGGGCTTTACTCAGGATAATGTCAAAGAGCTGCGCAAAGAGACGAAGCGCGAGGGCATGGATGGCATCAGCCCGCGCTATGTCCAGGATAAGATCAGCAACGCGCTGGTCAGCCAGCGCAGCGAGACGAGCATCAACCCCTTCCTGGTGCTCAATGAGCTGGAGTCGGGCCTCAACCGCCATTCCTTGATCACCAGCGATGAGCAGCGCAAGCGCTTCACCGAGCTGCTGGCGGTGGTCAAGCAGGAGTATGAGGAGATCGTCAAGAACGAGGTGCAGCGGGCGATCTCCGCCGATGAGGAGGCCATCAAGAGCCTGTGCGCTAACTACATCGACAACGTTAAGGCTTACACACAGAAGGAGAAGGTCAAGAACCCGTATACCGGCCAGGATGAAGAGCCCGATGAGCGCCTGATGCGCGCCATCGAGAGCAAGATGGACATCCCCGAGTCGCGCAAGGATGACTTCCGCCGCGAGATCATGAGCTATATCGGCTTCTTGGCGGTGGAGGGGCGCACGTTCACCTATGAGACGAACGAGCGGCTGCATCGCGCCTTGGAGCAGAAGCTGTTTGAGGATAAGAAGGATACGATCAAGCTCAGCAGCTTGGTGAGCAACGCCATCGATCGGGAGACGCAGGAGAAGATCGAGATCGTCAAGCAGCGGATGATCCGTAACTTTGGCTACAACGATGAGTCCGCCACGGACGTGCTCAACTTCGTGGCCTCGATCTTTGCGCGGGGTGACGCGCGAGGCTGATTGATGTCACGAATTAAACAAGACCATAGCCGATTTCGGCAGATCGTACACGGCAAGATCCGCAAGAACCTGCGGCAGTTTATCTCGCGCGGCGAGATGATCGGCAAGCAGGGCAATGATCGGGTGAAGATCCCGCTGCCGCAGATCGAGCTGCCCCGGTTTAAGTTCAACAGCAAGGATCAAGGGGGCGTCGGCCAGGGCGAGGGCCAGCCGGGCGACAGCCTTGGCTCCGGCGATCAGCAGCCCGGCCAAGGCGAGGCGGGCGAGGGCGAGGGCGACAAGGGCTTGGAGGTGGACGTCACCCTCGATGAGCTGGCGGAGATCCTCGGCGAGGAGCTGGAGCTGCCTCACATCGAGCCCAAGGGCGCCAAGCAGGTGGTCACGGAGAAGGATCGCTACTCCGGCATCCGTACCGTCGGCCCCAACAGCCTGCGCCACTTCCGGCGCACCTATAAGAACGCGCTCAAGCGCAGCATCACCATGGGGACCTTCGACGCGCGCGCGCCGGTGGTCATCCCCATCCGCGATGATATGCGCTACCGCAGCTGGAAGACGGAGTCGAGCCCCCATTCCAACGCCGTCGTCATCTATATGATGGACGTCTCGGGCTCAATGGGCGAAGAGCAAAAGCAAATCGTGCGCATTGAGTCCTTTTGGATTAACACTTGGCTCAAGAGCCAGTACAGGGGGATCTCCACGCGCTACATCATCCATGACGCCACGGCCAAAGAAGTAGACGAGCACACGTTCTTCCACACCCGCGAGTCTGGCGGCACCAAGATCAGCAGCGCCTACGAGGTCGCGCTGCGGATGCTCACCGAGGAGTACCCCAGCTCCGACTGGAACATCTATCCGTTTCACTTCAGCGACGGCGATAACTGGTCGCTGGATGATACCAGCCGCTCGATCAAGCTGCTCTCTGAGCACCTGATCCCCATGTCCAACCAGTTCAGCTATGGACAGGTCAAGAGCCCATACGGCTCGGGGCAGTTTATCAAAGACCTGCGGCGCAGCTTCCCGTTGGACAGCGCCGATTGCACGCTGGTCTGCTCTGAGATCGACAACCGGGACGCGATCATGGGCTCGATCAAGACCTTCCTCAAGGCGGGCCGATGAGCAAGCACCTTAAAATTCACAGCTTGCCGCCTGATCTGTGGTCGTGGCGTAAGAAGATCGAGGCCGTCGCGATCGAAGAGGGCCTGGACTTCTTTGAGACGGTCTTTGAGATCATCCCCTACGACAAGATGAACGAGATCGCCGCCTATGGAGGGTTCCCCACCCGCTATCCCCATTGGCGCTTTGGGATGGCCTATGAGCAGATGGCGAAGTCCTACGCTTATGGCCTCTCCAAGATCTACGAGCTGGTGATCAACACCGACCCGACCTACGCCTTCTTGCTTGAGGGCAATGAGGTGGTGGATCAAAAGCTCGTGATGGCCCATGTCTTTGGGCACGGCGATTTCTTCAAAAATAACTATTGGTTCAGCCAGACCAACCGCAAAATGTTGGATCAGATGGCGAACCACGCCAGCCGAGTGCGTCGCTATGTGGAGCTATATGGTCAAAGCGTCGTCGAAGAGTTTATCGATGTCTGCTTAACCTTAGAGAACCTCATCGACGTCCACTCACCATATATCCCGCAGAAGCGTGAGGTGAAGGGGCGCAAGGTCGATCTCCCTGAAGAGATGATGGGGGATGACGCAGCTGTGCCGAGGATGCGCGCCAAAGAGTATATGGAGGAGTACATCAACCCCTCCGACTACATCGAGGCGCAGAAGCGCAAGCAGGCTGAGGAGAAACAGAAGCGCGCGCGCTTCCCCGCGCAGCCTGAGCGTGATGTCCTGGCCTTCTTGCTGCACAACGCGCCGCTGACGCGTTGGCAGCGCAACGTCCTCGGCGTGATCCGCGACGAAGCCTACTACTTCGCCCCTCAAGGCATGACCAAGATCATGAACGAGGGCTGGGCGAGCTACTGGCACGCGCGGATCATGACCCAGCGTGGCATCCTCGACGACAGCGAGATCATCGACTTCGCCGATCGTCACAGCGGCACGATGGTCATGCACCAAGGGCGGCTCAACCCCTACAAGCTCGGCTTGGAGCTGTTTAGGGACATCGAGCGGCGTTGGGATCGCGGTCAGTTCGGCAAGGCATATCACGAGTGCGAGGACATGGCGGCGCGGGCGGCCTGGGACACCAAGGCGATGAAGGGCCGCGAGAAGATCTTTGAGGTCCGCCGCAGCCACAACGACATCACCTTCCTCGACGAGTTCCTCACCCCCGAGTTCTGCGCGGAGCAGAAGCTCTTTACCTTCGCCCACCACCCCAGGGCGAATGAGTGGCAGATCGCCTCTCGGGAGTTCGCTGAGATCAAGAAGAAGCTGCTGGCCCAGCTGACGAACATGGGCCAGCCCATCATCGAGGTGGAGGATGGCGACTATGAGCAGCGCAGCGAGTTGCTCTTGGTCCACCGCCACGCGGGCGTTGATCTACAAGACGACTACGCCTACGCCACCCTCAAAAACCTCTTCTCGCTGTGGAAGCGCCCCGTACACTTGGCCACGAAGAAGAAGAGCAAGGATCTCTTGATCTCCTTTGATGGCAAGCAGATCCACTTAAAATAGCCGCTCACTCAGGGGCCTTGAGCGCGCCAAAGTCCTCCTCGCGCCACAGCGCGCCATCCTCACGCAGCCAGCGCCAGGGGCCCACACGCTGCCCCGCCTGATAGTCGCCCTCGCGCTTGAGCGCGCCGCTGGGGTAATAGGCGCGCCAGGGCCCTTGGGGCTGACCGCCCTCAAAGGCGCCCTCCTCCTTGAGCTGCCCGTCCTCATAGAAGGACCGCCACACGCCCACCTTGCGCTTGCCCTCATAGCGGCCTTGAGCGCGCGGCTGACCGTTGGCGTGATACGTCATCCAAGGCCCCGCCTCGGCGCCCTCCTCATAGGCGCCCTCGAAGCGCAGCCCGCCGCCCTCGCGCCAGCCCCGCCAAGGGCCCACGCGCAGCCCCGCGCGCCAGGCGCCCTCCATCATCAAGCCGCCGCTCTGGAAGTAGTCCCGCCAGATCCCCTCACGCGCGCCGCGCCGCAGCGCGCCGACGCGCTCCAGCTGACCGTTGGGCCACCAGAAGCGCCAGACGCCGACGTCCTCCCAGGCGACCTCCCCCTCGGGCGTGGGGCGACAGAGGGCGCAGCCCAGCGCGCGGCGCTTGCTGTCCGCCGCCCAGCGACCCTTACGCGCGTGACAGGCCTGCTCCTCGGGATCATCCGCGCGGCCCGCCTTGTAGCTGATCTGCCGCCAGGGCTCACCGCTGTACCACCACTCTGTCCACTCACCGTCCTTCTCGCCGCGTCGATACGGGCCGACGCCCGCCTGCTTACCGTTGTCATGCCACTCGGCCCAAGGGCCCTCGCGCTCATCGCCTTGAAACTCACCGCGCGCGCGCGGATGAGGGGACCACCAGTTGATCTCCCAAGGCCCCATCCGCCCGTTGAGGTCATAGACGCCTCGCCACGCCTCACGGCCATTGGTGTAGTAGGCGATCCACTCGCCGAAGCGCATATCGGCCAGGTGCTGCCCCTCATGCTTCAGCTCACCGCCCTCAAAGTAGGCCTTAACGGGGCCAGCGCGGACGCCGCCGGCGAAGTGAATCGACTCCTTGAGCTGCCCCGAGGGGTAATAAAAGCGCCAGACGCCCTCCCGCGCCCCCTCGCTGTAGTCGCCCTCCTCGATCAGCTGACCCTCACGGCTCCAGGCCCGCCAGCGCCCCTCTCCGTTGATGATCTCGCTGACGCCGATCTCGGCGCCCGAGGCGTCGAGGAAGGCATGGCGGCCTTGCGGGACGCCGCCGCGATAGAGGCCCTCATGATAAGGCTGACCGTCGCGATGGAGCGCCTTGAGGGCGCCGTCGAGGGCGCCTTGGCGGTAGTGAGCCGCCTCCTTGAGCTGCCCCTCAGAGAAGCAGCTCTGCCAAAGGCCCTCGCGGCGAAAGGCCGCCAAGCAGCCCTCCTCCCGCTGGGTATAATCCACATGCCACAGCCCGCCTTGGGCCTCACAAGCGAGGGGCGCCTCGCCCTGACGGACATCCGCCTTAAAGATCACGTCTGGGCGCTGAAAGCCATCGGTGAAGTACTCACGCCAAGGCCCCTCCTTCTTATCGGCCTTCATCTCGCCGCTGAGGATCCGCGCCCCGGTCTCCTCATCGAACAAGGTCCAAGGCCCCTCCTTGACGCCCTTGACGTAGACGCCCTCGCTTTGGCGCTTGCCCTTTATGGTCCAAAAGCGCCACGGCCCGTCCTTGGCGCCGTCCTTAAAGGCGCCCTGCCCCGCGCGATGACAGCCCTCATGCCAGAAGTAGGCGGGGCCATTGGAGGCGTCTTGGACGGCGTGCTCGATGAACTGGGGTTGACCGCCGGGCCACCAGCCGCGCCACAGCCCGATCTTTAAGCCGCCCTCATGGGCGCCGATGAGCTTGACCCGCCCATTTGCGTAGGCTTGCCAGTATGGGCCGTGGGGCGCGTCATCATGGAAGGTGATGTGATAGGTGATCCCCTCATCCCCGTTAAGGACCCACAGCCCCTCGCGCTTGCCCTTGAGGGTGCAGCCGCGCCGCTCGGGGGCTTGAACCCAGCGCCCCTTGGGCTGATGGGCCAAGCAGCCCGCCTTATCTTGGATCAGCCCCTTGGGCAGCGTCGGCGGGTTGGGGTCCACCTCGATGATCGCGGCGAGATCCACCTCTGCGGGCTTGACCTCGGGGCTGAGGAGGAGGGTGAGGAGGGGCAGCAGCGGCGTCACGGCGTGTCTCCCAACAGCTCAGAGATGGCCTGCTTGGCGTCCACGCGTATGGGGGAGCCGTCGAGGCTGTTGATGTCGCGCTGCGTCAGCTCCACCTTGGGGGCCAGCGCCTCAGCGTGAAAGGCGTCGATGGCGGCGATGATCCGCGCCTCATCATCGGCGGCCTGGGCGTTGATCTCCGCCGTGACCTCCGCGCAGCTGTACTGAAAGCCGCCGGGCGCGCGCACGCACAGGCGCGTTCGCCCCTCGATCTGGCCCACGGCCACCTCGAAGGGGCCGCGCGTCAGGCGCGGCGAGGCGCCCAGCCGGGCAGCGATCGCGGCGGAGAGCGGCGCGCCGTCATGGGTGACGTGGGCGGGCAAGGCGACGTCGAGGATGCGCAGGGCCGTGGGCCAGCCCGTCAAGAGCGCGTGCCACGCCGCCTCATCGACCTCACCGCGCAGCCGCCGCGCCGCGTCCACGCCCAGGGCCAGCAAGCGCAAGCGCAGCAGGGCGTCCAGCTCAGGGATCTCCGCCAGGGCCGCCTCGATCTTGCGCTCTGCGGCGGCCAAAGCCCCCTCACGCCACAGCAGCTCAGCCTCCAAGGCGTCGTAATACGCGCGCAGCCTGGGGATGGGCTCATCGTCCACGGCGCGCGCCGCCGCCAAGGCCGCCCGCGTCGCGCCCAAGCCAAAGACATCCAGGCTGATCCCCGCGTACCAGGGCACGACGTCGGTCCAATAGGGGCGCATCAGATCCAGGAAGCGCGTGGGATCGGCGGCGAGGCGATGAGCCATCCGGCGCTTCTCCCAGCGCGAGACCAGCAGGGCTTGGGCCTCTTGATAAAGCGCAACGCTCTGGACCAGGCCGCGCGCGGCGAAGCGCTCGCGCAGCTCGATGAGGCGCGCCTCGATGACCGCGGCGTGGAGGAGGAGATCGCTGAGCATCTGCGTCTCCTGAGAGATGCTCGACGTGCCCTTGCGATCGGGCCAGTCGATGATCTCCTCGGCGCGCTCCAAGGCAGGCCCCAGCTGCCCCAGGGCGTAGAGGATCTCCACGAAGCGCCCTCGGATCTGCATCTCATTCTGCATCCGCGCCTGACCTGAGCGGGGCTCAGCGCGGACCTCCTTCATGGCGGCGATGCTTGGCTGAAAGCGCCCGGCGATGAGGTGTGCGGTGGAGAGACCCAGATAGGGGCTATTGGGGCAGTCGCGCTCCTCGGCCTTGATCGCCCGCTGCTGCAAGGGCTCGATCTGCTCAATATTGAGCACCCGCCGCGCCGACAGGCCGGTGTTCTCCAAGATCACGCAGGAGCGGCCCTGCGTCGCCTCCACGGCGCGCGTGGACCAATCCCAGCTCCCTTGGCGATGGCGCAGCTCGTCCTCGATGGTCAGCAGGCCGTTATAGGCCTTGAGCCGATCCACCTCATCCTCCGCCTCCTTGAGCCGCAGCCCGATGGCGCGGGCCTCCTCAAAGCGGCCCAGCTTGATCAGGGGCCAGATGCGCCAGGCGTCGAGCTTGGGGGTGTACTCGCGATCATGCTCATCGATGATCGCCAGCTCCGCCTCGCGGAGATCCATATTGCCCATCAACCAGCGCTGATCGCGGAGGATCTGGCGGTGCCAAGCGCGGGCGTCGGGGTCCTGAGGGGGGTCACCATAGCGCGCCAGGAGCGCGCGCTTGGCGGCGTCGAAGAGGAAGCGGGCGCGGGGAAAGTTGCCCTCACCGATGAAGTGGACATAGCCCATGACATAGGTGGCGACCATGGAGCGGCGGGCCTTGAGGATGGCCGTGGCGCGCTCGCGGGCGGTGATCAGCTTATCGTCCTCCAGGGCGCGCAGGGCCTCCAGCTCCTCGGCGTCGGCGAGGACCATCGGCGCCGCCAGGGACAGCGCGGCGGAGAGGAGGAGGCTGATCATCGTGCGGCGGCGCGGGCCAGGGCCTCAAGGGGGTGGCGTAGGCCATCGGCGATGACGGGTGCGGGATCATCGACGCCGGGCGCCAAGCCCAGCCGGTGTTGGAAGAGGGGCAAGGCCAGCGCCTCGATGTCCTCAGAGGAGACAAAATCGCGGCCTCGCAGGGCGGCGCGGGCTTGCAGGGCGGGGATGGCTTGGACGAGGGCGCGGGTGGAGACGCCCAGGGCGCAGCGCTCATCGGCGCGCAGGGCGCGGGCCAGATCCACCAAACAGGCCCGCGCGCTCTGGGCCACGTGGACGCCTCGGCGGAGGGCCTCGCGGGCGGCCAGCAGCTCCAGGCGGGCCACGCCGGGCAGCGGCGCGGCGGGCGGGGCGACGAGCCCCCAGCGATCCAAGACCGCCAGCTCCGCCTCACGGGCGATGTGCTGCATCTTGATCTTGAAGAGGAAGCGATCGAGCTGCGCGACGGGCAGGGGATAGGTGCCCACGGCGTCGAGCGGGTTCTGCGTGGCGATGACGAAGAAGAGATCATCGAGCGGGCGGGTGGTGTTGTCCACCGTCACCTGCTTCTCGGCCATGGCCTCCAGCATGGCCGCCTGCACCTTGGGCGTGGTGCGGTTGATCTCATCGGCGAGGACCACATAGGCGAAGATGGGGCCGGGGCGGAACTGAAAATCGGCGCCCTCGGGATCAAAGATCATCACGCCGGTGATGTCCGAGGGCAGCAGATCGGGCGTAAACTGCACGCGGCGGAAGGCGGGCAGCGGCCCCTCATCATCGAGGAGGGCGCCGCCGAGGGCTTTTGCCAGCGTGGTCTTGCCCGAGCCGGGGTAGTCCTCCAAGAGCACGTGGCCGTCGCTGAGCAGGGCGACGAGGATCAGCTCGATGACCTCATCGCGGCCGATCACATCGGCGCGCATCCGCGCGCGGAGGCGCTCAGCGACGGCGGCGGCCTCATCGAGGCCCAGGGAGAGGGGGGGGGTCTTAGTCAAATGCATGTTGTCCTGCAGAGAGCGTGGTTCTCGTCAGCCAATAGAAGCCCAGCGCGGGGATCAAGAGGCGCCCGCCCATGCGAGAGAGGGCGCCGCCGCGCGCCAAATCCACCAAGGGGCCGCCGCGCAGCGCGGGGATCGCCGTCAGATCCAAGAGCTGGGGCTCCGTGTCGAAGTTCGCCACGACCCAGGCGGCCTGCTGAGGGCCTGTGGCGGGGGCGCTGCGGGCGAACACCAAGAGGTGCGGGTTGTCTACGGCGATGATCCGGCGCGCACCGCCGTCATCAAAGGCCGGCGTGGCCTTCCGCGCCTGAATCAGCCGCCTCAAGCCGGAGAAAATGCGCCGCTCGACGGTCCCGGGCAGGGCGCGCCACTCAACGCGTGACCAGTTTATCCTCGGGCGGTGCATCCAGCGGCTGTCATGGGCCTCATTGGGGTCAGCCTGAAAGCCCAGATCATTGAGCGCGCCGATCTCATCCCCGTAGAAAAGCATGGGCACGCCGCCGAACGCGAAGATGACGCCATGCAGGAGCAAGACGCGATCGATGGCCTGGGTGATGGCCGCCTCGTCGCCGCGCGCGATCGCCGCGCCGAGGCCCACCAAGGAGGCCAATGTGCCGCTGATCCGCGCGTCACCCGTGCGCGGATTGAGCCCAAAGAGGGCGCCGCGGGCCACGCCATCATAGACACCTGTATAGTAATCTAAGAGGAAGCGGCGGTGGGCGGCGGGATCATAGCCCGCGCGGGCGATGTCCTCATCGCTGAAGCCCAAGCCGATGTCATCATGGCAGCGCGCGTAGGTCACCCAGGTGGTCCCTGATGGGGTCTGGGGGAGGCGGGCGAGGGCTTGATTGAGCACCTTGGCGTTGCGGGTGGCGATCCCGTCCCAGAGCAGGGCCATCAAGGTGGCGTGATAGGCGATCTCGCACTCTGGATCGATCTCTGGGCCGCCGCCGAAGTAGCGCACGATGTCCTCGGGGGCGACGATGGCCTCAGCCAAGAGCTGCACCCCCGGCGCGACCACCTGGGAGCAGGCCCGCAGGAGGCGCAGGATGTCATGGGCCTCGGGCAAGCTCTGCCCGCTCGTGCCCAGGCGCTTCCACAGAAAGGCCACGGCGTCGAGGCGCAGGACATCGGCGCCCTCATTGGCCCAAAAGAGCAGGACATCGAGCATCTCGATGAGGACGCGCGGCTGCGTATAGTTGAGATCCCACTGATAGCGATGAAACACGGTCATCACCCAGCGGCTCATGGCCTCATCCCAGGTGAAGCTCCCCGGCGCCGTCTCGGGGAAGACCTCCGGCATCGTCGCCTCAAGCTGATCGGGCACGTCGCGATCGGGGTAGGTGTAGTAATAGCCCGTGTAGGGCGCCTCCCCGGCGCGGGCGGCCTGGGCCCAGGCGTGCTCATCGGAGGTGTGGTTGATCACCACGTCGAGCATCAGCAGCGATCCACGCTTGCGCAGCGCCGCGGCGACCCGGCGCAGGGCGTCGAGGCCGCCCAGGCGCGGCTCCACCGACTTAAAGTCGCTGACGGCGTAGCCGCCATCGCGCGCGCCCTCGGGGCAGACCTGGAGGGGCATGAGGTGGACGAGGTTGACGCCCAGCTCATCGAGGTAGGGCAGCTTGCTGATGAGGCCATCGAGATCCCCCGCGAAGCGATCGACGTACAGCGACATCCCCACCCATTGGGGGCTGAGGAGCCAGGCGGGATCGGCCTCGCGGGCGGCGTCGAGGGCGCGCAGGTGGGCGGGGCGCGCTTGATAGCGGGCGTGCATGACGGCGATGAGGGCGCGCAGGTGCCCCTCAAGCCCAGGGCGGCGCCCGTAGAGCTGGCGCATCAGCCCATAGACACGGTGAAAGTGCGCCGCCAGCCGCGCCAAGAAGGGGCGATCGAGATCCAAGCCCTCGATGAGCTTGATCAGCAGCGTATGCGCGTGGGGTTCATACATGAGAGCCTCTAAAAAGACAGGCCATCTTATCGGGATCAGGCGGAGAGTCGAGGGGGCGGGCGCGATCAGGGCGGGGTTGGCGCGCAGCGCGCGCCCTTGAGGGCGTGAGGCAGCGTCAACGTCACCTCCGCGCGCTCGCGCACGACCACCCGCTGGGTGATCTCACGCCGCCCCACCCGCGCGCGCACGGTGTAGGTCCCCGGCGCGTCGAGGTAGCGATGCTGATCCCCATGTGGGCAGCGCGTTGACCATCGCTCATCCTCGCGCAGCTTGATCTCCTTGACGTCGATCTCGGCGCGGACCGGCGCGCCGGTCTTGTCCACCACCCGAATGGAGAGCGATGGGCCGACGAGGAAGCGCTGGATCAGCATCTCCCAGGCGGGGCGCAGGTGGGCGACGAGCAGATCCCGCTTGGCCATGTCCAGCGGCGACCAGCGGGTCGCCTCGATGAGCAGCGCCAGCGTGCCGTGGGCGTGGCGATGCCAGTCCTGGTCGGTGCCATCGACGGGGTAAAGGTTGCGCTTAACCTCAAAGGTCCGCGCGTCGATGGGGTGGCGCCCCAGCCGCGCGGCGATGGCCTCGGCGACCCCCCAGGCCTCATTGGGCTGGGGGCTGCGCGCGCCCGGGATCGTGTACGGCGCCAGGACCCCGACGGTGCCCGTGTGATAGGAGATCGCCCCGGCGAAGCGCGCGCGCCGCGCCAGCTTGATCATCGCCCGTGTCTCCGGCTCCGATTGCGCCTCGGCGCCGCGATAGTAGGCGCTGCCGGGCGCCGAGCGGCTGCCTCTCTCCTTGAGCGCGCCCCACTTAAAGGGGTAGTTGCGGTTGAGATCGACGCCCTCATGCGCGCCGATCACGCCATCGCCGTTGAGATCCGCGTGCGTCTTGCGCCCCAGCGCCGCTGAGACGTTGAGGAAGCCCAGCAGCCCATCGGGGTTGACCAGCGGCACCCCCCAGACCACCGCCGCCTTGATGATCCGCTGCGCCACAGGGGAGCGCCGAGCGAGGAGCTGATCGAGCGCGTCGAGGGTCAGCTCGATGGAGAGGATCTCGCTGCCGTGGTGGGCGCTGTTGAGCAAGAAGGCGGGGCGCGGATCGTCCTCTTGGATGCCCTCGGCGACGCCCAGCGCCCAGATGGGGTGGCCGCCTCGGCTCTCGCCGATCTGCCGCAGCAGCGTGTCCTTGGGGTAGCGCGCGTGATAGGCCGCCAGCAGATCAGAGACCATCTCAGGGTCTTTATAGCTGTCGCTGAGCCGATAACCACCGCCCTCGGCCTCGGCGGGCGCGCGGCCACGCAGGCGCAGGTAGTCCAGATCCAGGTATCGCCAAGGCAGCTCGGTGATAAAGCGCCGTGGCGGCGCCCCCCCCGCGCACAAAAGCCGCTCCAGCCCCGCCAGATCGGCGCGGTAGACGTCGGCGTCTTTGAGCAGCTCCAGGTGAATCAAGCCGCCATGATCGATGGGCGGATGATCTGGATCAAAGACCAGCACCAAGGGCGGGCCATCCTCGCGCGTGGGCAGCGGGCGAGCGCAAGCCGGCCAATCGCTGAGGTGCTCCAGGCTGATCCCGCCGCGCTTGAGGCCAAAGAGGCCCGCCCGGCCCGGCGCCTGGGGCAGATCTCGGGCGCCGAGGGTGCCCAGCCAGGCGCCGTCATCGGCGTCAAAGGCCGACAGCGCCGCCGTGTCATCCCAGGTCAAGGCGACGATCTCCAGCCGCCGCATCCCTCGGCGCGGGCGCAGCCGCGTAAAGGCCGACAGCGCGCGCAGGCGCCCCCCCTTAAAGGCCACCCAGCGCACACGCCGCCCCTCCGCCAGCTCCAAGCCCAGCCCCTCCAGCGCCCCCTTGACCCGCGCGGCGCGGATCAAAAGCACCCCCTTGGGCCAAGGCTCCGCGAAGCGAGCGCGGACCCAGGCGCGCGGCGCGTCCGGCCCCGGCGCCAGCCAGTAGGCGCCCTTGGAGGGCGGGCTCAGCGGCGCGCGGTGCCCCCAGCGCCCCTTGGCCTCAGGCGGAGGCGTCGAGGCCAGCGGCGCCTTGGCGCTCAGCGTGATCCGCTCAGCGGGATCAAAGACGGGGATGATCCCCGCCAGGAAGATCAGAAGGTGGTGCGTGTACAACGCTCAACGACCACGGCGGGGCGCGCGTCATCGGGCCAGCCAAAGCCCGGCATGGCGGGGACATAGGTGATGCAGACGGCGCCATCGGCGCCAGCGGCCACGGGCACGCCCCAGTAGGCGTTGATGAGGTCAAAGAGGCCGCAGCCAAACAGCTCCTCGATGATCGTGATGTCATCGCCGCTGACCCCGGCGTCGGTGAGGTAGCTCGACTCACACAGCAGCGTCTGAAGCGCCTCGGCGCCGCCGTCGATCTGGGCGACGGCCTCACCTTCAACCTCCAAGGTCGCGTCGGTGACCAGGATGTCGCAGCCCTCGATCTCGTTCGTCTCGGCGAAGAGGCGCCAGCACGCGGCCATGCGCGTCAGGATCTGGATCTGGGCGTCTACGCCCGCGCCGCCCACCTCGGCGCGTGTGGCGCAGATGCCGCCCGAGGAGCAGCTCGTGCGCGCGTCACGGTTGCAGTGAAAGTCCTCGAAGCAGGCCACGCACAGGTGGAGGTCGGTGTGGCAGAGCCACTCATCGCCGCAGTCGCAGGGCGCCTGACAGGGGCCGCCTCGGGTCTGATAGCAGTGGTTGAGGGCGGGATCGCAGCTGCTGACCAGCTCGCAGGCCGCGCCGGGTTGACAGTGGCCGCTGTCCTCGCAGGCCGCGCCGTTCTCCAGGCGACACTCGCGCAGCTGCTGGTTGCAGATGAGGCCCTCGGAGGAGGCGCACTCATTGTCGGCCTGGCAGGGCGCGCCGGGGCCGCCGACGCAGGCGCCGTTATCGCAGACCTGGCCGCGCAGGGGGCACTCATCGGTGATGGTGTTGCAGTTGTCATCACGCCCATTACAGACCTCGCGGGCGCTGGGGTTGACGTCGGCGTCGTTGTCATCGCAGTCGGGGCCGCCGAGGGGGCAGCCGCCGACGCCGAAGCCGTCGCCGTCCACGTCCGTACACTCGCCCGTGCCTTGGTGGATGCAGGTCATGTCGCCGCCGAGGCAGTCATCATCGATGCCATTGCCGCAGACCTCGCGGCGATCGCGGTGGATGCGGGGGTTGGCGTCATCGCAGTCCACCTGCAAGCAGCCCGCGCCCTCACCATAGGCGTCGCCGTCGCGGTCCATGCAGTTCTGCACGAGGGCGGTGTCCCGCCCACTGCAATCTTGATCAACGCCATCGCCGGCGATGTCCCAAGCCCCCGGGTTGATATTGGGGTTGCTGTCATCGCAGTCCAGATCCACGCAGCCGTCGCCGACGCCGAAGCTGTCCTTATCGCGGTCGGTGCAGTCATCGGGGCAGGCGAGATCCTGGCCGTTGCAGTCCTGATCGACGCCATCGCCGCAGATCTCGCTGGCCCAAGGGTGGACGCTGGCCTTGGTGTCATCGCAGTCGGGGCCTCGGCAGCCGGAGCCGACGCCGAAGCCGTCCATGTCGGCGTCGGTGCAGTTGGCGATGCAGGGCACATCGCCGTTTTGGCAGTCATCGTCGCGGAAGTTGCCGCAGATCTCATTGAGACCGGGGTTGACGTTGGCGCTCTGATCATCGCAGTCGCCGCCCCGGTTATTGATGTCGGCGTTGCAGGCGATGTCTTGCCAGCCATCTTGATCCAGATCCGCGCAGCGCACGCAGGCGGGATCGCGGTCGGGCAGCAGCCCGTTGCAGTCATTGTCGATGCCGTTGTCGCAGTTCTCATCGCGGCCGGGGTGGATGGCGACGTCCTGATCATCGCAGTCGCCGCCGCGCCGCGCCACGTCGCGGTTGCAGTGGGCGTCTTGCCAGCCATCTTGATCAAAGTCTGGGCAGGGCGGAG
>JAHJCH010000064.1 GCA_018813065.1 Myxococcota bacterium
CCCTCGCCGCCGCCCCGCCTTACAAGCGAGGCCGCCTACGCCCGCGCCTTGACCCACGCCTCGGCGGGCGACGCCGACGCCGCCGCCGAGGCGCTGCGTGAGGCCCTCAGCGAGAGCGCCCAACCCGAGCGGCTCCGCGCTCGGGCGCGAGGTGAGCCTGCCTTCAGCCGCCTCTCCAGCCCCGCGCTTGATCGCGTCTTGGGGCGCAAGCGCCGCCGCCCTCGCCCCGCGCCCACCCCCAAGCTCACGATGGAGCGCCTTTGATGCGCCTCGCCGCCCTCGCCCTCGCCCTCCTCTGCCTCGCCCCGCTGGCGCCGCCCGCAGAGGCCGCCCGCCTCAGCCGCAGCCGCGCCCAGCGCGTACTCAATGAAGGCCAACAGCACTTCATCGCCGGGCGCTTTGATAAGGCGCTGCGGGCCTTCGCGCAGCTGGAGGACTTCGCGGGGGAGCTGCCTGTCTATCGCTGGAACGTGGCGCGCTGCTTGGAGGAGCTGGGGCGCGCCGAGGAGGCCATCGCCGCCTTCGAGCGCTACCTCCAGACCAAGGACAACGAGGAGAACCACGAGGCCGCCCGCGCCCGCGTGGCCTTGCTGGAGGAGCGTTATCTGGGCCGGATTCAGGTGACGTGTAACCTCAGCGGGGCGGTGGTCAAGGTCGATCAGCTCAAGGATCACACGCGCCGCTGCCCGACCGAGTGGACCCGCGTGCGCGCGGGGCAATACCACCTGGAGGCGGAGACGGCGCAGGGGCTGATCCTCAGCCAGCGCGTCGAGGTGCGCCCTGGTCGCGATCAGAAGGTCCACCTCACCTTCCCCGGCGTGCTCAAGATCAGCGCCCGTGGCGCGCCCGCCGAGGTGCTCATCGATCGTGAGGTCGTCGGCGAGACGCCCCTAGAGAAGCAGCTGCCCCCCGCCACCTATATCGTCACGCTGCGCCGCGACGGCCTGGAGTGGTCCAAGGAGATCAAGCTGCCGGGGGGCTCGACGGTCGAGGTGGACACGGCCTTGATGAAGGGCGAGTGGGTGGCGCCCAGCCCTGGCCTCGCGCCCCGCCGCGCGCCCCGGACGCTGGCGCCTTGGATCACGCTGAGCCTCTCGGCGGTGGCGGCGGGCCTGGGTGGCTACTACTACACGGAGGCGGCCAGCGGCTTTGATGAGATGAGCGCGGCGGTGGGCCGCTATCAGGGCGCCGACAGCGCCGAGGCGGCCCTCTCGGCCCGCGCGGCGGTGGAGGACCATCGCCTGATCGCCAATGAAGATCGCCTCTTGGCCTACTCGGGCTTGGGCCTCAGCGCCGCGCTTTTGGGGCTCTCCATCTACTTCTTTATGGACAACGCCGCCCCCGCGACACCGCCCGCGCCCGCCGAGGGCCTGGCCTCGGAGGGCTTATGAGCCGCGCGCTCCTCCCCCTGGCCTGGCTGCCCTTGCTTGGCTGCCTCAGCGAGCCCGCTTTTGAGTTCGACAACCCCTGCGATCCGCTCCAAGGCGGCGACTGCGGCGCGCTCATCGGGGACGCCGCGCCGCGCCCCTTGGACGTCGCGCCCCTCGACGCTGGCCCCGTGGACGCCGCGCCTCGGGATCAAGGCTGGGCGGTGGAGATCGGCCCCGCCCTCGACGCCGCGCCCCGCCCTGACGCCTACGCGCCGATGCCGACGCTGGCGGCGGACACCGACGGCGACGGCTGGCCCGATGACGTGGATGATTGCCCCCTCGCCGATCTCACTGACTCCGAGGGTGCGCGCGTTGATCTCTGCCAGGAGGGCGCTGGCGCCGATCCGCTGAGCCCCTGCGCGGCGGACTGCGTACACGCGCCGACCGCTTTTGAGCCGCGCCTCCTCTTTATGGGCGCGGCGACAGGCGCCGTGGAGGGCTGGGCGCTGAGCGAGGCGGGCGCGGCGTGGGGCGATGAGGCCTTCGCGCCCTTGGATGGCCCGGTGATCGACGCCGCCATCACCTCTACGCTGCGCGCCTTCCTCACCCCCGATTGGCTGTTCATCCAGGCCCAAGGCGGCCTGCGCCCCTACGCTCTGCGCCCCGCGCGGCTCGACGCGCCTCTGCGGCGGGTGATCCCCGGCGACGCGGGGGGGCCTTGGCTGCTGGATGAGGCCGATCAGCGTTGGCGTCACCAGGATGGGGACTGGCGCAACCAGGAAGGCATCACGGCTATGGCCCAGCGCGAGGGCGTGATCTGGATCGCCGACGCGGTGGGGCTGCGCCGCGAGGTCGAGGGCTCGCCGCCTGAGCCCTTGGCGCTGCCTGAGCTGCCCACGCTGGCGCCGATCCGTGAGATCAAGCCGCTGGGGGACGCGGCGCTCTTGCTGATCGGTCGAGGGTTGGGGCGCGTGGCGCTCAGCGCGCCGCTCAGCCTGGAGATCCGCGCCTATGGCGAGGCCCTGCGCGACGGCGCGGCCCTGGAGGACGGGGCTTGGGTGGGCTTGACCCAGGGCGGCGCCCTGATCGCGCTGGAGGCGGGGGGCGAGGCGGCGCCGCTTGAGCCCGCGTGGCCCATCGAGGAGGCCACCGCGCCCCCTCAGATCCGCGCGCTGCGCGCCCAAGGCGCGGCCCTGGAGCTGCTGACCGCCTCGGGGCGCTACCGCCTGGATGCGCAGGGCGCCCTCACCCGCGCGGCGCTGCCGATGATCGACGCCACAGCGGCCCAGGTCACGCCCCTGGGGGGCTTCGAGGGGCTCGTCATGGCGCTGCAGCGTGGCCAGGGCTACGCCTTATCGCGCCTCAACGCCTCGGGCGACTTCGAGGCCCTGCCGACGCCCGCCGATGAGACGCCCGAGGGCGAGGCACCAGAGGTGGATCTGGGCGCGCCGATGGAGTGCTTCGCCTCAACGCGCGCGCCGGTGGGGACGCTGTGTGTCTTTGAGCGCGGCTTGGCCTGGCTTGAGGCCGGGGTGTGGCGTGTCCCGCCCCAGCGCATGGCGGGGCGCTTTACGCGCCTCGTTGAGGCGGCGGGGATGTACTACCTCATCGGCGATGGGGTGATCGGGCGCGCCCGCCCGCCCGCCTCGGCGGAGGGCAACTGGGAGATCAGCCAAGCGCGTGGTCAAGCGGGCGTCCGCTGCGCGGCGTGGACCCCTTGGGGCGCGCTGTGGCTGGGCGGCGTCGGCGGCCTCTTCGTCCTCAACGACGAAGACAACGACAGCATCGATCCGGTGCCGCTGGGCCTCGACACCCAGGCGCCGAGCATCAACGCCATCCAGTTTGATCCGCTGGGCACGGCCTGGCTGGGCACGGATCACGGGCTCTACCGCCGCGACCCTGATGGCCTGACGCGCCCCTATGGGATCGCGGGCTTGGCGCGCCACCCCGTCCATGATCTGCGCTGGGTGGCGGGGCTGGGCTTGGTCATCGCCGATGAGGCGGGCGTCGCCGTCCTGGACGGGGCGCGGCTGAAGCGCGTGGGCTACGCGCATGGGCTGCCGGGGCGCGCGGCGCTGCGGCTCATCGAGGCCGCCGATGGGCTGTGGGTACGCGGCGAGCGTGGCGTAGCGCGGCTCGATCCCGCCGCCCTATGAGCGTCACGGCGCGTGGCTCAGGGCATGGGCAGCGGCGGGGCTGAGCGGCCGCGCAGCAATGGCGCGCCAGGCGCCTTGAGCTGGGCGGCGAGGATCGCCGGATCGGTCGTGGGCGCGGCGCAGACCCCCGCCTGACAGACATAGGCCGTCGCCCGCCCGCCCAGGGCGACCTTGCCCTCAGCAGCGCCCTCAGCAGCGCCCTCAGCGGCGCCCTCACCGGCGCCCTCACCGGCGAAGAGGAGGACGCGGTTGGGCGCGTAGAGGGCGCGCAGCGGCGCCAACAGCGCGTCGAGGCCCTCGCCCGGCGCGATCACGATCTGCTTGGGGGCGTCGAGGTAGAAGTCCAGGGCCGAGAGCATCCTGGGGGCGGCGGGGCCTGCGCGGCGCAGATGAAGCCCAAAGGCGCCCAAGAGCGCCTCGGCGCGCTGCCTGTACTGCGATCCCTGGGTGATCTCGGCGAGGCGCAGCAGGTTGAGCGCGGCGACGGCGTTGCCCGAGGGCTCCGCGCCGTCGTAATCGGGCCTGACGCGGACCAACAACCCCGCCTGACCCTCGGCGGTGCTCCAATAGCCCCCCTCTGGCGCGGCGAAGTCGGCGTCTTGGCGCGCTTGAAGCGCCTCCGCCGTGGTCAACCATGCGGCTTCACCCGTGGCCTCGAAGAGATCCAAGAGGCCCTCGATCAAGAAGGCATAATCCTCCAAAAAAGCGAGCGCTTCACCCTGCAAAATCGACTCATCTTGGGGCGTAAAGATGCGCCGCAGCTTCCCCGCCGGATAGCGAGCAAAATGCAGCAGCGTCGTGGCCGCTTTCGCCGCCGCCGCCAGGTAATTTGGGGCGTCCAAGGCGAAGCCCGCGCGGGCGAGGGCGCTGATCATCAGCCCATTCCAGGCCACGATGTGTTTGTCATCGCGTATCGGCGCGGGGCGGGCGGCGCGGGCCTCGTAGAGCCGCTGTCGGCGCCTTGGGAGGGCGCGCGTGAGGGCCTCTACGTTGATTTGATGGGCTGCGGCCACTATGCCAATGTCAAGTGGTGTTCTGGGGACGCTTCTGCCGTCTAAATTACCATCCTGTTCGATATGATAGAAGTCAATAATCGCCTCTATTTGTGCAGGATCTTCTCCATCGAGCGCGGCGCGCACCTCATCAGGCGACCAGGTAAAGAACGCGCCCTCTTCGCTGCGGCCCTCGGGATCAAGGCTGTCGGCGTCGGTGGCCGCGTAGAAGACCCCCTCAGGCGCCGTCATCTCGCGCAGAACATAGTCCAGCGTCTCCTCGGCGATGCGTCGCGCCCAGCCATCGCCCGTCGCCTGCCACGCCTCCACATACAGCGCCGCCAACTGGGCGTTGTCATAGAGCATCTTCTCGAAGTGCGGCACGCGCCAGCGGGCGTCCACGCTGTAGCGGTGGAAGCCGCCGCCGATCTGATCATAGATCCCGCCTCGGGCCATGCCCTCCAGCGTGCGCCTCACCATGCTCAAGGCGGCGCCGTCGTCGGCGCGCGCCGCGTAGCGCAGCAGGAAGCTGGGGGTGACGGGCCGGGGGAACTTGGGCTGGCTGTCAAAGCCGCCCTCCGCCGCGTCGAAGCGCCCGGCGAAGAAGTGGGCGGCGTTGATCAACGCCTCTGCGTTGGGGACCGCCTCGGGGGGGCGGGGGCGGGCGTCGTCTTGGATGCGCTGCGTCAGCCGCTTGGCCTCATGGCGCACCCGCTCAGGTGCCTGGGCGTAGAGGTTCGCCAGCTGCTGGAGGATCTCCAAGAAGCCCATCCGCGCGCCGCGCGCCCCGGCGCGTGGGGGGAAGTAGGTGCCGCCGAAGAAGGGCTCCAGCTCGGGGGTCAAGGCCACGCTCATGGGCCAGCCGCCAGCGCCGTTGCTCATCAACCGCACCGCCTCCATGTAGATGTGATCCACGTCTGGGCGCGCCTCACGATCCACCTTGATGGGGATGTAATGGGCGTTGAGGTAGGCGGCGATCTCTTCATCCTCAAACGACTCCACCTCCATGACATGACACCAATGGCAGGTGGCATAGCCGACGGAGAGGAAGATGGGGCGGTTGAGCGCGCGGGCGGCCTCGAAGGCCGCAGGCCCCCAGGGCCACCAGTCCACGGGGTTATGGGCGTGCTGGAGGAGGTAGGGGCTCGTCTCCAGGATCAAGCGATTGGTGTGCTTGGGGCGTGGGCCGCCGCGGGCTTGAAGGGCCGCCTCGATCTGCGCTTGGACTTGGGGGGGGGCGAGGTTCATCTGCGCTCACGGGTTGAAGTTTGAGACAGGACACCCCAGCCCTCGGGGGCGTCGCAGACTCGCGATTGTGGATGGGGGGGGCTTCTGTTAGTTATACGCCGAAATTTACACCCCCACGGGCTGCGGCCTTGTGATCAAATTTGGGAGCGCGACGAGATGATTACGGTTCACGAAGTCTCGATGAACTTTGGGCCGCAGGTGCTCTTTGAGAACGTCAGCGTGGTCTTCAACGAGGGCGAGCGCTACGGCCTCACCGGCCCCAACGGGAGCGGGAAGTCCACCTTTATGAAGATCGTCACCGGCGATCTTGAGCCCACCTCGGGGCGGGTCCGCCGCCCCAAGAAGTTCGGCGTGCTGCGCCAGGATCACTACGCCTACGAGGACGTGCGCGTCATCGACGTCGTCTTGATGGGCAACGCCCCGCTCTGGGAGGCCATGACCGCCAAGGAGGCGCTGCTGGCCAAGGGCGACGATCTCGACGACGACGACGGGATGCGGCTGGGCGAGCTGGAGATGA
This sequence comes from Myxococcota bacterium, assembly GCA_018813065.1. GTDB lineage: Bacteria > Myxococcota_A > Bradymonadia > UBA7976 > UBA1532 > JAHJCH01. The sequence goes on from JAHJCH010000064.1 coordinate 6,284, forward strand.
CCATCGCCGAGGAGGACGGCTATATGGCCGAGCCTGAGGCGGAGGAGCTGCTGGAGGGCTTAGGGATCGAGGCCAAGTTCCATAACCAGCCGCTCTCCAGCCTCACGGGCGGCGACAAGGTCCGCGTGCTCCTGGCCCAAGCCCTCTTTGGCAAGCCCGAGGCGCTCTTGCTCGACGAGCCCACCAACACCCTCGACATCGCCAGCATCCGCTGGCTGGAGGGCTTCCTCGCCGACTACACGGGCGCGCTGGTGGTCATCAGCCACGACCGTCACTTCCTCAACGAGGTCTGCACGCGCATCGCCGACATTGACTACGAGACGGTCATTGTCTACCCGGGCAACTACGATGACATGGTGGAGATGAAGGCCCAGGCGCGCTCCTCCCTAGAGATGGACAACGAGGCCAAGCAGCGGCGGATCAGCCAGCTCAAGGACTTCGTGCAGCGCTTCCGCGCGGGCTCGCGGGCCAGCCAGGTCAAGTCACGCGAAAAAGCGCTTGAGCGCGAGCGCAAGGCCATGGCCGACCTCAAGCGCTCCAACATCAAGCGCCCCTTTATGCGCTTCGACGTCGCGCGTCCCAGCGGCAAGCAGGTCCTCAACGTCGATGCGCTCGACAAGCAGTTTGAGCACGCCCGCATCTGCGAGCACTTCCACCTCAACGTCTTTCGTGGAGATCGCATCGCCTTTGTGGGCCGCAACGGGATCGGCAAGACCTCGATGATGCGGCTCTTTATGAACGAGCTGCGCCCCGATGACGGCGAGATCAATTGGGGCTACGAGACGCAGATCGGCTACATGCCCCAGGATCACTCCGAGGTCATTGAGAAGAGCGACGTGACCGCGCATGAGTGGCTGTGGCAGTGGAACGTGGAGGCCAACGAGGAGCATCTGCGTGGCCTCTTTGGGCGGCTGCTCTTCACCAAGGATGAGCCCTTCAAGCCCACCAAGGTGCTCTCGGGTGGCGAGACGGTGCGGCTGCTCTTAGCGCGGCTGATGATCACGCAGCCCAACGTGTTGGTGCTCGACGAGCCCACCAACCACTTAGACTTGGAGGCGATCCGCTCATTAACAGAGGCGTTGGCGCTCTACGAGGGCACCCTCCTCTTCGTGACGCACGATCGCCAGATGATCAGCCGCGTCGCCACCCGTATCTTGGAGATGACGGAGACGGGCGTGCGCGAGCTGAGCCCCGAGCAGTTCACCGAGGGGCAGTTCTTGATGAACCGCCGTCAGTACCGCAAGGGCGGCGGCGACTGGTAGCCCTCGCCGTCGCGCAGGCCACCGGGGCGCTGTCATGGTTGATTGATCAACGCCACGCGCGGCGCCAGCGTGTGGATCTTTAGAAGAAGTAGCGGATGACGCCCTTGACGTCGTGGGTGCGCTGCTCATCGCGGCCGAAGCCCTCGCGGATGAGCTGGTTGCGATAGACGATCGAGGCGACGCCGATATAGCGGAAGAAGTACCAGTGGATGCCCGCGCGGTACTGCATGGTGTCGCGTTGGCGCTTAAGCGTGCTGGTGAGGACCGCAGGCTCATTCTCCATCTCGCCCCCTAAGAACTCCCCCCAGTCCGCGGCGATCATCAGGTGCTCCGGCCACAGCAGGAAGCCCGCCTGGATGTGATAGGAGTGCTGCCAGGACTTAAACTCCAGCTCACGCTTGGTGTAACCCTCGAACATGGTGATGAAGCGGCTGTAGCGCAGCGCGACGTGGAGGTTACCGGAGTAAAAACGCTCCTCTTCACGCTCGTCGTACTTCGCCCCCGCCAAGATCCCCAAGGTCAGCGGGACGGGTGTATAGAGGAAAGGGGTGTCAAAGCGGCTGTAGAACCCGATGAGGTTCATGTGCAGCTGCGCGCCGCCGCCCCAGGGGTAGTTCTGGTTGCCGCCCGAGACGGTGCGACCACCGATATTGCCATCAAAGCGACCGTTACCGCCTGCGGCAAAGAGGCGGTACTTGAGCTTGCTGTCGCTGGGGATTGGCCCCGTCAGCTCAACCGCCGCAGAGTTAAACTGCTCCATCGGGCCGCTGAGGTTGGGGCGGTCGATCAAGAGCTGCTTGTGGATCGAGATGGCGTTGGCTTGGGAGAGCCCCGCCGCGCCGCTGTTGACACCCAGAAAGTGGCCCTTCTTGCCCAGCGGGATCTGGAACATGGCGAAGGTGACGCGTGGTGTGCGCTCGACGAGCATGCTGATGAGGTAGAAGGAGTTGGTGATGCGCGGGATGGGGCCGAACGTGCGCAGCTGGAGGCGGGAGAAGCGCGAATCATGCACTTCCTCCTCAATGTCATACTCCTGCGTCAGCATCCCCACCACGGAGAAGCGCATATTGGGGTTGCCCTGACAGACCGTGACGCTCTCATCAAAGCGGCAGCCAAAATCGGCGCAGTCCACCATGCCATCGCCGTCATTGTCGATGCCATCGGCGCAATCCATGTCATTGCGCTCACCGTCGATGTCGCCGCCCTTGCCGATGAGGTCTTGTACGGTCATCCCCTCGCCCAAGGTGGGCAGCGCCTGCGTGGGGGCTTGGCTGACGTTGCCTTGGCTTTGCGCCTTGGCCGCCGCCGCGCGGGCCTTGCGCGAGTCCCACGAGCCCTGACAGACGGTGACGTGGCTGGCGCCGCAGTCATCGTCATCGCAGTCCATCTCGCCGTCCTCATCATTGTCTACCCAGTCGCTGCACCGCTCATTGGTGTCCTCTGGGTTGCCGTCGGGCTTGCACGCCGGCAGCTTGGCGCACTCGGCGTCGGCGCAATCGACCATGCCGTCGCCGTCATCATCTAGACCATCATCGCACTTGGCCTCTTGGGCGAGGCTGAGGCGGGGTAGGAGCAGCAGCGTGGCCAGGAGGCCAAGCCGGGAGAGCGCGCGGAGGGCAGGCATGATAAATCCCTGGTTCATTTGATCTCACAGACCCCAAGGCCGGGGCAGATCAGGCTCTTGGCGGGGTTATAGGAGCAGTCCCAGTCAAGGCAATCGACGAAAGAGTCTAGATCGTTGTCGATCCCGTCAGCGCAGGTGTCTTTACAGATCACCTTCTTGCCGCCTGAGGTGCAATAGTAGCCACAAGCGCCATCTACGCAGTCCGCCCTGCATGGATCTGTACAGTTGGACTCGGGCGTAACGGCAGGAGAGCTTTCTTGGCAAGCCATCTTGGTGGCGAGATCATCGGCGCGGCTGCATGAATAGTCCGCGCAATCGCCATAGCCATTGCCATCATTATCAATGCCATCCGTGCATTTATAGAAGTCGGCCTCCATCACCTCCTTGCAATAGGCGATGGCGTCGGGCTTGGCGCCATTGCTGGCCGAAGTGCAGCTCCAGTCATTGCAGTCGGCGTGACCGTTACCGTCATCATCTACGCCATTGGAGCACTTCTCAGCGGTGTTCTCGGCGATGGAGTCGCAGTAATCGATCGCCTCCTGTGTCGCGCCGTTATTGGCCCGCGTGCAGGAGAAGTCCTCGCAGTCGGTGAAGCCATTGCCGTCCTCATCGACGCCATTAGAGCACTGGGCGCGGGTCGTCTCCTTCAGCGAGTCACAGTGAGCGACGGCTTCAGCGCTCGCCCCTTTGCTGGCGTCAGAGCAGGAGTAATCCCCGCAGTCCGTATAGCCGTCGTTGTCGTTATCTTGACCGTCAGTACACATCGCGAGGCTGCTCTCCTCGGCGGCCTGCTTAGGTGAGAGCCCTCGCGCCTTGATCTCTAACAGACTTGGCCCGATCGGGGGCTTAGGGGGCAGCCGCCCCAGCGCGCGCTTCTGATCATCACAGGCGGTTACGAACATCCCTTGACTACAGCCAAAGTCTGCGCAGTCGGCGAAGTTATTAAAATCATTGTCGATCCCATCGCTGCACGCTTCATTCGTAAACTCACGAGAGCAACACAGCTCTTGAATCACCTGACACTTACGATCACCGCAGTCAAAGTTGCCATCATCATCATTATCGATGTTATCTCGGCAAAGCTCATAAGTATCTTCGGGCTCAAGGTACTCATCTGTGGGCACATACGCATTGCAATGCGTAGAGAGCATCAAGCAATCGGGGTCCATGCAGTCAATGAAGCCATCTTCATCATTATCAAAGCCATCTGAGCAATCCATGTCCGAGTACTCATAGCCAAGGACAGGGCGCGCGTTGTCATAATTATTACAGCTCAGCGGCAGCGCGCTGAGCAGTAAAATAAGCGTGACGCGGCTCATAGACAGGCAGCCTTGTTCATACCAAAGCGGCGCCGAAAGTCCGTGTAGATCTGACAGACCTCAAGGTCGCTGGCGGCGGCGTCAAACCAGCCATCCCGCTTCATCTTTTTGAGTGTCTTTTCAAAGTCATAACGGTGTTGTTCATCGCGGAGCCCACCTTCAACGACCTCTAGCTTACTGCCCGCGCGGAAGGCATCTAAAATGGCCTGGATATTGGCATCATCATAGAGCTTGCGATAGGCGATCACCTGGGGCTGAAGCCAAAAACGATCGATCAAGCGCGCCTCGCGCTCCTCCTTGGTGGACTTCCAGCAGACCTTCTCGCACTCCTTGTACTCATTCTGGTGAGGCCAGGGATGGGAATGGCCGTCCACCACCGAGACGAGGCGGTTGTAGTGAACGGGCATCGAGGGATCTTCGGCCTTGGAGTGTGTGGAGGTGAGCACGAACTCGGGGACACCCAAGGCCCACATGCCCCGCTTCGCGGCGATGGCCTCGCGCTGAGCCTCGATCAAGCGGCTGTCGCCGGGCCACTGCGTAATGGTCATCACATGCGCCAGGCCCTTACGGATCTGATCCTCGGCCAAGTCGGGGCACCACCACAGCGTGCGGCCATAGGTGTCCTTGTTCATATCCGAGAAGCAGCGCCAGACCCCGCGCCGGGCGTTGAGCGTGGCCTGCTTGCCGATGACCTTCAGCTCCTTCTCCGTCCACTGCCCCCACGCGTGTACTGGGCCGAAGCTCTCCAGGGTGTTAAAGCCCGATAAGCGCGTCCCGCTCTGGGCCAGCTGACCTTCGAGGATGCGGAAGCTGTCGCCGTCGTTAAAGAAAACGGGGGTGGGGGTCCCGTTGAGGTAGACGGTCGTCTTGGGCTCGGCGTGCGCCGCGCTGAGGCAGAGCAGCGCTGTGACGGCGAGGCCGCCGAGGCGTCCAAGTCGCCGACGGCGCGCGCGGCGCGAGATCTGGGGGGGGGTTTTCATAAGCAATCCGCTCACTCCTTGTCCAAGGCGCGAGGAGAATGCCTGTTCTCAAAGCAGTTTTCTAGTCGAGAGGAGGTGAGTATATCGCACGCTGCGATGAGATCTGCGCAGAGGGCGAGGGCTAAGCCCTCGACATCTCGCAGATCCAGCCCCCCTAGAGGGGGGATTGGGGGGTGCAGGATTATATATCGCTTAAGTTTCGCGATGTTTGCTCTAGACGAGCTTAACGGCGAAGAGGCCCTTCAGCGCATAATCCACCCGCAGCATGGCCTCCTCCTCATCGGGGGTCATCTTGGGCCGCCCCACGTTGCCCACGACCACCCGCTCAGGTGGCCGCTGACCCAAGAGCGGGATCACCTCATGGAAGGTGTCGAGCACCTCATTAAGCCGCTGGGAGAAGGCATCAAGCTGCTGGCGCTGGGCCTCGCTCAAGCGCGGGCGCGCCGCCGTCAGCGCGCCCTCAAGGTGCCCCTGCATCCGCTCGGCGAGGCGGAGATAGATATCGCGCTTCTCCCAGCCTTTGAAGTCATCGCCGGTGGTCGGCAGGCGGCACTCATTGGGCAGCTTCTCGCCGGGGCGCATATCACGGGTGACCATAAATGTGCGCGCCACATCATAAAAGAGCCGCATCAGCGCCTTGACATCGACCTCACCTTGGGCATCGACCCTCGCCGTCGCGGAGAGGCTGCCTGTCTCCGCGCGCCCCTCTGCCGCGCGGGTGGGCGTCGTCGTCGCCTTACCCGTCAGGGCCGACAGAGGGTTGATGCCGGGGTGCAGTGGGCTTGTCTGCGCGCGCGCCTCCACGGGCGCGCTGGGGGGGCGCAGGGGATCATCGGCGCGGGAGAAGCGCGGCGCGCCCGCGCCGACCTTGGCGGGCAATAGATCACAGATCGTCGGCGAGTCACCGGCCTGGAGCCAGCGGCCCAGCTGCGGATGAAAGATCATGTCTTGAGGGGCGATGTTGCCCTCCCGCGCCCAGCTCAGCACCACCTCCAGGCTGGCGGCGGGGTAGTTCTCCTTGCCCTTCTTCAACCAAAACTGCTGCTTGGCCTCACCCTTCGCCTCTGCGCGCCGCTCAAAGGCCCCCGCCAGCGCCTCCAAGGTGTCCGCGCGCCGCCACGCTTGCAGATCGGGGGCGTAGATCATATCCGCTGGGAGGACGCGGCCATCCTTGGCCCATTGACGCAAGGCGTCGAGGCTTGGGGCCGGATAATCCTGGCCTTCACGCCGAAGAATATAGTGGCTCATTCAACCCGCTTCTGTGCAGCTGTAGGGCTGCGATCCTATCATAACCATTCACCGGGGCAACCCACTCTCAACTCGGACGCAGCGCGCGCAGCGCCCTCAGGGCGTTGCCCCCCAAGATCCCGTGTATGCGGCGCGTGGACCAGCCGCGCGCCAACATCATCTGTGTCAACGTGGCATAAGCGCCCGCGCCGCGCAGGGCCCAAGGGGGCCAGATCATGCCATCATAATCACTGCCCAGCGCGGCGACGCCCTCGCCCCCGACCTGGATCAGATGATCCAGGTGATCCAAGACCGCCTGCGCGGCGCCGATCCCCCATCGTGCCAAGAAAAAGCGGTGAAAAATGACCCCAATAACGCCACCACGCGCCGCCACCGCGCGGATCTGCGCGTCATCGAGGTTACGCCAATGCGGATAAACGCCATTGACGCCCGTGTGCGTCACAATGGGGGGCAAATCCGGGGCGTGGACGTCGAGGACATCCCAAAAACCTTGAGGGTGGATGTGGGCCAAATCTACGAAGATTTTCGCTATGTTAAGGCGCGCCACGAGATCTCGGCCCGCTGAAGTGAGGCCCTTGTCCGCGCGCAGGCGATGTCCGGGTGAAGACGGGGCGCCGATAAACGAAGAAGTCAAATGAACCAGGGTGACGCGCAGCAATTGCGGGGGCAAAGCGCCCTGTGGAGCGGCCTCCAGGGCGTCGCCGCCTTGAATGGAGAGCAGCAAGGGTGTCCGCCCCGCCGCGCGGGCGCGCTGATAGCCCGCCGCGTCCTCCACGAAGGCCACCGCGCCGTTGGATTGGCTCTCCCAGTGACGCAGCCGCGCCCAGTTGCGCTGAAAAGTCGCCCAGCGCCCCGCCGCCCCGCGCAGGGGGTTGGTGGTGATCGAGGCCATCGCCCCCGTCAGCCCGCCCGCCGTGGCGCGGGGGAAGTCAAACTGCCCAAAGAGGAAGCCCAGACCGTCGCGGTGGCGGCGGTGTGGGTCCCAGCCGAACAGCCGCTGGGGGATAAAGGCGTCGATGTGCAGATCCAGCACCTCCGTCTCGGCGAGGAGGGCGCGAGCCGCCTGCGAGCCGCTCATGAGGACACGCGCGGCGCCACCGCTTGAATCGCCTCGATGGCCCAGCGGCGCAGAAAGCTGGCCTCGTCCAAGGCCCAAGGCGGCGCCGCCAGGGCGGTGACGAGGGCCTCAAGCAGCGCCGTGGCGCAGATCTCCGCCGGTTCATCGCCGCGCCAGCGCCAAACAGCCTCGCCTTGGGGGCCGACACCGAGCCGCGCCGCCTCGATCCGCAGCAGGGGCCTCAAAGCGCCGCGCGGCGGCTCGACTTCATCACCCCACAGCGGCGCCAGCGGCGTGATCTGACCCGCGCGCAGGGCATCGAGCGTAAAAGCGTCGGCGCCCGCGAAGAAGGCGCGGGCTTCGCGGAGGTGGCTCGGCGGCGAGAACCCCCAGCGCGCCTCAAGGGCGGCGGCGTGACGCGCCCAGCCGCCGACGGTCGAGGCGTAGGCGCGGGCGCGGGTGATGGCGGGCGCCTCACAGAAGCGCGGCAGCCGCCGCGCCCAGGCCCGATAAGCGGCGTCGAACTCAGACATCACGCGCCGGGGTTGAGCGTGAACTTCTTCTGCACCGGATCAGCCATCTTCGCGCGCAGGCTGAGGAAGACGATCAGCGTCACCAGCGAGAAGATGGAGGCCCACAGCAGATCGGGATCGACCCGCGCCAAGAGCGCCTTGAGCTGCGGCATATGGGCGTGGGCATAGGCCCTCACCTCGGCGTTGAGGTCGATCCCCCAGTGGGGCAAGACATGGCGAGAGAGCGGCCCCAAGAGCGACAGCCCGCCGCTGATCTTGGTCCAGAGGTGGCGCGTCAGCCGACAAGGCGTGGGGATCTGATCGAGGAAGCGGCCATCCTGCCAGATCTCGACGCGGGCCTCCTTGACGTTGCCCAGCGTGATGGGGGTCAGCCACAGCCGCACCTCCACCGTCTCGGGCTTGATGTCCACCTCCACGCGGTTGGGCGCCGTCAAGCAGCCGGGGAAGACCGGGATGACGGTGACGACGCTGTGATCGGCGCGCACGCGCACCCCGCCGCCCTCCACCTGGGTCACGCCGCGCACCCGGCCGATCTGCTCGCGGGAGAAGACCACCAAGACGGGGTGGTTCTTGAACTGGGTCATGCGCTTGTAGTAGCGCACGGTGGTCTTGCGATCGAGGTGCCCTTGGGCCTCGACGGCGCCCTCAAGCTCACCCACGCTTGAGGGCGCGGGCGCCGCACCGAGCGCCGCACCGAGCGCCGCACTGGGCGCCGCTGCCTTGACCTCCGCGCGGGCCTCTTCTTGGGCCTCCTCGTCGGCCTCCTCGTCCTCGTCGATGTCCTCATCGAGGTCGCTCAAGGCGTCACGCAGCGCCGACGAGGAAGCCCTCGCCTGGGGGATCTCGATGGGGGGCAGCGCCTCCTCCGCCTCGGCCTCCTCCATCAAGCCCGCGAGGGTGAGATCCAGCGCCTCGGGCGGGGGCGCCTCTGCCTTGGCGCGCTTCAAGGAGGCCAGCGCTTGTGTCGGCGGCCCCTCTCGGCTCGGTGGTGGCGGCGGCGCGACCTTGGGGGGGCTGGGCGGCGCGGAGATCCGCTCTGGCGAGGGCGGCGGCGCGGAGATCCGCTGTGATGGGGGCGGCGGCGGCGCGATC
>JAHJCH010000065.1 GCA_018813065.1 Myxococcota bacterium
CAAGGGAGAGAATATCCGTGGGGAAATGCACAAGCGACATGTGATTATGCGGTGATGTTCGATGGCGGGAATGGCTGCGGTCAAAACCGAACGTGGCCGGTGTGCTCCAAGACGAAGGGAAACACTGAACAAGGCGTATGCGACATGTCGGGCAATGTATGGGAGTGGGTGGCGGACTACTACGGTAGTTATAGCAGTACCCCGCGCGATGGAACTGAACACTTGTCGGGCTCGGACCGGGTCGTGCGCGGCGGCTCGTGGTACTACGTCGCGGACTACGCCCGCGCGGCGTGCCGCTTCTACTGGAACCCCTCGATCCGCGACGACGTCCTCGGCTTTCGCCTTGTCAGGACGCCGCGATAGCGGCGGGCTTGTGCCCTTGCCCCTTGATCCCTTGAACACTCGATCAGATAAGAGGAGCGAAAGGGACGGAGGTTTCGCAGCGTCAGCCGAAACCGCCTGGCCCTGTAGCGGGCTTGGAGGGATAGACGGTGGGTTGCTCAGAAGGGGGGTCCAGGGGGCTTGGCCCCCTGGTTTTGCATTTTTTGTTAGCCAACTCTAACAAGTGCAGCTTGCGCCCAATCACGCCACCTCAAGTTTCACCCCTGGGGGCCGATTCTGAGCCCCATGACGCAAAAAAAAACCACGCTGGACCCGCTTGAGATCATCGGCGCGGGGCTCTCCCATCAAACGCTCAACCCGCTGGGCGTGATCTGCAGCAACGCCGAGATCATGACCGCCTTTACTGAGCGGCTGCGCGAGACCGTGACCCTCAATGAAGAGGCCTCGGCGCTCTTGACGCAGCTTGAGGAGATGAGCGTCGAGATCTTCGACGCGGCGGGGCGCGTCAACCGCACCATTCAATCCCTGCGGCGCCTCTCCAACCTCGGCTGCGGCCTCTTCCCCCAGCGCGTCGATCTCAGCGCCTTGGCCGAGGAGCTGTTCCTGGGGCCAAGGGTGATCCACCTGACCTTGGAGCCCGATCTGTTCGTGTATGCCGATCGACGGGCCTTGACGCAGATCCTGCTTAACTTGGTAGAGAACGCCCGTGAGGTAGGTCAGCGCGTCTGGATCAAATCCTGGGCGGCGGGGGAGATGGCCTGCTTGAGCGTGGAGGATGACGGGCCAGGCGTGCCGCCCGATGAGCGCGCGCATATCTTCAAGCCCTTCTACTCCTCTCACGATCTCCAGCGAAAGCAGGGCATGGGGCTGTGCGAAGCCCAGCTGTTCGCCGAGCGCATGGGCGGCGCCGTGGCCCATATCGAGGGCGCGCGCTTCCAGATCTCCTTTCCCCGCTGCCATGAACCGCCGCCGAGAGGCGCCGATGATGACCTCGGCTGAGTCGCCGCCTGAACCTCCTCGATCAAACACACAATGAAGTAGCGCTTGTTGTTCAGGGGGGTTATCCTGCGCGCCAAAGCCCATCACCCAAGGGAGACGTTTTGGGGAAGAGCGCCATGCTGAAGTTGACTTTTCTCGGGACGTCCGGGGCCTTTAACGGGGCTGGCCGCGCCAACAGTTGTTACTGGATCGATGACGGTGATCGCAGCTTCTGCGTGGACTTCGGCCCCACCGCCTTGATGCAGGCCAAGCGCCTCCTGAGGGATCTCGATCGCCTTGATTTTATCGTCCTGACACACCTGCACGGGGATCACATCGGGGGGCTGCCTCAGCTCCTCCTCGATCAAGAGTTTGAGCGGGCTCGTAAGCGCCCGCTCAAGATCGTCGCGCCGCCCGACGCCAGCAAGGCGCGGATCGAGCAGCTTATGGAGGCGACCTACCCTGGGTTGCTGGCCTACCTAAGCTATCCACTTGAATTTATTGATCTTAACCTAGACGGCGCCGTCGAGGTGCTGCGGCGTAAGATTTGGGCCATCAAGGCGGTGCATGACAGCAACTCCTTGGCCACCTCGCTGCGGATTGAGACACAAGGGCGCAGCCTGGCCTTCAGCGGCGACACGGGCTGGCAGGACGCCCTCATCGATCTCTCCGCTGGCGCCGACGCGTTCCTCTGCGAGTGTACCGGCGAGGTTCAAGGCTACTGGGGGCACCTCAGCGTCGAGGAGCTGCGCGCTCATCGCGCCGCCCTGACCCCCAAGCGCCTGGTCTTGACCCACATGGGCGAGGGCGCCCGCCGCGCCGCCCGCGCGCTGACCACCTCGGAGGGCTGGGAGGTCGCCGAGGATGGCCTCTTCTTGACCTTCTAGCCCGCCCCTCGCTCCTCATCCCGCCCCCACGCCGAGGCCGTTGACCTCGCGCTCGATCAAGGCCAGCCTGAGCCCGCGATTAAGACCCGAAGTAAGACCCGGAGCCAAACGGAGGCGAGATGTCCACACGCTTTGATCTGATCATCATCGGGGCTGGCCCCGGCGGCTACGTCGCCGCCCTGCGCGCCGCCCAGCTCAAGCTCAACGTGGCCCTGGTGGAGCGCGACGCCCAGCCCGGCGGCGCCTGCCTTTGGCGCGGCTGCATCCCCACCAAGTGCCTGCTTGAGCTGGCCGAGCGCCGCCGCTTCAGCGCCAAGAAGGCGCGGGGCCTGGGCTTGGGCGAGTCCCAGGATTTTAACTGGTCGAAAATTCAGGCCTTTAAGGATCGCGTCGTCAAGCAAAACGCGGCGGGGGTCGCGGCGCTGCTCAAGGCGGCGGGCGTGGTGATCATCCAAGGGCAGGGGCGGCTGACGGCGCCAGGTCGGGTGGAGGTGGTCCACGCTGGGGAGGCGCGGTCGCTGGAGGCGCCCCATGTCATCCTCGCCACCGGCGCCCAGCCCGCCTCCTTGCCCGGCTTTGAGGTCAACGGCGAGGACATCCTCGACAGCACCAGCGCCTTGGCCTTGTCGGCCCTGCCCGCCCGCTTGGGGATCATCGGCGGCGGCGTCATCGGCGTGGAGTTCGCCACGGTGATGGCCTCTTTTGGGGTCAAGGTCGCCCTCTTTGAGCTGACGCCCAGCTTGACGCCCGGCGTTGAGCCCGAGCTGTCGGCGGCGCTGGTGACGGCCCTGTCTCGGCTCCAGATCAAGGCCCACCTCAGCCACGCGGTGACCGGGCTGATCCGCGAGGCGGGGGGGCTGCGGCTGACGGCGCGAGGCCCCGGTGAGGCGGTCTATGAGGGGGTCTTTGACAAGCTGCTCATCGCCACGGGGCGGCGGCCTCAGACGGCGGGGCTGGGCCTTGAGGCCCTGGGCCTGGCGCTGGATCGTGGCTTTGTCCCCGCCGATCTATGGGGGCGGACGCCCATCGAGGGGCTGTGGGCCATCGGCGATATCGTGGCGGGGCGGCCTCAGTTGGCCCACGCCGCCAGCGCCATGGGCGTGATCGCCGTGGAGGCCATCGCCGGGCTCGATCCCGCGCCCTTGGCCCTCGATGAGATCCCCGCCGTCATCTTCACCGAGCCTGAGATCGCCACCGTGGGGCTGGGCGAGGCGGCGGCGATGGCGCGCGGGGGCGAGGTGCGCGTGGGTCGCTTCCCCTTCGCCGCCGTGGGCAAGGCGCGCGTGATGGGCAAGCCCGAGGGCCTGACCCAGATCGTGGCCTTGGATGGCCGCGTGGTGGGCCTGCACATCATGGGGCCGCACGCCAGCGACCTCATCGGGGAGGGGCTGGTGGCCCTCAAGCTCGGCGCGCGCCTGGAGCAGCTGGCCGAGATCATCCACCCCCACCCCACGCTCTGCGAGGGCGTGGGCGAGGCGACGCTGGACGCCTTGGGCCGCGCGCTGCACCGATGAGCGCGCCGCGCCGCCTGGAGATCCGCCACCTGGGCCTCTGCCCTTACCTGGAGGCCCTCGCCGAGCAGCGCCGCTGCGTCGAGGCGCGCCGCGCCGGGCAGCTCCCCGACACGCTCCTGCTGCTTGAGCACCCGCCGACGATCACCCTGGGGCGGCGCGGCGTGACGCCCAGCCTCAAGCACGATGAGGCCGCCTTAGCCGCGCGAGGCGTGGGGCTCGTCCAGACCGAGCGCGGCGGCGACGTGACCTATCACGGGCCGGGGCAGTGGGTCGGCTATGTGATCATGGATCTGCGCGCCTGGGGGCGGGGGCCACGCGCCTTGGTCGAGGGGCTGGAGGAGGTCATGCGCCGCGCCGCCCTGAGCGTCGGCCTCGTGGCCCACGCCGACGCCGCCCGCCCCGGCCTCTGGCTCGACGATCCGCCCCGCAAGCTGGGCGCCGTGGGCCTGCGCGTGACGCAAGGCATCACCTTTCATGGCTTCGCGCTCAACGTCAACGTCGATCTCACAGGCTTTGATCTCATCGTCCCTTGTGGCATTGAAGGGGTGGCGACCACCAGCCTCGCCCAAGCGTTGGGGCGGCCACTGTCCATGAGTGAGATCGCCAACACGCTGGCGTCGTCCTTTACCGATGTCTTTGACTACGCGCTCGCTGAGCCTTGGCTCAACCCGCGCGCTTCACCGTGAGTTAAGAGCACCATGATCCACACACAGGCCCCCCCGAGTGACGCCGATGGGCGCCGCCTAGGCGGCTTCGGCGGCGTCTTTACGCCGAGCATCCTGACCATCCTCGGCGTGGTCATGTACATGCTCTTTGGCCGCGTCGTGGGCAACGTCGGCCTGGGCGGGGCGCTGCTGATTGTCCTCATCTCCCACCTGATCTCTGTCTCCACGGGCCTGTCCGTCTCCAGCATCGCCACCAACCGCACGGTGGGCGCGGGCGGCGCCTATTACATGATCAGCCGCTCCCTGGGCGCGCCCGCAGGCGCCGCCGTGGGCCTGCCGCTGTTCTTCGCCCAAGCCCTGAGCGTCTCCTTCTATATCGTGGGCTTCACCGAGTCGGTGGGCTTCCTCGCCCGCAGCCTGATGGGGGGCGGGCCGCTGCCCTTCTACCTCGATCCACGGATCATCGGCACGCTGACGCTGCTCTTCTTGACCCTGATCAGCGCCAAGAGCGCCGAGGCGGCCATCAAGGCCCAATATGTGGTCATGGCCGCCATCCTCCTCTCGCTCGTCTCCTTCTTCGCGGGGCGCGGCGCCCACCCGCCCGCCTCGATTCAGTGGTGGAGCAGCGCCGGCAGCTTCTCAGAGACCTTCGCCCTCTTCTTCCCGGCGGTCACGGGCATCATGGCGGGCGTGAGCATGTCGGGGGATCTCAAGGACCCGCGCAAGGCGCTGCCGACAGGCACGATGAGCGCGATCTTCGTCGGCTTTATCATCTACATGAGCTTCCCCTTCTGGCTGGCGGTCAACGCCTCGGGCGAGGCGCTGCTCAAGAATGACTACATCGTCTGGGAGATCGCCTGGATCCCCGCGCTCATCTACGTCGGGGTCTGGGGCGCGACGCTCTCCTCGGCCATCGGCAGCATCCTCTCGGCGCCGCGCACGCTCCAGGCCCTCGCCCTTGATGAGCTGGCGCCCAAGCTCTTCGCCAAGGGGCATGGGGGCAACAACGAGCCGCTGCGAGGGCTCCTCTTTACCTTTGTCCTCGCCGAGCTGGGCGTCCTCCTTGGCGATCTGGAGCTGATCGCCCCGATCCTGACCATGTTCTTCCTGGCGACCTACGGCGTGACCAACCTCGCCTGCGCCTTGGAGCGCTGGGCCGCCTCCCCCAGCTTCCGCCCCACCTTCAAGGTCTCGGCTTGGATCAGCCTCATCGGCGCGCTGGCCTGCTTCTATGTCATGAGCATCATCGATCTCTTAGCCATGATCGTGGCGCTCCTCGTCTGCGGGGTGATCTACCTCTGGGCGGAGCGGCGGGATCTGAACATGACCTTCGGCGACGCGCGCCACGGGCTGTGGTCGGCGCTGGTGCGCACGGCCCTGCGTCACCTCCACCGCGCCGAGTTCCACCCCATGAACTGGCGGCCCAACCTGCTGATCTTCGGCGGGGCGCCAGCGCGGCGGCCTCACCTCCTCGATCTGGGCGTGGCCATGGTCCAAGATCGCGGCATCGCCTCCTATATCCAGCTCATCGAGGGCGACATCGCCGCGCAGGCCGAGTCGCGGCGCGCCCAATCTCAGCGCCTGGCGGAGATCTTGGAGCTGGACAGCCCCAACGTCTTCTCGCGCGTGGACGTGGTGGCGGCGCGCTATCCGGGGATGGCGCACGTCGCCCAGTCCTATGGGATCGGCCACCTGCACGCCAACACGGTCTTGATGGGCTGGATGAGCAAGCCGGAGCGCGCGGCGCCTTACTTCAAGCTGCTGCGCGATCTCTCGGCCATGCGCCGCTCCATCGCGCTCTTAAAGTACGACAACCAGCGCGGCTTTGGGCGTCACCGCTCGATCCACGTCTGGTGGGGCGGCCTACAAGGCAACGGCGGGCTGATGCTGCTCTTGGCCTACCTGATCACCTCTCACCCGCGCTGGCGAGAGGCGGAGGTCGTGGCTTTGACGGTGGTGGACAGCGATGAGGACGCCGCGCGCGCCGAGGAGGGGCTCTACCGGGTCTTTGAGAGCGCGCGGCTGGAGGCCAAGGCGCGGGTGATCCGCCGTGAGGGCCGCGACATGGCCGCGCTGATGGCCGCCGAGAGCGGCGAGGCTGATCTGACGCTCTTGGGGCTGCGCTTGCCCAACAACCCCGAGGACGTCGAGGCCCTCCACGCCCAATACACCCGCTTCCTCAGCGGCCTCTCCAGCGCGCTGCTCATCCACAGCGGCCCCGACTTCGACACGGCGCCCGTCCTCTTTGACGCCTAAGCCCCAGCGGTTATCCTCCTCGGCACGCTCACCCATATTCACCGTCACCGCGCTGCGCGATCGCAGGGCGTGGGCAGAGGAGACAGCCTTGGCAAGGGACGCTCAAGCCGCCATCATCGCGGCGTTCTTCACCCTCTCCCTCAACACCGCAGAGGCCACGCCGACCCTTGAAGCCTCGGGCTACCTCGGCGGCGAGCGTGAGGATCAGATCAACGATGTCTTTATCGACGCGGCGGGCGACATCTACCTGGTCGGTGAGACGCGCTCACCGGACTTCTTGACCAGCGCGACGGCCTATCAAGCCCAGTACGACGGGTTCTTCCTCGACGCCTTCGTCACCAAGCTCTCCGCCGACGGCGCGGCGGTGATCTACAGCACCTATCTGGGGGGCACAGACTTCGACGTGGCCACGGGCATCGTCGTTGACGCTCAGGGCGAGGCCATCATCGTCGGCTACACCGCCTCCGCCGACTTCCCCACCACGCCGGGGGCCGCGCAAGAGGTCTTCGGGGGCAAAGGCGAGTCGGCCCTGCTGGGGGAGTACGGTGACGCCTTCATCGCCCGCCTCTCCGCCGACGGCGCGACCCTGCGCGCGGCGACCTTCCTGGGCGGCCAGGGCGTCGATCGGGCTCTGGACGTGGCCTTGGACGAGGCGGGGCGGGTCATCGTCGTCGGCCACACCGACTCCCCCGAGTTCCCCACCGTCGCGCCGCTCCAAGGGGCGCTGGCGGGGGCTGAGGACGCCTTCCTCAGCGTCCTTGAGCCCGATTTAAGCCGCCTCACCATGTCCACGCTCATCGGCGGCGACGGCGCGGACCGCGCCTACGGCCTGGCGACCCACCCTGGGGCCTTGCACATCGTCGGCGAGACGCGATCCAGCGACTTCCCCGTGCTCGATCCCCTCCAAGACACCCTCCAAGGCAGCCGCGACGGCTTCTGGGTGGCCCTCGACGGCGATTATCAGCCGCGACGGGCGAGCTATCTCGGCGGCGGCGGCGCGGATCTCCTGCGCGCGGCGCGTGTGGGGCCATCTGGGCAGATCATTTTGGCCGGTGAGGGCGACTCGGAGCGGCTCCCAGGCACGCGCGGGGCGTGGCGATTCAAGCCCGCGGGGCTCCAAGACGTGTTTATCACCGCGTTGCCCTACCTTGGCAGCGATCAACCCCGCTCCACCTACCTTGGATCGAGCCAAAATGACGCCCTCGGCGGCCTGGAGATCGACGCGGCGGGGCGGATCTTCGTCGTCGGCACCACCAGCGGCGCCGACTTCCCTCAGACCTCAGCGGAGGCACCCCCGCTGAGCGGCCCGGGGGGGCTCAATGATGGCTTTATCGCCGCGCTGGAGGCCGATCTCGCGGGCTTGATCTACGCCAGCCGGTTGGGCGGCGAGCGCGGCGAGCGCGTCAACGGCCTGGCCCTCGGCGCGGGGGGGGAGACGCTGCTCTTGGGCGGGCAAACACACTCCGAGGGGCTGGTGACCGGCGATGACGCCGCGCAGCCCACGATCCGCGTCGCCCCCGACGGCTTTTTTTGGCGTCTCAACGTCCCCCCCGTGGGCGCCGCCGTCGTGGAGCGCCTGTCGCCGAGCCAGGGCGGGCGTGGTGAGGTCACGATCCGCCTGCGCGGCCCCGCCCTCGGCGCCGTCACGGCGGTGATCCTGGCCCAAGGTGAGGCGCGCTATGAGGCAATCCGTCGTTTGAGCGCCCGCGACGGCGACGCCTTGGAGTGTCTCTTCTTGCTCCACGATGCGCCGCTGGGCGCCTACGACGTGATCACCCGCCGAGGCGAGGCCGAGGCCCGCTTAGAGGGCGGCTTCACCGTCATCGAGGCCGAGGCGGCGCCGCTGACGCTCAACATCATCGCCCCCAGGCGGGCGCGGCTGGGCACGCCGACGCTGCTGACGGTCACGGTGAGCAACCCCGGCGCCCTCGACGCCCTCGGCAGCCTCCTGATCATCGACTTCCCCCCCGACGCCATCGTCACGCCGGCCTTTGATTGGGCCAAGCTGGGCTTGGATCAGGCGCTCGGGGCGCGCTGGGCGAGCCTGGATCACTTCGCGCGGGCCGAGGGGCAGCTGGCGCTGCCGCTTCACCTGCCCCGGATCGGCGCCGGTGATCGCCAAGAGGTCGCCTTTTGGATCACCCATCAAGCGCTTGGCGACACGGACACATACGCGCGCGTCTGGTCTTTCCCCGCCGCGTTCTTTACGCCCCTGGAGCAGCTCCGCGAGAAGGCGGGCTCGGGCGTCAGCGCGCAGATCCTCGACTGTAAGCGCTCGATCTTGGAGGCGGAGGGCGCCGCCTACAGCGTGGGCTTGCCGGCCCATTGCCTCTGGGCCTCCGCCCGCGATGAGGTCATGCTTGATCGCCACATGGCGCGCCACGGCTTCGCCACCTCGCCCGTCAGCGCCTATGAGCTGGGCCTGAGCATCGCCCGAGACTGCGGCGCCGAGGCGGCGGGCGTCGCCGATCTCTTCGGCGCCGACACGGTGATGCGGGCGGTGAACCAGGCCATCGAGGTCTGCGCCCTCCAAGAGCAAAACGAGGCGGCCAACGACGGTGGCGGCGATGGCCGCGGCAGCGAAGATCAACTCGTGAGGTTCATCCAAAGGGTTCTGCGCGCCATCGATCCCAATGAGCTGGTGGGCTTGGAGGGCCTTGGGCCCAACCACGCCCTGCGCCGAGGCGGCGCGCTGACCTTTGAGGTGCGCTTCGAGAACCTCGCCAGCGCGGGGCTGCCCGCCCAGGTCGTGCATATCGAGGATCACCTCGATCCCGCGTACTTCGATCTGGAGAGCTTGTCGGTCGAGGCCATCCGTGTTGGCGCCCATGAGCACGCCTTTGGGCTGGCTCCGCCCCAGGGGCCGCTCGATCTGCCGCTCCCCGAGGCCCTCGCCCTGGGCCTGGAGACGCGCGTGGCCGATGACGGGCGGGTGACATGGACGCTGACGACCTTGGATCGCGCCACTCAGGCGCCCACCACGCAGGCCCTCGACGGCTTCTTGCCCCCCAACCAGGCGCCCCCCGAGGGCCAAGGGGCGATCCGCTACCAGATCAAGCTGCGCGATGACGCCCCGGCGGACACGCTCATCCCCAACGCCGCCACGATCACCTTCGATGACAACCCGCCCATCGAGACCAACGCCTGGCCTCACGTCATCGACGAGGCGCCGCCGCGCACCACCGTCGCGCCACTCGCCGATCCGGTCGATGATCAGCCCATTGAGATCACCTGGAGCGCCGATGATGGGCTGGGCGCGGGCGCGGCGCGCTATGAAGTGCGGCTGGGCTTGGATGATGCCCCCTTGAGCCACGCCGCCTCGACGACGGCGCCGCGCGCGACGCTGAGCATCGCGGGCGCGCGGCGCGTGGCGGTGCAGGTCTTGGCGACGGATGGCCTGGGCAACGTCGAGATCAAGGCGGCGGCGGATCTCACCTTGGAGATCGGCGCAGGTGGCCCCGATGATGGCCCCGATGATGGCCCCGATGGTGGCCCCGACGGCGACGCGGGGCGCGCCTCGGGCGACGGCTGCGGGTGTCGCGGCCTTGGGGGGGCGGCGAACCTCCAGGGCGGGGCCTTGGCCTGGCTCTGGGCGCTCTCGATCGGCCTCGTCCTGGCTTATCGACGCCGCCCTCAGCGCGCTCGTCGGCGTGGTGGCGCCTAGAGCAAGAGCCGCCGCTCCAGCGCCTTGAGCCGATCCCGCCGCTGCGCCGCCTCCTCGAAGCGAAGATCCGCCGCCAGCTTGAGCATCTCCGCCTTGACCGCCTCGATCTCACGCTCCAGCGCCGCGCGCCCCGGCAGGCTCGCCAGATCCAGCTCTAAATCCAGCATCGGTTCGCCGCTGAGCGCCTCCGAGGCGGCCTCCAGATCGGTGATCGCCTTGATGATCGTCTGCGGCGTGATCCCATGCGCCTCGTTATAGGCCCGCTGGGCGGCGCGGCGGCGCGCCGTCTCCTCCAAGGCGGCCTCCATCGAGCCCGTGATCCGCTCCGCGTAGAGGAGCACGCGCCCCTCGGCGTTGCGCGCCGCCCGCCCAATGGTCTGGATCAGCGAGGTGCGATCGCGGAGGAAGCCCTCCTTGTCCGCGTCCATGATCGCCACCAGGCCCACCTCGGGCAGATCGAGCCCCTCGCGCAGCAGGTTGATCCCGATCAGCACGTCAAAGACCCCCCGCCGCAGATCACGCAGGAGGGCCGTGCGCTCCAAGGTGTCGATGTCTGCGTGGAGGTAGCGCACCTTGAGGTTGAGCCCGCTGTAGTACTCGGTGAGATCCTCGGCCATGCGCTTGGTCAGCGTCGTCACCAGCGCCCGCCAGCCGCCCTCGATCGTGTGGTGCAGCTCGCCGAGGAGATCATCGACCTGCGTCAGCGCCGGGCGCACCTCGACGACAGGATCGAGCAGGCCCGTGGGGCGAATAAGCTGCTCGACGACCACACCCATTGTTTTTTCAAGCTCATACGCCTTTGGCGTCGCAGATACATAGATGATTTGATTGGTAAGTGCGTCAAACTCCTCGAATTTAAGCGGTCTGTTATCCACGGCGGAGGGGAGCCGGAAGCCGTAGTCGATGAGCGTCTGCTTGCGCGAGAGATCCCCACGATACATCCCCCCGATCTGCGGCACCGTGACGTGGCTCTCGTCGATGACCAGGAGCCAATCCTTGGGAAAGTAGTCCAGCAGGCACTCCGGCGGCAGGCCCGCCGCGCGGCCGCTGAGGTGGCGGGCGTAGTTCTCGATGCCTTGACAGACGCCGATCTCCTCAAGCTGCTCCAGATCAAACTGGGTGCGCTGGGCCAGCCGCTGCGCCTCGATCAGCTTGCCCGCCGCGTTCAGCTCGGCCAGCCGCTGCGCTAACTCCTCGCGGATGGCCGCCAGCGCGCCCTTGAGCTGCTCGGCGCGCACGGCGTAGTGGCTGGCGGGGTAGACGTGGGCCTCGCGGAGCACCCGCAGCGTCTTGCCCCGCAGCGGATCAACCTCGTGGATGGCCTCGATCTCGTCGCCGAAGAAGCTGATCCGCAGCGAGAGGGCCGCCTCGTGGATGGGGAAGACCTCCAGCGTGTCGCCTCGGGCGCGGAACGTCCCCCGGTGAAAGTCAATGTCATTGCGGGTGTATTGGATCTCCACCAGCTTGCGCATCACCGCGTCGCGCTCAATGGTCTGGCCGACCTCAAGACGCAAGTGTTGATCATCATAGGCGGAGACATCCCCCAGCCCATAGATGCAGGAGATCGAGGCGACGATGATGACATCCCTGCGCGTCAACAGCGCGCGGGTCGCTGAGTGCCTCATTCGGTCTATCTCTTCGTTTATTCGCGCGTCTTTCTCTACAAAAGTGTCCGTTTGTGGGACGTAGGCCTCGGGTTGGTAGTAATCGTAGTAGCTGACGAAGTACTCGACGGCGTTGTGAGGGAAGAGGCCCTTTAGCTCGCCGTAGAGCTGGGCAGCGAGGGTCTTGTTATGGGCCAAGATCAGGGTGGGGCGCTGGCTGGCGGCGATGACATGGGCGATGGTGAAGGTCTTACCCGAGCCCGTGACGCCGAGGAGCACCTGATGGGGCTCGCCTTCGGCCACGCCTTGGCTCAGCGCGGCGATGGCTTGGGGCTGATCGCCGCAGGGCGAGAGGGGGCTGACCAGCTCGAAAGGGCGCGGGGCATCGTCGTTGATTTTCATTTAATTTCAAAATGTTAAGTGATGTTTTGCGCGCCGATTATGCCTCAAGTTTACCCGAAATACAGCTTGACATTTATCTGACAGAGGGCAGACGGCGACCTCACGCCGTGGCCGCCTGGCTCGTTACCCTCGACCTCGCCCTCACCCCCAAGACATCGGAGCCTCAGATGCTGAAAGCCCCCCTCCTCGCCCTGATCGCCCTCACCCTGCCCAGCCTCGGCCACGCCGAGCAGGTGCGCATGGACGCCCAGCTGGCCTCCCCTGTGATGATCGCGGGCCAGAAGCACACCACCCACCTCAAGGTGGGCCTCACCGGCTTTGAGATCGCCGCCACCAAGCGCACGCCGGTCAACGTCGCCATCGTCATCGACAAGTCGGGCTCCATGGCGGGCGAGAAGATGCGCCGCGCCAAGGAGGCGGCGATCATGGCCGTGGAGCGGCTCTCCTCCGAGGACATCATCTCCGTCATCGCCTATGACAACACCGTGCGCGTCATCGTCCCCGCCACCAAGGCCACCGATCGCGACAGCATCCGCCGCGACATTCAGCGCGTCAGCCCTGGCGGCAACACCGCCCTCTTCGCTGGCGTCAGCAAGGGCGCCCATGAGCTGCGTAAGTTCCTCGATCGCAACCGCGTCAACCGCGTGATCTTGCTCTCCGATGGCTTAGCCAACGTCGGCCCCTCCTCGCCCAGCGAGCTGGCGACCCTCGGCATGAGCTTGGCCCGCGAGGGCATCGCCATCACCACCCTGGGCTTGGGCCTCGACTACAACGAGGACATCATGAGCAGCCTCGCCCGCGTCTCTGACGGCAACCATGTCTTCGTCGAGCAGGCCAGCGATCTCACCCGCTTCTTCGATCTGGAGTTCGGCGAGGTCCTCTCCGTCGTCGCCCAGGATGTCTCCGTGGAGATCCACTGCGCGCCCGGCGTGCGCCCCATCCGCGTGCTGGGGCGTGAGGCCGACATCGTCGGTCAGGATGTGACGGCCAAGCTCAACCAGCTCTACAGCGGCAACGAGAAGTTCGTGATGTTGGAGGTCGAGATCACCCCTGAGATCGCCACCGACACGCGCGAGATCGCCAGCGTCAAGCTCAACTACAACAACACCATCACCAAGATCGCCGATGAGCAGAGCACCGCGGTGAAGGCGCGCTTTACTTCGAGCCCAGAGGAGGTCAAGCAGGCCGAGAACCGGCAGGTGGCGGTGCAGGCCGTGGAGCTGATCGCCAATGACAATAACCGTCAAGCCGTGGCGCTGCGCGATAAGGGCAAGACGCAAGAGGCGCGGGCGATGCTCCTACAGAACGCCGTCTACCTGGAGAAGAACGCCGACAAGCTCAAGAGCAAGTCCCTCAAGAGCCTCAAGAAGACCAACATGGAGGACGCCGATGAGCTGGAGGGCACGAAGTGGAACGCGCGGCGCAAGAAGATGCGCCGGGTGCAACATAAGCTCGACTTCCAGCAGAGCTTCTAAAGCGCTTCTCACCTCACCGACCTTCATCTACCCACCTTCATCTCCCCTCGGCGACGCCGCGCAATCACACAAATCGACCCAGATCATCGCCGGCGGCGGGGCGTCATGAGGTACGCCCAAGCAAAACCCCTCTAAGCTCAGCGGATCATGTGGCTGCGGCTCAAAGTTGGCGAGGGTGATGTGCTCACTGGGGTTGAGGCGACGCGTGATCACCTCATCTGGCGGGCCACCTTGCCCCAAAACCGCGGTGATGATCCCGCGCGCCGCGTGGAGCGCGGGCGTTTCAGACCAGCCGGGCGCGTGCTCCAGGGTATCAGGGCGGTTCAGCAGGCTTGATCGGCGCGATCTCCACCCATGAACATAGACTCGACCGCGTGTCAGCAGGTGAACCGTGTCGCCCTCCAAGCAGATCAGCCCGATGTGCGCGCCTGATCCAGCGTAGAGGACGGCTTGAGGGCCTTCGATCAGCCCGCGCAGCGCCTCATGGGCGCGCTTGGCGGCCTCGATCAGCCCCTCGGGGCGGTTGAGCGGCGCCGTCAAGAGCCCTCGAACCAGGGTTGAGAGCAGCTTTGGTTGCAGATCCAGGGCGGGCACGTCGAAGTAGGGCGGCGGCGCGTCGAAGACTTCAAGCAAAGCGGCCCAATCAGGGCCGATCAGGGTGTGTGTCAGCGCGCGGTGGCGGGTTGGCGCGCGCTGAAGGCAGAGGCCTTGGATGCGCGGCTGTGTTTTTCGCTCGTGTTCCATTTCGCCAGCATCTCAGATGCCAATGGTCCTGACATTTTTCAGAGAGAATCTTTTGAATCGAGCCGCAGGGCTGCGTAAGCAGCCCGAGGACCGACATTTTTCGGACTTCATCCGCTCAAGGCGGACAGGCCGGAGCAAGAAAACAATCCGCAAAGCGGATTTTTTCGCAGCGGAGCGCCTGCCCCAGCGCGCGATTCATCGCGCGCTGGGGTGATGGCCGAGAAAATGTCAGAACTAAAGAGATGCGCTAAGCGAAGTCATCGGCCTGTTGAGGAGGTGCGTTTTGACCGAGGTGGTGCGGCTACAAGGGGTGCATAAGGGGTTTGGAGGGCGGCCCATCCTGGCGGGCGTGGATCTGACGCTGCGGGCGGGGCAAGTTTGCGTGGTCGTCGGCCCCTCCGGCGGTGGAAAATCGGTCCTCTTGGAGCTGATCGCGGGGTTTATGGCCCCCGACGCGGGCGAGATCGAGGCGCCGCCGCGCGTGGGCATGGTCTTTCAAGACGGCGCCCTCTTCGATGACCTCAGCGTGCGCGATAATATCGGCTTCCCCCTGCGTCATGAGGCGGCGGTGGCCCGCGCGGCGGCGGTGGAGGCGGCGGCGGCGGCGGTGGATCTCAGCATGGGGCACCTCGCGGCCCGCCCGGCCCAGCTCTCAGGGGGGCTGCGCAAGCGC
>JAHJCH010000066.1 GCA_018813065.1 Myxococcota bacterium
CTTCATGAATCGCCTGCACTCCATCCAGCAGCGCCGAAAAAATCGCCCAGGCGATCTCTTTAGAGAACCCCCCCGACGGCAGCTTATCCCGCAGCGAGCCCCCCGCCATGTACTCCATCAAGATCGCGGGCGGTTCTTCTATAAAGTTCTCGGCGCTGAGGATGTTTTGGTGTTTCAGCCGCGACAACAGCCGCGCTTCTTGTTTCAGCCGTAAGATCGCCTGCGCGTTTGAGCGGTACGCCGCCTTGAGCGCCTTGATCGCGATGGTGCGCGCCAGCCCCTCATGTGTCGCTCGCCAAACGTCCGCTTGTCCCCCGTCGTCCACGCAGGCCTCAAGCCGGTAGCCAAGGATCATCTCCCCTTGTCGCATCTTCGCCCCGTTTGTCAGCCGCCCCCTCAAGAGCGAATCGTCCTGCGTAGCCCCACCTCGCCGCGCTGTCAAGGCGCCTGCTTGCATCGCGCGCTGGACGAGAAAACACACCCCGTCAAACAGAAACCTGCCCATCCTTATGGTCGATACGATATGCACGGCCAGAGAGGAGTCCGCATGAAGATTCGCGCCATCCACACCTATGAGGCCGGACCGCTCGGCTCACAAGTATTCGATTTCAAAAACGAATGGGGCGGCGAGATCGCCGCCAACGTCCTCTTCAGCGGCCCCAACGGCTGCGGCAAGTCGTCGGTGCTGCGCGCGGCGGCGATGCTGTGGAACGCCTTGGGTCACTGGCTGCACCATCGCAAGGCGCTGCCCCGATCAAACCCAGAGCGGGAGTGGCTGCAACGCTGGGGCGGCGCGGCGCTGGTGCTGGAGGAGCTGCCCTTCGCTGGGCCGCCAACCGTGCTGCTGTTCGGCGTCAAGGCGTTCGCCGAGCAACTACAACAGGATTTCCCCAATCACACCTTTGTCGGTGAGTGGGTCTCCCACACCGGTAAACCGGGTGCCCCGGCGCGCAAGCTGCTCTGGCCAGGTGACGCCGCTTGGTTGGACAGCTGGACCGAGGCGCGGCAGAAGATGCTGGCCTCCCCCGATAAGAGCGAATCGCCCAATATGATCTTCCTTGATGCCGAGGAGCGGCGCTGGGTCAGCCCCAGGCGTGGCATCGGTGAGATTCATACCGAGAACCCCCAGCAACGCTGGCTCACTCGCTACCTCGTCTCCGAGCAGTGGGATGGTCAACTGGAGGCGGCGCTCCTGGCGATGAAGTCAGCGGCTTTGCAACGCTTTCATCGCTTGATCCGCGATATGAATGGCTTTCTTACGGGCAAGGAGATCCTCACCGAGATCAAGCTTGGGGAGAACCGCATCAAGGTGAAGCTCAAGAGCGGCGCCACCCACGGACTGGATGAGCTGAGCGCGGGTGAGCATCAGGTGCTGATTCAGCTCTACCTCATCAACCGCTGGCTGGAGAAGGGCGGTGTCGCCTTGATCGACGAACCCGACCTCTACCTACATCCATCGCTGGTTTCGGGCTTTTTGGCCCAGCTAGAGAAGATGGTCGCCGACCGTAACGGCCAGCTTATCCTCACCTCCCATGTGCCCGAGGTGTGGAGCCGCTATGAAGCGCTGGGGCGGCGTGTCTTGTTGGAGGCTCCACGGTGAGCATTCAGCACAAGCGGGACCGCATCTGCCAGGCGTTGATCGGCGTTCAGCCCAAGCAGGTCTTTTTGGTTGAAGGGGCGGATGATCAGCAGGCTTTTCGTATTCTTCTGGAGCGCTTCGTACCCAATTGGGAGCAACGCTGGGCTATCGCTGAGGCGGGCAACAAGCGCCAGCTACAGCAATTGTTAGAGCTGGAGCCCAACTGGGTGGGTTTGGTGGACCGTGACGAATGGGATCAAGCGGTGATCGACAAACGCCAGAAGGTCTTGCCGAACCTGATGGTGCTGCCCCGCTTCTGTCTGGAGAACTACTTGGTCAATCCCTCGGAGCTGTGGCAGGCGATCCCCCCGGCTCGACAGGCGGGCGTGGCTGGAGGCGAGGCGGCCTTTCGCGCCGCCATCGAGGCCGCGCTCCCTGAGTATCGACGACATGGCGCCTTGTGGAAGGTCGTCACGCCCCTCTGGTCGGGTCTGCGGGCGCTGGGCTTCAAAGAGGCGCTGGCCTCGGCGGAGAGCTTGACCACCGCGCAAGACGACGCCGAGATTCAACGCATCCTGGGTGAATGGGACACCCTGCTCGATCCCACGCGGATCTTTAATGATTTTCAGGCGCAGCTCACCGCCGTGAACGCGGCGACGCGGGATGAACAGTTTGCTCAGTGGGTGCATGGCAAGGTGCTGTGGAAGGATGTGGTCAATCCGGCCATGAATCGGCTGCTTGGGTCGATGGAGGAGGGCGCGCGGCGCAAGGAGATCCTGCGCAGGTTGCCCAGACCGGCGGACCTTGAACCTGTCTTCGATCGTTTGGCTTGAAGGAGATAAGCCCTGATTTCACGGAGGGATCAAGCTTTGTCTCTCCTGTTGCCCCTGGCCCCATTTGTGGTTACGCCCCGGTTGATCTCTCAAGCCCCGCTTCGGGGCCGTTGAGGTTTCGGCTGACGCTGCGAAACCTCCGTCCCCTTCGCTCCCCTTTCTTTGTCAAGGATTCAAGGGATCAAGGATCAAGGGCACGAGCCCGCCGCTATCGCGGCGTCCTGACCAGGCGAAAGCCGAGGTCGCGGTTGCGGTACGAGGGGAGGGCGTTGAGGCGGTTCGCCGCGCGGGCGTAGAACGCGCCGTAGTACCACGAGCCGCCGCGCATGACCCGGCCCGAGCCCTTCGACGGCCCCTTCGGGTCCGTCACATCACCAATCGGATAATCCCCATACCAATCCTCCACCCACTCCAACACGTTGCCGTGCATATCGAATAGACCATAAGGGTTGGCGTTTTTTTCACCGACGGGATGCGTTTGACCGTCTGAGTTTTCGTCGTACCACCCCACGCGAGCCAGATCGCCTTCATTCTCACCCGACCAATAAGCCGTCTTAGTGCCTGCCCGGCAAGCATACTCCCACTCCGCTTCGGTGGGCAGACGATAGCCATCAGCGCCATCAATTCGACGCCATTTATCCCCGACCTGTTGATACGCCTCGCGCATCCCTCCCTCTCGCTTTGAGAGCGCGTTACAGAACGCCATCACATCGAACCAGCCCACATTTTCAACGGGGCGCTGCTCTGAATCCGGTTTATCTGAGAAATGGCTTGGATTGTTGCCCATCACTTGGCGCCACTGCCATTGTGTTACAGGCGTCGTCATCATCAAGAATGGACGGCTGAGCGTCACCTTCAACCCTTTCCTCACTTTCCTCAAAAACAACCCCGCAGGAATCAAAACCATCTCCGGCGGCAGCGCCCGCCATCGGGGACCGACCTCTGAAATCGAAGCCACCGGCGCGCGCCGCGCCGCTTCCAGCCGCGCCAACTCCGTAAGCATCGACGCTTTGATTGCCTCCAAATCCCCGTGCTCGTTGAACTCCCCCTTCAGCCCCCAAAGCGCCCGCTGCCCCTCAAGCGCCGCGCGGGCGGCCCGCGCCTTTTCAGCCTCGCCTTGCAATTGCGCCTCAAGCGCTTCGCGGGCGGCCCGCGCCTTTTCAGCCTCGCCTTGCAGTTGTACCTCAAGCGCCGCGCGGGCCGCCCGCGCCTTTTCAGCCTCGCCTTGCAGCTGCGCCTCAAGCGCCGCGCGGGCCGCCTCCAACGCCTCCGCGCGCTTCCTCGCCGCCTCGCGCTCCCCCTGCGCGGCGCGAAGCTGCGCCTCAAGCGCGCTCACTTGACCGCGCGCCGCCTCCGCTGTCGCTTTGACCTCCGCCGCGCGGCGCGTGGCCGCCGCCGCCGCCTCTTCTGCCTCCTCAACGCGCTTGCGGTGCTTCAGCTCATCAAGCTGCGCCCGCTGTAGATCAAGCTGCGCCCGCTGCAACTCCGCGCGCAGCGCCGCCAAGGCCCGCGCCTGCTCCGCCTCAAGGCCCTCCAAGCGCGCGCGCTGCGCGCTTAAAGC
>JAHJCH010000067.1 GCA_018813065.1 Myxococcota bacterium
GCCGCGCCCGTGTCGGCCTGCGCCGAGCCCGCCTCGCCGCCCGCGCCCGCCGCGCCCTCATCGCTGTCGTCGTCATCGCAGGCGAGGAAGAGCAGGTTCAAGCCAAGGAACAACATCAAGAGCAGGCGCTTCTTCATGATCAATCTCCCCCCAAAACAAGCATGTGTTTAGGGATTTAATGTGGTCTGATAAGGGGGCCTAATCTAGCTGGAGCGCGGGGGGAGATCAATCACTTGACGTCGCCTATGTGATTTATCCTTTGGCTGTGTCTTGTCTCTATATGCTTTCGTGTTTTTTTTCTCTAAATGCCACAGTCGCCGCGATGGCATCGTTTCATGTTTTTTTTCTCGATACGCGCCCATCAAGCCACCACGCCTTGCCTTTCATCGCCAGGCGCGCTTTGATCCCTCGCCGTTTGATCAGACCCACGATCAGGAGCTTGAAGTGTTTGATCTCAGACGCGCCTTCCTGGCGCTTCTCGCCCTCGCCGCCCCCAGCCTCGCCGCCCCCAGCCCCGCCGTGATGCCCCTTGAGCAGGCCGTCGCCGAGGCGGAGTTCGTCTTCATCGTGGGCCGCGAGCGCCAAGCCGAGGTCACCAAGCGGCTGCGCGTCTTCGAGGGGGAGCGCGCCTTCAAGCGTACGCGCGCCTTTAAGCGGCTGCGCGTCTTGGAGGTGCTCAAAGGCAAAACGGGGCTGGCCGCCGCGCCGAGCTTCGTCATCGGTCATGACCGCCATGAGCAGCCCTTGGGGCTCATCCAGCGAGGGACACGCGTGGATCTCCTCGACGCCGCCGCGCCGCTGGAGGACGCGGCGCGCCTGGGCCTTGAGGCTGCGCCATGCGATACACTGCCGCGCGCGCTGACTGGGGGGCTGGAGGGCGCGGCCAGGATGATCCTCCTCGCCCGCTACGATCCCCGCTATGAGGCCTTCGTCGCCGTCGCCGGGGCGGGCCTTATCGACGCCGCGCACGCCGAGGAGATCCGCGCTCTCCTGCGCTCACCCGCCCCCGCGCCGCCCTGAGCCGCTCAGGGCTGGTTGACCAGCCCGCCGATGTCCCCCTCGAAGAAGCTGTCCTCCCGACCCGGCATCGGCACCATCTGCGCGTCGCCCAGGCTCCAGATCAGGCTGTAGCCGCCCTCCAGCGGCGCGCCGACGTCGAGGCGAAAGACTGATCGGTTGAGCTGCGGCAACAGGAGCCGCAGGCCCGCGCCGATGGCCCCCCGCCACTTCAGCGCGTCGAGGCGCTGATAGACCGCGCCGCCGTCATAGAACAGCGCGCCGCCGAGGTGGATGAAGGACCAGGTCAGCGGCGGGCTGCGCCACTCCACGTTGGCGCGCAGCCGATGGGCGTTGATCGCCCAGATCGCGTCGCTGGGGTAGCCGCGCAGGCCGTTGTTGCCGCCCAAGCTCAGGATCTGGCTGCCGCGCTCGGCCTCATGCCCCACCCAGTCTCCGCGCGTCACCAGCCGCCCCAGGGCCAGCTTGGGCGTCGCCGCCCGCGCCCGCAGCAAGATCCGCTGGTTGACCCAGCCCGCGGTGACCAGGCGGGCCTCGGCGCCGATGGCCGCCTCGACGATCCCACCCCAAGGGGCCTCCGCCCAGGCCAAGGCGCCGCCGACGGCCAGGCTGTCCTCCGAGGCCCCCAGGGCCGTCAGCGGGGTCAGGGCGTTGAGCGAGATCATCGGCCCGAGGCGGATCTCCTCGCTGACGCCGAAGCTGGCGAGATCGCTGTAGACGCGGTAGCGGCGCTCAAAGACGACGCCGCTGATGAGGGGGTAGATCTGGCGCACGTCTGGGCCAAGGACGTAACGCTGAAAGGCGTCGTGGTGCGCCTGGGGGATCTCCTCGGCGGGGCGCAATACCGCGTCGCTGAACCCCAAGCCCACGCTCACGCGCGGGGTGAAGCGGCCTGACCACTGCCGCCGCGCCACCGCCGAGAGCGCCAGCCAGCGTTGACGCCACGCGCGAGGGATGGCCTCCGCCGTCGCCGTCGTCGGATCATCCCAGGTCAAGAGGCTGTCCCCCGCCAGGTGGCGGATGTTTTGGTCCATCCCGCTCAAGCTCAGCGAGAACCCCCAGGGCTGCTCCAGGTTGTAGAAGGGTCGCTCCAGCGTGATCTGGCCGTTGAGGCCATCGAAGGCGCCGTTGTCGCGGCGAAACACGAGCTGGGCGCCCTCGCTGAGCCGCAGCGGGTGGCCCAGGAGGCGGTGATCGGTGAACAGCTCATTGATCCCGTCGGTGAAGCCCGTGCGCTGGACGCCGAGGGCGGCGAGCTGGGCGCGGCCAAAGAGGTTGCGCTCGGTTAAGCGCACGTTGAGGTTGTCCACCACGCCGCCCGTGAGCTGAAAGCCCGTCTCCAAGCGCAGGCTCCACAGATCGCGGGTGATGACGGCCACGCCAACACCCCCTGGGGCCTCATAGGGCACCACCGCCACGAAGGCGAAGATGTTGAGCGCCCGCAGGCCGCGCGCCGACTCCGCCGCCGCCGCCTCAGCGAAGGGCTGCCCCTCGGCCACGCGCAGCTCACGGCGGATGATCGCCTCACGCGTCAGGGCGTGGAGGTGGTTGAGGGCCGTCGGCGGCCACTCCTCCTCGATAAACACCGCCGCGCGGAGGACGAGAACGGCCACGACAGGGCGCCCCTCGGCCACCTCCATGGGCGCAGCGCGCAGATCCGCCCGCGCCAGCGCTTGGGCCACGCCCGCCCCCTCGTAGCTGGCCGCCCGCGCCCCGCCGATGGCGGCCCACAGCAGCCACAAGCCCAGCGCCGCCGCCCTCACCGCCAGCGCCGAGGGAGGCTGAGGCGGCGCGCCTCCAAGAAGGCGAGGTGCGCGGCGGGCAAAGGCGCGGAGAGGGCCACGCTGGCCCCCGTGACGGGGTGGGTGAAGCGCAGCGCGGCGGCGTGGAGGAAGATCGCCCGCTTGGAGGCCCGCGCGAACTCCAGATCGAGGGGCGAGCGCAGGCCGTACTCGCGATCCCCCAAGACGGGGCAGCCCAAGGCGGCGAGGTGGACGCGGATTTGATGCAGGCGGCCCGTCTCGATCTCACAGGCCAGCAGCGCCAGGCCCTGGGCGCGAGAGAGCACCTCATAGCGCGTCGCCGCCGCCTGCGCGCCCGCCCCGCCGAGCTGAGCGAGCTTGCGCCCGCCCCGCCGCACTTGGGCGATGGGCTTGCTGATCCGCCCCTTGGGGGCCTTGGGGCCGCCGTGGGCGAGGGCGAGGTAGGTCTTCTCGATGGCGCGGGCCTTAAACAGCGCCCGCAGCCCGTCATAGCCCTCGTGGGTCAACGCCACGAGGACGAGGCCGCTGGTGGGGCGATCAAGCCGGTGGAGCAGGCCGAAGTCGCGCCGCTGGCCGAGCCCCTGGAGCTGGGGGCCGAGGGCGGCGAAGAGGCCATTCATCAGGCTATCGCGATCGTGGCCGACGCCCGGCTGCGTGGGTACGCCGGGGGGCTTGAGCGCGGCGATGAAGTGGGGGTCTTGGTGGATGATCTGGGGGATCAAGCGCGGGTTGGGCGTGATGGACAGCTGCATGGGCGCAGTGTGTCGATCTTCGCCGCGATTTTCGATGCCGCCGCGATTTTCGATGCCCAAGGCGGCCAGGCGCCGCGCTCAGGGCCGAGGGCGCCCGATCAAGACGCGGTTCATGGGCGTGATGCGCTTGGGGATGTAGCTCCAGGCCACCTCATAGCCCGCCGCCTCCAGGCGATAGGTGCGGTGGATGTCTGCGGCGACCTCGCCGCCGAAGGCCTCGCGCAGCGGCCTGGGCGCGGCCCCGGCGACGCGGCCATAGCAGCAGGGCATCACCGCCACGGGGCCGCCGCCGCGCGCGGCGATGTCCAAGCAGGCGTCCGTGCGCGCGCCGCAGGCGTGTACGCCGAGGATCGCGCAGCCCTCGGGCAAGGCGGCGTGGTGGATGTCCTCCTCGCGCCAGATCACCTTGTCCTCAACCCAGGGGGCCACGGCGCAGAACGCCTCATAGATCGCCGTGGCGCTCTCCGGGCGCCGTCGGTCGATGAGGTGGATCTGCGTCACCTCGCGCTCAAGCGCGGCGAAGAGCAGCCCGTTGAAGCCATGCCCACAGCAGAGATCGGCCATGATCGGCGCCCGCGCGCGGCGGCGGACCCGCGCGTAGAACTCCAAGCCCTCGCACAGCTCCTTGAGGTCAATGGCGGCCCGCTCAGCCAGCGCCTCGATCAGCGCGTCGATCAGGCGCCCGCCGCCACGCAGCTGCGGCGACCAGGCGGGGATGAGGCGGTGCTTGAGGCGCGCCAGCGCGTCGGCCTCGGGCGCGTTGAGCTGGCGCAGGATCTTAAAGGGGGGATCGTCTTTGGGCGTGGGCAATGGGGCCTCGGGCGTGGTTGGGGCGTGAGGTTCGCGATCGCGGGCGCTTGAGCGCAAGGCGCTTGAGCGTACGCATCACCTCGCCGCCCAGGCGACGCGGTTATGGGCTTGGCGTGCTGCTCACCTCGGCGGGCTCGCTCACCTCGGCGGGCTCGCTCACCTCGGCGGGCTTGCTCACCTCGGCGGGCTCTGCCTCCGGGTCAAAGGGCGCCTCCTTGATGACCATCCAGATGTGCTGGGGGGGCTCTCGCCGCCAGGTCTGCTCGATCAGCGCCGTCTGTAGCGTGGTGTTCGTGTCGGTGTAGAAGCGGCGCTGGAGGATCACCGACGCGCCCGCCTCGCCGTCCTGGGTGATGCTCATCACCGCCCACTCCGCGTGGCGCGCCTCTGAGAGCATCTGGCGCTTAAACCACACCCCCATCTCCGGGGCCAAGAAGCCCCGCGCCTGCCCCCAGTTTTTCCAATGCACCGACTGGTTAAACAGCCGCACGCTCTCGGCGAGATCCTTGCGCGCAGGCTGCGGCGCGCCGCAGCCCATGAGCCCCCAGATCAACCACGCCATCCACCACGCGCGCCGCATCCTCATTGGCTGCGCCCCAGCACGCGCATCAGCCGCGCCTTGTCCTCGGCGCCAAACTCACGCGTGATGATCAGCCCGAGGATAAAGGTCACGCCCACGGCGACGGCCACGGCTAAGGAGATCACCCGCCCGCCCGCAGGCAGCGCCGGGCCAATCAGGAGCAGCGCCGCCCCCAAGCCCAGCACCCGCAGCGTGGTGCCCAGCGGCAGCGGCGCGCCGTAGGCCCGCCAGAGCACGCCAAGGCCCGCCAAGAGCCCCACGCTGAAGGCGATGAGGGTACACTGCCCCGCCCGGATCATCAGGGTCGTCAGATCCCCCGCGCCCGGCAGCAGGGTGTAGTAGAGCCCCGCCGCCAAGCCGACGGTCAGGCCGCCGACGAGCAGCGCCGCCCCCGCCCGCCCCGAAGACATCAGCAGGGTGTTGACCACGTTGAAGAGGCTGAAGAAGAAGTAGGCTGGCGCCAGCCAGACCAGGGGCGCGGCGGCGGCGGCGAACTTGGCCGGCAGCAGCCCTACGATGGCGTGCGGGGCGGCGGCGAGGGCCACGGCGGCGGCGCCGACGAGGAGCATGGAGTAGCGCAGCGTCTGGCGGATGTAGAGGCGGGCGCGGGCGCGATCTTCGGCGAAGGTCGCCTCGCTGACGAGGGGGAAGACGACAAAGGTGATGGCGATGGTCGCCTGCCAAGGGATCCGCGAGATGTTGACGGCGAGGCCGTAGAGGCCCAGCACCCCGTCGGCGTCGAGGTCGCCGCCCGTGGCTTGGATCAGCGCGGCGGCGGCGGGCTTAAGCAGCAAGATGTCGAGCTTGAAGATGAGGTTAAAGACCAGGGTGTAGAGCATCACCTTGGAGGCGAAGCTGATCAGCCGCGTGGCGGGCTGGCCGTCAGGGAGGTCGCGCCCCACCCGCCAAACGGCCAAGGCCATGATGATCCCCGCCGCGAGCGCGAAGCCCGAGAAGGCGCCGATGACGCCAAAGCCCAGCAGCGCCAAGCTCATCACCAGCGTGGTCTTGAGCGTGGTGAAGCCGATGTCAAAGAGCGCCTGGCGGGCGAACTGCTTACGCCCGTTGAGCGTGCCGATGTAGACGGTGTAGACGCCGTAGAAGAAGAGGATCAGCCCCGCCGCGCGGTAGCCGTTGACCAGATGCGGGTTGCTCCGCCAAGCGGCGATCTGGGGCGCCATATAGATAAAGGCACCTGCCACCAGCCCACCGAAGATCAGCATCAGCTTGCGCGCCTGGGCCACCAGCCCGCCGGGCCGCTCTGGTCGCTCGGCGATGAACTTGGAGACGGACTGCATCACGCCCGTGATCATCACCATGCTGAGGATGCTGAGGGTGTTGTTGAGGTCGATGTACTGCCCATATAGGGCTCGACCATCCACGCCATCGCCATAGATCCGGCTGCCGAAGATGTAAGGTAGGCCGAAATTGATGAGGACCCCGCCGACCATAAACCAGAGCTTGGCGCCGGTGATGACGAGGAAGCCCCGGCCTGCGGTGGCCGCTGTGTTTTTTGTGCTCATGGGGCGGCAAGATAAGCGGGGCTGTGGCCTGAGGCAAGGCAGGCGCGGCTTGGGAGGTCATGGCGCAGGGGCGCTTTTTTTTCCTCCCGCTTTTTTGACATCCGTCACCCCCCCGCCCAGGATGAAGGCGTATGGAACACAATGACCTACAAACACCGACACCCCATGTGAACCATCGAGGTTTTTTTCGCGGAGGGTGGACGGGGCGCTTCTCAAGCAAGCGCGCGTGGGTTACAACCCGGCCATCGTCTCTGGGGGGAACATGAAAGCTCTGGCGTTTTTTGGTGGTCTCGGCACGATCTGCGCGCTCCTCTTCGTCGGCCCGGCCTGGGTGATCTTAGGCAACCTCGCGCTCTTGGCGCTGACGGGGGCGATCTTCTTGGGGACGCTCAACTTGGAGAAGGGTGATCGCCCCCTTGCGATCCAGAAAGAGGAGGTTTAAGTCAAGGCTGCCCTGCTTGGAGTCTTGATGAGCCCTGGCCTCGCCTTCCTCCCCAGCCTTGACGCCGCGGGGCTGACGCCCCTCAGCCTCCAAGACGCGGAGCAGCTGCGCCTCCTCCTCCAGGGAGACTCCGTTATCGACTGGCGCCGCCTCGCTTTTCGCGATCTTCAACAGGTCAACGACTTCCTGCGCCTCGTGGAGCTGCGCTTGGAAGACCCGCTCGATGAGATGCGGCTGCGGCTGATCTACCGAAAAGCGACGCGCTACCTCCAAGATCGACTGGGGATGGTGCTGTGCGATGAGGTGCAGCGGCTGGCGGATCTCCGCGAGCTGTTCTTGATGGCCTCACGGCGCGGTGGCCCCCAGCGCTGCGCCTGTGTGCTGCTCAAGGTCATGCACATCATCCACCACGTCGCTGGGCGAGAGCTGCTCTTTCGGCTCCAAGTCTCCAGCGATGAGCTGTTTCATGAGGTCGAGACCAAGGTCTTCGACGCCATCGACGGCATGAAGCAGCGGGGCATCCGCGTCCTCAACTTCGCCTCAAGCCGCAAGTCCGCCGACTCCATCGTCACCAAGCTGCTCAGCCGCCCCGACTCCATCGCCCGCGAGGTGCATGACCGTCTTCGCTTTCGGATCATCACCGAGACGCTCTCAGATGTCTTCAGCGCGCTGATCTACCTCACGCGCGAGGTCATCCCCTTTAACTATGTCGTCCCAGGCGAGAGCCGTGATGATCTGCTGAACTTTGAGCGGCTGTTTGAGCAAACAGAGTCCCTCTCTCACCTCAAGCACCTCCTTCAGCGCCCAAAGAAGAGCAAGGCACGCCCACAGCTTAATCACTTCAGCGCCACGCAGTTTCAGATGATCAACTTCGTGGTGGATCTGCCCGTGCGCGTTGACGCCTTCGCCACTCGACACACGTCATACACGGCGGAGGAGGGCGCTGTGGCCTTCGTCTTGGCGGAGTTTCAGTTTATGGACGCGGCGACGGACCAGCGTAACCGCGAGGGCGAGGCGGCCCATGATCGCTACCGCGAGCGCAAGCATGATCGGGTGCGGGCGCGGCTCTTGGTGGATTGATCGGCCTCAAGGCACGCCGGGGAAGTGCTCGACCATCTTGATCTTGATGTCGGGGAAGTGCTCGACGAACTGCACCTTGAGATCGGGGGCGCTCTTGACCATCTGCCACTGCCCACAGGTATTGGGGAAGTGCTCGACGAGCTTGACCTTTAAGTCAGGGAAGTGCTCGACGACCTTGACCTTGATGTCAGGGAAGTGCTCGACGATCTGCACACGCCCCGAGAGCTTGTGGCCCTTGTAGGTGCAGGCGCCTTTGTTGATCTCCTCGGCGGCGGCGGCGCTGAGGCCGAGGAGCGTCAAGGAGAGGAGCGTCAAGGAGAGGAGCCGCATCGTGTATCACCTCCGGTCTGGTCAGCTGGGGCAGCTGAGTATAGCGGGCGCGGCTCAAGGGGCGGGCGTGAGCTGAATCCAGACGCGCGCGGGGGGTGGGGCGCTGCTGAAGGCCAGGCGGCCCTCATTGAAGCCCTCGGCGGTGAAGCGCAGCGCCGACGTGTCCGCCTCAGTCACCGCCAGCTCAAAGGGCGTCATCCCCAAGAGCTGCTCGCCTCGGTAGACCCGCGCGCCTTCAGGCTCACTCTCCAGCAGGACCTTGCTCGGCGCAGGCGGCGCGGGGCTCAAAGCGCGCCCCGCCAGCCCCCCCAAGATCAGCCCGGCGATCAGCAACAGCGCCGCCGCCCACGGCCGCCGCCCACGCCCTGCGCTGGGGGCCGTCAGCGCGGCGATCTGCATCTCGGGCAAGAGGCTGGCCTCCAGCCCCTCGGCGGGGAACAAGAGGTCTTGGTTGGCGTGCTTGAAGGTGCCCGTCGGCCCCGAGATGTCCAGCTCATGCTCACCGCTGTCGGGCGTCATCGGCAGCGAGGTCAGGGGAGACAGCATGAGCGGCTCCCGCTCCAAGGCCGGCCCCGTGGGGCTGTCCTCTGGATCGGGCAGGGCCTGCGTCGGGGTCCGCTCAAAGAGCGCGTCGCCCTCGCCCTTGGGGATCGGATCAGGCAGCGCCAGCGGCTCATCGATCTTGCGCGCGGCGAGGACCTTCAGCTCCTCCATGCGCCCCTGAATGTGCGCCTCGCCGAAGAGGGCGCGCATAAAGGCGGCGGCGTTCTCGGCGTGGGCCTTGAGGTGGTGGTGGTGGATCACCTGGCTGAGCGCCTCGCTGAACTCTCGGCCCGTCTGGAAGCGATCGGCGGGGTCGCGGCTGAGCGACTTGAGCAAGACCGCCTCTAGATCGGCGGGGTACTTGGGCTTGAGGCTGCGCGGGGGGGGGATCTCAAGGGCCTGGATGCAGCGCAGCGTCTCCTTCTTCTTCTTCCGCTTAAAGAGGCGCCGCCCCATGGTGATCTCATAGAGGATCACCCCCAAGGAGAAGAGATCGCTGCGGTGATCGATCTCGTGTTTCTCCAGCACTTCCGGGGACATATAGGCGTACTTGCCGCGCTGGCCCTTGGGCTTGTCGCCCTCGGAGGTGGCGACGCCGAAGTCGAGGAGCTTGACCCGCCCGTCATAGGTCAGCTGGACGTTATGGGGGCTGACGTCGTGGTGAATGACGCCCAGGCGTTGCCCATGAAAGCCCGTCTCAAAGTGGCTGTAGTGCAGCGCCTCGGCGATGGCGCGGACGATGTAGAGCGAGACGCCCAGCGGGATGCGCCGCCCCACCTTGGCCGCCGCGCCGATCAGCTCAGCGGCGGAGACGCCGTGGAGGTACTCCATGGCCATAAAGTAGGCGCCATCGAGCTTGCCAAAGTCATGGAGATCGACGACGTGGGGGTGATGCAGCCGCGCCGTCAGCCGCCCCTCAGCGACGAAGAGCCGCTCATAGACGGGCCGCTCTCGATGCTCTGGCAGGAGCCGCTTGATGACGACGAAGCGCGAGAACTCGCCCATGCCCCGGCGCAACGCCAAGAAGATCTCAGCCATACCGCCGACGGCGATCCGCTTGACGAGCACATAATGACCGGCGTTGACCTTCATGCCATGACCCCGCAGGGAATCCCATCGTGGGGGCGAGCCCGAGGGATCGCCCAAACGGGGTGGCGAGCACCCCAAATCCACGGCACTCTAACCGCGCGGTGACGTGAGGTAAACTTCTATCGAGGTGAGGCGCGGAGGTTCAGCGGCGCGGCGTGTTGAGCGCGTAGCAGGGATCGCGGTTGATCGAGGCGCAGATCAACGCCTCGATCTCATCGAGGGCGCCTTCATCGCGCACATAGTCGATCTCAGAGGTGTCCAGCGAGATCATCGGCGTGCGGTCATAGTGCGAGAAATGGTGATGGTACATCTCGCTGAGCTGATCGAGGTAGGCGGCGTCGAAGTCCTCCTCGAAGGCCCGCCCTCGACAGGAGATGCGCTCAAGGAGGACCGACGTCGAGGCGTGGAGGTAGACCACCACGTCAGGCTCTAAGGTCGTCCCCTCCAGGGAGAAGTAGACCTTCTCATACAGCGCCAGCTCATCCTCTTTAAGCGTCAGCTGCGCAAAAATCCGGTCCTTGAGGATGTGATAGTCCGCGAGGGTGTTTGGGGCAAATATGTCTGCTTGAAATAGCTCTTTTTGTTGCTGAAAACGGCTCATCAAAAAGAAAAGCTGGGTTTGAAAGGCGTAGCGCGCTTTATCCGCGTAGAACTTAGGTAAGAAGGGGTTATCTTCAAACGACTCCAAGACCAGCCGAGCGTCGAGGCGCTCTGCGAGCCGGTGCACCAGCGTGGTCTTACCCACGCCGATGGGGCCTTCTACGGCGATATAGAGCGGTCTCGACATCGTGTACTCTCCGTCCTGTCCTCGCCCGTTCATCCAGGGCGACGACGCCAAAGCGTCGCCCCTGCGGCGCCTGCCATGAGCGTGGATCAGTAGTTCATCCCAAACCGGGCGAGCTTCTTATGCAGCCCTTCGCGGGTGATGCCAAGCACCTTGGCGGTCTGGGTCTTATTTTGGCTGTTCTCCCGCAGGGCGCGGGCGATGAGCACCCGCTCAACGGCGATGAGCATGTCCTTGAGGGTGCCGCGGGGGATCTGTGGCCCGTCGATCAGGCTCGTCTGCCCCAAGATCTTTGGCGAGAGATCCTCGACGAGGATCAGATCGCCGTCCATGCGCTGGATGAGGATGCGTTGCAGCTCGTTTTGCAGCTCACGGATGTTGCCCGGCCAGCGGTAGCTGATGAGGCGCTCTTGAGCCTCGGGGGTCAGCCCCGTGATGGAGCGACCAAACTCGCGGGCATAGCGGCGGATAAAGTAGCGGCTGAGGATGGGGATGTCCTCGCGGCGCTCGCGCAGCGGGGGCAAGGCGATGGGGTAGACGTGGAGGCGATAGAAGAGGTCTTGGCGGAAGCTGCCTTCCTTGACCATGACCTCCAGATCGCGGTGCGTGGCGCTGATGATGCGCACGTCCACGCGCTTGGGCGCCGAGGCCCCCAGCGGCCAGATCTCCCCCTCTTGAAGCACCCGCAAGAGCTTGGCTTGCAGGCTGGAGGGCATCTCGCCGATCTCGTCGAGGAAGATCGTGCCCTCATCGGCCAGCTCAAAGAGGCCCTTCTTATCGCGATCGGCGCCGGTGAAGGCGCCGCGCGTGTGGCCGAACAGCTCACTCTCCAAGAGGTGCTCGGGCAGGGCGCTGCAATTCTGGGGGATGAAGAGCTTGTCGGCGCGCTTGCTGGTGTAGTGCAAGGCGCGGGCGATCAGCTCCTTGCCGGTGCCCGTCTCGCCGAGGATGAGCACGGGCACGCGGGTGTCGCGCACGCGCTCGACCATCTGCAGGACGCTCATCATGGTGGCGCTCTCGCCGACGATCCCCTGAAAGGTCTGGGCCTGGGCCTGGGTCTTGAGGTAGCGGTTCTCCCCCTCAAGGCGCTGCTCGGCGAGGCGCAGGCGGGCGACGAGGCGGGCGTTCTCAGCGGCGAAGGAGATGTGGGCCGCCGCCACCGTCAGCACCTCTAGATCCTCAGCGTCGAAGAGGCCCGGCGCGTCGCGGTTGTCCACCTGGAGGACGCCGCGCACGTCGGCGCCTGTCCACAGCGGCACCGACAGCGTGCTGGCGATCCCCGCCTGCACGATGGAGCGGGCCGTGGAGAACTCCGCCGCCGCGTTGGTGACGAGGAGCCCCGCCTTCTTGTCCAGGACCTTGCGCAGGATGGTCTTGCTCAGCGGGATGCTGCTCTTGTGCTTGGCCTGACGGGCGGCGGCGTGGACGACGGGGAAGCGCCCCGCCCGCTCCTTGAGCGCCACCGCCAAGTGCGTGGCCTTGGGCAGCAGATCAAAGACCAGCTGGGTGGCGACCCTGAGCACCGCGTCGAGATCCGTGCTCTCACCGAGGCTGGCGCTGTGGCGGTAGAGCACATGCAGGCGCGTCGGCGAGGCCGTGATCCGATCAGCGAAGCGCTCCACCTCGGCGATGGGCCGCACGGCGATGATCTCTCCCGCCGCGGGCTCGGGCAGGGAGACGCGCAGGATCACCGCCTCCTCGGGCACGCCGAGGTGCAGCTCATCGCCGTCCCACAGCTCCGCCTCTAGGTGATGGCCCTCCAGGCGGCTGATCGCCTTACCGCGCACATGCCTTGAGCCGTTGCTGCTGCCTTTGTCGAGGTAGTACAGGGCGTCACCCTCGCGCCGAAGCTGCCCGTGCAGGCCGCTGAGGTGCGCGTCTGGCAGGCAGAGAGCCGCGCTGGCGGCGCGCCCCACGCTGCAAGGCAGATCCACGGTGAGCCGCGCTCCGGCGCGCGCCCCTGTTAGGACCTCCAGGACGAGGGTGGCGTCGCTCACAGGCGGTGGCTCAGCTTCGCCAGCAGGAGATCCATGGGATAGAGCAGGCCCTTAAAGGACTTGTCGAGCTTCGACAGGGCCCGATCCTCGGCGCGGACGGACTTTAAGGCGGGGATATCGGCGACGGTCCCTTGGCGGGCGACGCCGAAGAGGAGCACGTTGCGCAGGGCCATGATGTCCGCCACCTTCTGCTGATTCTTATAGGTCTGCTTATCCTTCAGCTCAGCGTTGAGCGCCTGAATGGCCTTGATCAGCTGGGCGGACACGCTGGGATCTTGGATCTGGGCGAGGCGATAAGCCGCCAGGGTGCGCACGCTCTTATCGGCGTCGTTGAGCTTGGCGAACCAGCAGGAGAGCTGCTGATCACCCGCGCAGGATTTTATCGTATCCAGCTTGGTCAAGATGGTCTGATAGTTCTTATCCCAGTCTTTATACGCCTTGAAGTAAGGCTCATAAGCCTTGGTGCTCTTGGCGTCGATCTTCTTGAGCTTGTCGGTAAGCTCTTTCTCATAGCCGGCCAGCTTTGACTGATAGCTTTTGATCTCTTTCTCGAAGAGAGAGAGGCTCTTATTGTCTTTTTCATCAATGATATTGAGCACATTGATCGCCATTTGGATGCGCAATCCATGACCATCGGGGTCGAGGAGGCCAGGCTCCTTCTTCATGCGCTTCATCAGCCCAGGGACCGCCTTGGGGCTGCCGAGGAAGCCCAGCTGTTGAATCGAGGCGATGAGGATCTCGCGATAGTCTCCCTCCACGTCCAAGCGGCTGACCATATGATCGATCGGCGTGGGATCGCCCATCATCGCCAGCGCGCTGGCGATGGAGATGTATCTCTGAACCTGACCCATCCTAAAGGCGTTCTGCTTATTGGGGTCGGTCTGAAGCTCTGCGGGCATCTCGTCCTTTTGCTTTATCGCCTCGGTCAGGGCCTCAACGGCGCTCTTGGCGCCCAGATCACCCAAAAGCTCCGCGCACTTCGCCTCGATCAGCCCGCTCTTATGGAACTTGTGCTTCTTGGCCCGCTCCTCCACCGCGCGGTTCTTACGCTGAAGGGTCAGGATGAGCATCTCGATGGCGGTCTTATCGCCGAACTTGGCCTCACCGCCGATGCGGTTGATCGCCAAGCGGCACTCGGCCACGACATTGCGATGAAGGTGATCGTCCATCCACAAGCACTCGATGAGCTTGGGCAGGGCCTTGGGCTCCTTGAGCTTGCCCAAGACCTCCGCCGCCATGCCATTGAGGGCGATGGAGCGAATGTCGGGGTCCCCGGCCAGGATCTGGAGCAAGACCGGCGTCGCTTTGGGATCTGGCTTCTTGGAGAGGATCTTTAAGAGGACGTGGGCGACGTTGCTGCGCTCTTGGGTGGGGGGGAGGTTGCTGAGCACCTTGATATAGGCGTCCACTTCATCGGTGATCCCCCAGTCAAGGAGGGTCTGGGCGGCGAGCTTGGCCGCCTCCTCCTCGGTGGTGTCCTCAAGGGCCTTGAGCATCACGGGGACAGCGCGCTTATCGTCAAACTTGGCCAACGCGGAGATCAGCTGATAGGTGTGGCGCTTGTCATCATAAGCGGCGATGAGGGGCTCGATGGCCTGGGTGGCCTTCATCTCCGTGAGCTTCTTGATGGCTTGGCGCCGCTCTTCAGTCTTGAGGCGCTCAATCCAATAGTCCGCAGAGTTGGGATCGGCCTTCTCGCAAGCCGAGAACGAGAGGGCGACGCTTAGCCAAAGCGCCAGTCTGACCTTCATGGGGGCTCCTTTGATGGGCCGACGGTGTAACATCGCTAGATATAAGATTTTTTTAAGTTTTTCAGCGAGGCGACACACTACACCCTCGACGCACGAGGGTCAAGGTCGCCCCGCGCGGCGCGCCTAAAAAATGGGCCAGGGCGCTGGTCAGCGCGGGTGAAGTCTGCCAAAGAGAGCGAGATGTTGAACTCAGTCAAAGCGCGCTGGAGTGGCCTGGGGTGCTTGCTCCTCGATGCGCTGCTGCCGGGGGTGATCGCGGCGGCGGGTGGCGCGCCGAGGCGGCTGATCTTGACCGCCGTGGCGCTGCTGACCAGCTTGGCCTTTTGGCTCAAGACCCTGCGCCACCCCGCGCCGATCTTGATGGCCTTGGCGCTGCTGTGGGCGGGGTCTTTGTGGCGTGGGCGGGGGGCGTGTTGGGGCGCGCGGGTGCCTTGGCGGCGCGCGCTGCTGCTGATCGGCCTCGGCTATGGGCTGATGGGCGCGCTGCTGAGCTGGGGCGCCTCAAGCCGCTTCGGGGTGACGCGGATCGACAGTGA
Source organism: Myxococcota bacterium (assembly GCA_018813065.1). Classification (GTDB taxonomy): domain Bacteria; phylum Myxococcota_A; class Bradymonadia; order UBA7976; family UBA1532; genus JAHJCH01. Next base: position 14,998 of record JAHJCH010000067.1, read on the forward strand.
GGAGCTGCGCCCGACGCTGCTGGAGGGGGACTGGCTGCTCTATCGGCGCGGGGTGCCGCTGCGACCTGGGCGCCTGATCGTGGTGGCCTGGCCTGATGGCGTCGCGGTCAGCCGCCTCATCGCCGTAGGCCCGGCGACGCTGCATCTTCAACAAGGCTGCCCGGTGGTCAATGGGCGCGCCTTTGAGCAGCGGCCGCTGAGCCATGTCGAGATCCCGGCGCGGGGCGCCTTGACGCGCGCGGCCTTGGGCCTGGAGGGCCGCCACGCCGCGCTGGAGCGGACCGGTCACGCCGCCTATGTCGTCTTCTATGAGCGCCCGCGCTGGCAGCAGCGTGACCTGCCGGCGATCACCCTCGCGCCGGGAGAGATCTTCGTGATAGGCGATCAGCGCGAGGCCTCATTGAGGCAGGGGCGCTGGGGGCGGCTCCCTGCGCGCAGGGCCCTGGGGGTGCCAACGCTGACGCTGTTTTCGTCTCAAGAGGGGCGACGACTCAGGGGCCGTGTCGGCCTGGAGGTTGGGTTATGAGCGAGCTACAAGGCCGCGTGCTCATCGTCGATGATAACGAGGACGATCAGCTCCTCCTCAAGCGCCTCTTAAAGGGTGAGGCGCGCTTGAGCTTCGCCTTCACCGCCGCCGAGGCCCTTGATCGGCTCAGCGATGAGCCCTTTGATCTGATCATCACAGATCAACAAATGCCGAGGATGTCGGGAGATGCCTTAATCCGTGAGATCAAGTCGTCCCCTGTGCATGAGGATCTCCCCTGCATTCTCCTCTCGGGGATCACATCAAATCAGCGGCTGGTTGAGATTCTAAAAGAAGGCAACATCTATCATTATTTTGATAAAAACAAAGCCTTTCTCACAAAAGATGGTCAAACTGATTTTTTGCTCACCGTAAGAAATGCAATTAGATCAAATCATCTGAGTAATGAAAAAAAACAGCTTAATCATCGGCTGAGTTCTCAAGTTGAGTCGCTTAATGAGCAGTACTCTTTACTTAAAAAACTTTTAGTTGAAAGAAATCCCAGTAAAATCATCTCAAGTATAGTAGAAAGTTTGTTTAATCGGATTCGTTCCTATGGAATTTTAGGTTTGATTCGAGATCCAGGGACAAACAATTTAAATATTCATTTGATTACGAGGGGAAATTCAGATAGAGCGATTTTTGATCATTTAGTTGAGTTTGCAATCTCCGAATATCAGCAATTTACTGGGAATAAAATTGGTCAGTTATCAAAAAAAACGACAACAAAGAAGACAATTGATTTTCTTAATTTTGATTATATTGATGGGCTCGATTTCAATCAGATCCCGGTCTTGACCGCGATCGTCAAGCAAGAGTTGATGGGTATCGTTTATATACTCACCGACCAGGAGCTAAACAGCGAAGAACAGCAGATATTTAAGCTTTGGATAGACCAGCTACGCGATGCAATAACAAGGATATCTGATGATTTCATGGATAGCAACGAGAGATTTGACGCAATCTTAAATGCAATCGTATCAGGTGTCATAATTACCGATAAAAATGGGGCTGTGATTGTTTCAAATCATATCGCGCAAGAAATCCTTGAGATTAAAACTTTTGATGATTTAGATTTTTATGCTGTCATCTCTAAATTGGGTATTTCAAGTTTTAAAGCCAGCCAACAGCTCTCTTATTCATCAAGATTGTCTGATTGGATTGAGATTAACATTCAAAATTCATTCTATGAGGTATTACTTCGCAATTTATTGAATTATCAAGGGGAATTTATTGGAATTCTGACCATTATTAGGGATATTACGGGTCAAAAAAGAACGGAGAAGCAACGTGATGAGTTTATGCATATTATTAGCCATGAATTAAGAAATCCGATCAATAATGTTGGCATTATTATAGATTTACTTAGAAAGAATATATTTGGTGATTTAACAAAAGGTCAATCTGAGTATTTAGAGATTGCACATAAATCATTGATTAAATCAAATGATATACTCGATGATATACTCGATATTGCAAAATTTGAAGAAGGCAAAATACCAATAAGTTTTAGATCTGTGAAAATTTATGAGCTGATTTGGTATTCGATGAGGCAACATTCGGCCACAGCGCTCTCTAAAAAAATTAACATCGAGTTCACTTCAGAAGATGAAAAAAAAGAACTCGTTATTATGGCGGATGAGAAGCGTATTTCTCAGGTTATGAACAACTTGCTATCTAATGCCATTAAGTTTACTCATGAAGGCGGCATTATCGAAATATCAATACATCAGTCATATTTAGACCAAAAAACGTGTGTAATATCGATATTTAATACCGGAGGACATATTAACGATGATGATTTGCTTAAAGTATTTGATAAATTTGAACAGCTCGATATTTCACAGCAAAGAACTTTAGGTGGTACTGGCCTTGGTTTGTCAATTTGTAAAAACATTATATTAGGACATGATGGGCAAATATGGGTCGAAAATAAAGAAAATGGCTCTAATTTTATGTTTTCATTGCCGATTACGCACACGAGTGTGAAATCAAATGCAATATATAGGCAGCGTTTTCGTAAAACAATAATGATTATTGGTGAAAATCAATCAGACTTGTTTATTCTCAAATCGATGCTATTGAATTTAGAGTATAACGTCACAATAGAAATATCTGACATTGTTAAAATTAAAAATTCAATAAAACACAAAGAAGTAAATTTAATTATCTATGTGTATGATGAAAACTCATTCAATAGAATACTTTTTCAGCATCTATCCTCATATCAAGATATCTCTGTGGTGACAATATCCCCGACACGCCCCCTCATCGAGGTGGATTTTCACCTTGAGCCGCCCATCGATCCCCTCTTGCTCAGCAGCAGCCTCTCAGCGCTGATCCACCGCGCGCGGCGGCGGCGAAAGCAGCGGCTCTTGATCATCGACGAGGATCGAGGCTGGTCAACGCGGCTGGCGGCGCGGCTTGAGGAGCACGGCTACCTGCCCTTCACCGTCGCCGACGTGGAGGAGGCCAGCCAGCGGGCGGATCTGCTCTCGCCGGATCTGTGTCTCCTCAACGCCTCACGCCAAGCGCCCTCAGCGGCGCTGAGCCCCACGCTGCGTGGAGAGGGGCTGTGGATCGAAGAGGGCTGGGCGGATGAGGTCCTCTTCGCGCGTATACGCGGCGCGCTGCATCGGGGTGAGGCCGCCGCGCCCCTCTTGGCCTTGCCCGGCGAGGCCGAGGTGATGCGCGAGCTGCGCGCGCGGCGGCTGGCTGAGCAGGCGGTGGGGCTGTGCTTGATCGACGTCATTGGGCTCAAGGAGGGCGCCCGCCACGCGGGCTTTATGTGGGCCCACCACGCGCTCATCCACGTCAGCGATCTGCTCCATCAGCTCCTCAATCAGCGCCGTGGTGGGTGGTCCTTCCTGGGCCATCAACGCGATAACGACCTGGTGGTGCTCATCGAGGCGGCCTCCCTTGAGCCCTTCTGCGCGGAGTTTATGGAGCGCTTTGAGCGGCTGGAGCCGCTCCTCTCTCAAGGCCAAGGCCGCGCGCTGACTTTGCGGATCACGGCGCTGCGCGGGGAGGCCCTCTCAACAAAGAGCCCCCAGCGCTTCGCGCGTGAGGCGCTGGGGCTGCACCTGCGCAACCCAGGCGGCCTTCAGATTCACCACGCAGAGGGCTGAGCGAGAGAGGGCTGAGCGAGAGAGGGCTGAGCGAGAGAGGGCTGAGCTAAATCTGGGCCTTAAGGGGCTAGATCTGGGCCTCAAGCGATTGGATCGCCTCATTGATGTCGCCGTTGAGGTGCGCCGTGGGGCTATGTGGGGCCAACATCAAGAGGAGCTGGTAGGCGTCGCCGACGCGATAGGACAGCAAGCTGCCCTCGGTGGCGTTGAGCTGCACCTGCCGCACGGGCGCGCGGCCCACCCGCTGCTCCGCCAGCGCCAAGCGACGCAGGGCGATCCCGCCATAGGCCGCGCAGAGGATCAGGCTGTCCTTGGCGGAGGGGGGCTCAAGGGCGATGCTCTCGCCGTCGAGGTCTGCGAAGATCGCGGCCTTGATGCCCGCGTGGCGCGCCATTAAAGAAGAAATCGCCGTGATAAATGGATCGGCCATAGCGGGCTTGGTCTCCTCTTTAGGGGCTGCTGGTGTGCCCCGCCTCACTCTTGGTCGGGGGTGAGCGGGCGGGAAGTTAGCACGGGGTCAGAGGGGCGGCAAGTTTTCAAGGCGGCTCAGCGCGCCGTCAGCGACACCTCGACGACGTGGGCCTCCGCTGAGGCGCGGCCAGTGGGCTGCTTCACCTCGCCCAGCACCTCATGGATCGTCAAGGTGCCATCGGCGGCCTGATGCCCAACACCGATGAGGATGTCTACGGCGTCCTTGGGCGTGGCGGGCGCCTTGGCGGTGGGCTCAGGCAAGAAGGTCAACTTGACCTCGTTTTTCCCCTCGTGGAGGTGGCTGGTGAGATCCTTGACGTACTGTGGGCTGCTGGAGGGCACGGTGACGACGGCCTGGCCGTTGACCGCCACGAGCACCCGATACTGCCCCTTCTCGGAGGCGTTGAGGATAAACCAATACTGGTTCTTGGAGGCGGCGGCGGCGGCGGGCGCGGCGGGCGCGGCGGGCGC
>JAHJCH010000068.1 GCA_018813065.1 Myxococcota bacterium
CGACCGCCGCCACGGCCAGCCGCCCCGCGCGGGCCTCATCGATGACCTGGCGCGCGACGGCGACGACCAGGGCGTGACCATGGGCGGCCACGCGCGGCGGCGTCAGGAGCGCGCGCACCGAGGGCAAGGCGCGACGCGGATCGTCGCAGACAGGATCGTCGCTCACGGCGCCCAGCCCGCCCAGAACTCAGCGAGATCGGCCAAGGCGCGGGCGGCCATGCGGGCGCGGCGCTCCGGCTTCTTTTCGCGCCGCTGCCGCTCCATCGGCGCCAACAAGCTCCAGTTGATGTTGGAGGGGCTGTAGGCGCCGTGGATGCCCGCGCCGCGCAGGTGACGGTAGAGCGCGCCGAAGGCCGTCGTCGGCGGCGGGATGGGCTGAGGGCGCCCCGTCCAGGCCGCCCAGGCGTGCCAAGCGATGAGCTGGCCGCAGGCGATGGACTCCACATAGCCCTCCACGCCCGTGATCTGCCCCGCAAAATACAGATCGGGGCGCTCGCGGAAGCTCAGCGCGTCGGTGAGCAGGCTGGGGGCGTGGAGGTAGGTGTTGCGGTGGACGCTGCCGTAGCGCAGGAACTCCGCCTTCGCCAGCCCAGGCAGCGCGCGGAAGATCCGCCGCTGCTCGGGGTAGCGCAGCCGGGTCTGAAAGCCCACCATGTTCCACGCCGAGCCCTCAGCGTTCTCCATGCGCAGCTGCACCACGGCGTAGGGCCGCTGGCCGGTGCGCGGATCGGTGAGGCCGACGGGCTTGAGCGGGCCATGGGCGAGGGTCAGCGGCCCGCGCTCGGCCATGACCTCGACGGGCAGGCAGCCCTCAAAGAAGCGCGCCTCCTCGAAGGCCCTGGGCGTGACCTTGTCGCCCTCATTGAGCGCCTGGATGAAGGCGAAGTACTCGTCCTCGCTGAGCGGGATGTTGGCGTAGTCGGCCTCGCCCTTGTCATAGCGGCTCTGGCGCCACAGCACGCGCCAATCAAGGCCCTCGTCGTCGAGGATCGGGGCGATGGCGTCATAAAAGTAGAGGTGCTCGCGCCCGGCGGCGGCGGCGATGGCCTCGGTGAGCTTGGGCGCGGTGAGCGGGCCGGTGCAGATGATGGCGCGCCCCTCGGGGATGGCCTCGACGACCTCGGTGACGCGCTCGATGAGGGGCGAGGCCTCGATGGCGGCCTCCACGGCGCTGGAGAAGCGCTCACGATCGACGGCCAGGGCGTCGCCCGCAGGGACGGCGGCGGCGTCGGCGAGGCGGATGAGGTGGCCGCCGGTGCGCCGCATCTCCTCCTTGAGCAAGCCCACCGCGTTGCCCAGCTGTTGGCTGCGCAGGCTGTTGGAGCAGACCAGCTCGGCGAGCCGATCGCTGTCGGCGGCGGGGCTGCGCTGCTGCGGCTTCATCTCCAAGAGGCGCACAGGGAGGCCACGCGCGGCGAGGGTCAGGGCGACCTCGCAGCCCGCCAGGCCCCCTCCGATGACTTGAATGGGGCTCATGAGGGCTCCTTGGGGTTGCGGCGCGCGTAGCGCCCGCCAGGGCTGGCGCTGAGGAAGCCCTCAAGCTCCAGCCGCGTGGCCAGGGGGGCGGCCTCTGCGGCGGAGAGGCCCGCCGCCAAAGCCAGCTCGGCGAGCGGGCGCGCCTCGACGCTGGCCGCCATCCAGAGCGCGCGGGCCTCCACGGCTGGCAGCCGGAGGGGGGCATCAAGGCCCGCGTCGAGGGGCAGCTGGGGCTGATGCGCCGCACGCCAGGCGTTGATGTGTGTCAGCAGCCGCGCGCCCTCATCGACGAGGGCGTGGCAGCCCTCATGGAGCGGGCTGTCCATGAGCCCTGGCGCCACCCAGACCGGGCGGCCCAGCTTGAGCGCCGCCCTCGCCGTCTGTAACGCGCCGCTCTCCCGCCCCGCTTGGACGACGATCACCGCCTCAGCCAAGCCCGCGATCCAGGCGTTGCGCTTGGGAAAGGTCCAGCGCGTGGCGGCCTGGGCGCAGGGGAAGGGGCTGACCACCGCGCCGCGCCGCCGCGCCGCCTCGAAGATGCCCATATGGGCCTTGGGCGAGGGGTGGCTGAGGCCCGCGCCGAGCACCACGAGGGTGCGCCCGCCCGCCTCCAGCGCCGCGCGGTGCGCCGCAGCGTCCACGCCAAAGGCCCCGCCAGAGATCACGGCCAGGCCCGCCTCCACCACCGCGCGGGCCAGCCGCGCCGTGAGATCCAAGCCGTAGGGATCGGCGCCACGCGCGCCGACGAGGGCGATGCCCGCTGACAGCGTGCCCATCACCCGCAGCGCGACGGGCTCACTACCCTGCGAACGCTGCGTGTTGGCAGGGTGCGGGCAGCCGCGCGGCCAGCCCGCCTCGCCAGGGTGCAGCGCGGTTGCGCCCAGCCGCTTTAACTCGGCGCGCTCTTCATCTGAGAGGGCTTGGCTCATCGTGGGGGGCTCGTGGGGGGTTGGGGGAGGTCGAGGCGCTCAGTAGTGCAGCTGCATCTCAAGCCGATCACCTCGGCGAACCTCCATGGCGGTGTGCGTGAGGATGGCCGTGGCCGTGTGCTCACGCACCTCGACGACCAGCGCCTCGCCGATCTGCTCCCAGGGCAGCTTCTCGGTCTCCTCATCGACGAGATCGAGGTAGCCATCGCCTCGACGCATCACCAAGAAGCGGTTGCCCACCTGCACGCCCTCTTGGCCGCCGCGATCAAGCATGACCAAGTGAAACTGCCCCAACTCGTTGATCTCTAAGAGCGCATCAACGACGGTGGCCTGCACCTTGACGAGGTTCTGGCGCGGGCTGACGACGTTGTAGTGGTTGAGGAGATCGGTGATGAGCAGCCCACGGTGCAGCTCCATAAAGCTGGTGATGACGCGGGCGCGGGCGATCTTCTCCTCGACGGTGTCGATCTCGATGATCCCCATCACGCGGATCTTTTGGCCGATCTCATTGCCCTCTTTGGGGTGATAGACCGTGTTGAGGATCTCATAGACCGTGTATTGCTGGCCGATGCGCACCTTGTCGAGATCGTCGAACTCGGCGTAGACCACATCGCGCTCGGCGAGGTACTGGCGAGGATCGGGCGAGAAGCTGAGGACGCCCAGGCGCTTGAGCGGCTCCTCGACGATGAAGCCCTTGTTGAGCGTCACCTGGGCGCTCCCTTGGGCGCCGACGGTGTAGGTGATCGGCGCCAGGCCCAGCGCAGCGCCCGCCTTGCCCAACCGCAGCCGCAGGACATCCCCCGGATAGATCCAGTGGGGGTTGGTGACGTGTGGGTTCATCGCCCAGACCGTCGGCCAACGCCAAGGCTCATCGAAGAAGTGCGTACAGATGTCCCAGAGGGTGTCGCCCTCCTCGACGTAGTACTCCTCGGGCACCTCGGGGAGACGATCCCCAGAGATCACGATCGCGTCGCCCGCGCGCGCCGCGCTCAACTGCGCGACGCTGGTGAGCGCGAGAGCCAGCGTAAAAATCCGCATCATACCCCCTCACATTCGGTCCGCTGACTGCTGCAGCGCGGTCGCGGCGTCTCGCGCCGCCTTCGTCTCTGGATACATGGCCATCAGGCGCGTCAAGGTGTCACGCCCCTTTCGAGCCTGGCCCATTTTCTTTTGAGTCAAGCCGATCATCAAGAGGGCATCGGGGACTTTATTCCCCGTGGGGTAGCCCTCGACGACGCCCTTGAAGCTGCGCAGCGCGCCAGCGAACTCCGCGCGGGCGAAGCGACACTGCCCCTCGCGGAGGAGGGCGTTGTCGGCGTAGCTGTGATCGGGGAAGCGCTTGAGGAAATCACCGTAGAGCCCAATCGCCGATGACAGCGCGCCGGCGCGCTCCTCGGCCTGGGCCTTCTTAAACAGAGCGATGGCCTCATCCAGCGCCACGGGCGGCGCCTTGGGCGCGCTGATGGGCAGCGGGACGACCCCGATGTTGCCCGCGTGCGCGGCGTTGTCGGGCGGCGGCACGGCGCGGCGTGGCCCCACGCGGGGCGCTGCCAGCCTCGGCTCAAGATCCTCTTGGGTCATGGTGGGCACCGGCCCGGTCTCCTCGGGCTCCGGCGGCGGCGAGAGCTTGAGGAGCGGGATATGCGCCGGTGGTGTGCGCCGCGCGTAGGCCACGGCCTGTGCTTCGAGCTTATCGGAGAGCAGATCCAGGCGATCCGTCAGCCCCTCAAGCCGGGAGAGGTTGGCCTGGTTGACCTCCTCAAGCGCGGCGAGCTTGGAGTTGACCGCGTCGAGGCGGCGATCCATCACCTCCTGGCTGACGCCCCCGCAGCCGACCACGAGCGCCAGCGAGGCAAAGAGCGCGGGTGATCGTGTGATCATGACCCTCAAAGTCAAAGGTTGGCTCCTGAATTTGCGGTGATTCTGCGGCCTCCCCCTTCGGCTGTCAAAGATTGCGCGCGGGGGATTGTGCGCGGGGGATGATGCGCGGGGGCAGAGGGTCGGCGCGGGGGGCTACTCGACGGCGGGGACGACGCACTCGCGCGGGGTGCAATCCGCGCCACGGCAGCCCTCGAAGCAGCCCTTAAAGTTGAGGCTGGAGTTGCCCAGGTTAATCACGCCGTCCCACTCGCCGTGCTCCAGCACGTCCACGGTGAGATCGCCGTTGGTGTCCTTGATCTCACACACGCCGCTGATCTGGAACTGATCGGGGGCGAAGTCGAGGCGCGCCAGCTGACCATAGAGGACCTCGGAGATGCCCATGATCAGCACGTCGTAGCAGAGCGGATCGTTGCGGGCGAGGCCCAGCGCCTCGTTGATGTCCTCGCAGGGCAGGACATGGCTGAGGATCCAGGCCAGGCCGTTGCCGTCCTCGGGGGGCTCCTCGTCGAAGATGGCGGGCAAGAGCCACTGCTCGATGACGCCCAGGGCGATGATGCCGTACTTGAAGCTCATGCCATGGGGCTCGACGAAGAGGTTGACCCCCTCGACGCGGGCGCTGAAGACGCCGGCGACGACGCGGCGGTTGTCCACCTGAGAGTCACCGGCGGAGCCGACGGGGATCTCACGGCGGCAGCTGTCGCCGGGGGGGCAGCCATCGCGCCAGTCAAAGCGGAACTTCTGCCAGCGGCTGTCATTGTTGTCGCCGAGGCTGCCCGTCTCATCGGGGGAGGTCTCGGTAAACTCCAGCTCACCGATGACGGTCATCTCGGCGACGATGGAGAGCACGTCGCTGATGATCCCGAAGATGTCGGTGACGTTCTGCGGCACCCACTCCTCGATGGCGCGGTCGATCAGCGGCCCGCCGATGCTCTGGAGGATGTCACAGGTCCCCTCGCCGATGCTGGCCAGCTCGCAGACGATCTCGACCAGGGCCCGGCCCCGATCGCCGTTATCAGAGCCCAACACGCGCAGCAGATCCAAGAGCTGCGCGGCCGTCTCCAGGGCGGGGTTGCCCGAGGTCTCCAAGAGCCCGAAGAGGTTGAACTTGTGCAGGGCCTTCATCTGCCCCTTAAAGACGAGGGGCAGATCGTCCATGTCGATCTCGACGGTGTTCTCGCGCCCCGTGATCTGCACGTTATCGACGCAGCCCCAGGTGGTGACGTGGCCGTCGATGTTCTCGCCCGTCGCCAGCAGGCTGAAGTTGACGCCGACCTCCAGCGCCGGGAAGGACGTCTCTTGAGTGAACGCGTCATAGTTCTCGATGGGCGGGAACTGCGCGTAGGAGCCGATGACCTCATTGGGCAGCATCTGGCGCGCCGTGGCGCAGTTGACGTGATCAAAGATGTAGACCTGCACGGTCTGAAGGTCCGACTGGCGATAACGCAGGTTCTCGAAGTCATAGCGAACGACGACGCGCAGATCACCCTCTTGGATGTCGGCGACGGTGACGTTCCAGTAGACCGAGGGGGCGCCCTCGGCGCTGGCCTCGACGCGGAAGCTGTACTCATCGGGGCCGTCGGGGCGGGCGCCGGCCCGCAGCGTGACGCTGGCGAGGCCCTGGGCGTTGGCGGTGGAGCGGGTGCTGACGAGCTGGGTGTTGCCCACGCCCTCGACGGTGCGATCCGTGCCGTTGAGATCGAGGATCTTAAACTGAACAGGGCGGTTGGCCATCACGGTGGGGGTGGCCTGGCCCGGCACGAACTCCACGTACTTGACCGTCAGCTCAGTGGTGCTCTCAAAGAGCATGAACTGATCACGGTTGGTCTGGAGTTGCAGCTCACGGGAGTTATCAGGCACGACGCCCTGATCGGGCAGTGGCTGGTTGGAGGCGTCTGGATCAGGCACCCCCGTGTCCGCGCGCGGCGGCGGGATGATGTTGCCCACATCGCGGCTGCCCACTTCATTGTCTTCGCTGGTCGTCGCCGCGTCCGAGCAGGCGGCGATCCAGAGCCCCAGGAGGAGGAGGGCGAGGGTTCGAGACATCTCGGATCTCCCTGTTTTTAATTTTAAAACAGGGCAATTCTCACCGAAGGGGCCTTCGAGGTCAAAAGTTATCAAGCCTCAAGCGCGCGGCGGGGTGAGGGCCAGGGATCTGGCCCTACTGGCGGGCAGCGCCGGTGTGGTTGAGCGCGGCGAAGTCGCGGAGGATCGCCGAGAGGCGCAGGAGGACGGCCTTGGTCTGCTCCAAGGTGCCGACGGAGAAGCGCACATAGCCCTGAAGCTGCTCCATCTGCGAGCGATCGCGCACATAGATGCCCTCCTCGCGCAGCCGCCGCACCACCCAAGGGGCCTGCTCGAAGCGCAGCATCACGTAGTTGGCGGGGGTCAGCTGACAGGGGACGCCCTCGACCTCGCACCACGCCGCGATGTGGCGCTTGCTGCGCTCCACCTCGTCGAGGAACCAGCGCAGGTGGACCTGATCATCGAGGGCGGCGATGGCCCCGAGCTGGGCGAGGACGTTGACGCTCTTGGGGTTAAAGACCCGCTTGAGATCCTCGATGATCTCCGCGCGGGCCAAGGCATAGCCGACCCGCAGCCCGGCCAGCCCATAGGCCTTGGAGAAGGTCCGCGTCACGATGATGTTGCGGTACGCCTCCACCAACCCGATCGCGGTGATCCCGGCGAACTCGGAGTAGGCTTCATCCACGATGAACAGCGTTGAGGGCGCGGCGGCCAGCAGACGCGCCACCTCGGAGGGGGTGTAATGGACGCCCGTGGGGTTATTGGGGTTGACGAGGTAGCACAGCCGCGGCTGCGCGCGGGCCAGGGCGTCGAGGACGCCTGGGATGTCCTTGTCGAAGGGATCGGGGGCGTAGTGGTGGATGATCTGCGCCCCTCGGCTCTGGGCGAAGACCAAAAAGTGCTGATAGGTGGGCGAGATGACCAGCACCGGATCTTCCGGGTTGAGGTAGGTCGTGCAGATCGTGCTCAGCGCGTCATCGCTGCCGTTGGTCACCAGCACGCGATCCCGACCCACGCCATAGAAGGCCTCCAGGCGCGCGGCGAGGTTGGCGCTGTTGAGCACCGGATACCAGTTGAGGTGCTGCGCTTGGTCGAGGAAGGCGCGGATCGCCTCGGCCACCTTGGGCGAGGGCGGCACGGTGGACTCATTCCAGTCGAGCTTGTACGCCGGCAAGCCAGGGCGCGCTTGGATCTCGTCGAGGGAGGAGACGGCTTGGTAGGGGCTGATGGCCTGGATTGGCTCAGCCAGTCGAAACTCCGGGGTCGGCTTGATCACAGCAGGCGCGACGCTCAGGCGGGACTTGGGCATACAGGTGCTCCCAGTTCGATGGCGGCCTTTCTACACCTTTCGACGAGCGGAGTGAACGGCCCGCGTGATCAGGCCCAGCGCCCACGCTGGGGGTGTAGTAGAGTAAGGCGGAGGTGGCCCTGACGGGCCGCCGCGCCGTCAGCAAACGCAATGCCAACTCGAATCAAGATGCCACTGGAATCGAGATGACCCACTTTCGCCGCTCCCAGCGCTATCGCTTTCAGCTTGAGGTGAGCTTCGAGCTGCCGGATCGCTCGATCCAACACGCCGTCACACAGGATGTCAGCCTCCACGGCGTCTTCCTGCGCACAGACGTGACCCTGGCGCCCAATCAGTTCCTGCCCATGACCTTTACGCTGCCCCAAGGCGAGGGCTCGCTGAGCCTCTTGGGGGTCATCGCGCGGGCGATCAAGCCCACGGAGGCCACTGAGGCGCAGCCCTCGGGGATGGGCGTCTCCTTCTTCGGCAACCCCAAGGAGACCAGCGCGCGTTGGGCGACGCTCATCGAGCAGATCCGCGCCTGGGTGGAGACGCGCAAGGCGACGGCCTCGGCGGAGGTCATCGAGGGCGCCGCCTCGACGCTCAGCCCCGGACAAGCCGCGCCGCCCGCGCGCCGCGCCTCCACCCGCTTCGCCGCCGCGCACTTCAACCTGACGGTGCGCCCCAGCGATCTGGAGACGCTGCGGCGCTTCTCGCTGCGAGATGTCAGCGCGGGGGGCACCTTTATCAACACCGCCCAGCTCTTGCCCGTGGGCGCCAGCGTGGAGCTGAAGCTGGTCCACCCGCTCAGCGGCGCGCGGTTCACCTTGCCGGGCTTGGTCGTGCGCGCCGTGGACGCCTTGGAGCCTCGTGAGAAGGGCTTGGGCATCCGTTTTCGGGCGGGGAGCATCGATATGCAGTCCTGGGGGGCCTTCTTAGAGAAGCACGCGCCCCAGCGCACCGGCGCGCCGAGCGGCGACGCGCGCCCAGACAACCACGACACCCTCCTCAATGTGCCCTCGCCGCTGAGGGCGGGCGCAGCAGAAGGACAAGAGCCCTGAGTATGGATCTCAACGCACGCATCGAGCAGTTTCGCAAGATGGCCCAGGCCAACCCCGAGGATGATCTGGCCCACTACGCCTTCGGCCAAGCGCTCTGCGACGCCGAGCGCTACGAGGAGGCGGTCCACGTCCTCCGCCACGTCATCAAGATCAACCCCGACTACACCCGCGCCTACCTCCTCCTTGGCGTCGCGCGGCGCGCCACCTCCGATGAGGACGGCGCCGTTGAGATCTGGCAGGCGGGCTACCAGCGCGCGCTGGTTCGAGGCGAGCTGATGCCCGCCAATGAGATGGCCGGGCTGCTGCGCGGCGTCGGGGTCGAGCCCGAGGCGCCGGAGGTGGAGGGGCCACGCCCCGAGGATGATCGCCCACTCCAAGAGGGTGAGATCCGCTGCCACCGCAACCAGCAGATCGGCGCGCCGATGCGGTTCAAGCCCTTTGAGAGCCCCGTCGGCGAGTTCATCTACGAGAAGATCACCGCCGAGAGCTGGGAGGCGTGGATGGACTTGAGCGTAAAGGTGATCAATGAGCTGCGCCTCGATCTGGGCGATCCCCGCGCGCAGGCGATCTACGATGAGCAGATGAAGACCTTTCTGCGCCTCCCCGACGCCCTCTTTGAGCCCTAGCCGATTCTCCTTGACCCACGCGCGTGGGCGGGAAAACCTCTAGCTTGCTTTTGGACACATCGGAGCGTCATGAGCGTCGAGCTGCGAACAGATCGCCTCACAGGCGACATCCTCATCGTTGACGATGTGCCTGAGAACCTCAGGCTCCTCATGGACATGCTCACGGCGGCGGGGCACACCGTGCGCCCCGCGACCGGGGGGAAGATGGCGCTGCGCAGCGCCTTCGCCCGCCCGCCGGATCTGATCCTCCTCGACATCCGTATGCCAGAGATGGACGGCTATGAGGTCTGCCATCAGCTCCAGTCCGACGCCCGCACGCAGGCCACCCCGGTGCTCTTCCTCAGCGGGCTGGGTGAGACGAACGACAAGGTCAAGGGCTTCGCCGTGGGGGCGGTGGACTACATCACCAAGCCCTTTGAGGTCGAGGAGGTCTTGGCGCGGGTGCGCACACATGTGCTCTTGAAGCAGACCCTCACGCGCTTGGCGGAGCAGAACGAGGCGCTGGAGGCGGCGCAGGCGGAGCTGGAGATGCGGGTGGCCTTGAGGACCGCCGCGTTGCAGGCCAGCGAGGCGCATCACCGCGCCATCACCCGCTCGGCCATGGACGCCATCATCACCTTGGACCAGCGCGCGCGGATCACCTCATGGAACCCCGCCGCGACGCGGCTCTTTGGCTGGCCTGAGGCGGAGATCCTCGGGGCGCCTGTCACCCAACTCCTCCCCGCGTCGATGTGGCCTGCGGTGCGCGATGGGGCGCGCTGGTTGCTCAAGGAGGGGGGGTTTTATGGCGGGCAAAAACGCCTAGAGCTGATCATCTTGGCGCGTGGGGGGATTGAGGTGCCCGTAGAGATGACGCTCTCGCGTTGGTTTGAAGGCGATTCCCCCTATTACATTGCGATTTTAAGGGTTTAACCTTTCTTCAAGCCCAAAAGATAGCCCGCGCCCAAGGCCCCTGCGGCGGGCAGCTTATGCTGCAAAATCGCCCCCATCCCTAAATCTTTGTCGCTTAGGTTAAAGACAAAGGACTGCGCCCAGACAAGAAACTTGCCCCAATCCACCGTGAGGATCTCCTTGTAGGCGAGGAACTGAATCACGATGAAGCACAGCGCGATGGCGCCGAGGAGCAGGCGGGCGAAGCTCTTGGTGGTCACGCCGAGGGCCACGCCAAACAGCCCGGCGATGCCGCCCTCGGTGATATAGGGCAGGGCGCGCCGGACGATGCCTTGGGTGTCTGTCGGCCAGGGCGCGTCCGGCGTGGGGAGATCCTTGGGGGTGGGCTGAGATGAGGCGACCGCCTTGAGCCGCTCAGCGGCCTCGGGCGCGCTCTTGGGGGGGCTGATCTCGCTGGGCGGGGCCTCGACCTTGGCCACCGCGCCGCCGCCCGGCGTGTCCGCCACGGGGCGGGCCAGCTTGGCCCCGTCCACCATCACCGCCTCGCGCAGCCGCGCCGCCTTGTCCTGTCCCTGCCGCGCGACGGCGGGCCGCAGCGCGCCCAGGCTGGGCCTCGCCTCGCTGGGCCTCGCCTCGCTGGGCTGAGCCTCGCTGGGCTGAGCCTCGCTGGGCCTCGCCTCGCTGGGCCTCGCCTCGCTGGGCTGAGCCTGGGGCGCGACGGGCGGCGCTTCATGGAGGAGGACACGCGCGCCGATGGAGGCCCCCACCAGCGCCAAGAGAGAGAAAACCAGCTTGAGCTTCATCGCCGCTGCACCTTGATCTGTTTGGAGGCGGCGATGATCGCTCAGGCGCGAAGAGAAGTACAGCCACAGCGCCACCGGCGCGGCGTCAGATGAGGCGCTTAATCTCACCAAAGACCCGGTAAAAGCCGCCGCGATCGGCCTCCTTGAGGCGCTCGACGACGAAGCGCGCGCCCGCCTGGCGCAGCTCACGGGGGAACTGCACGTTCCACTCAGGGTTAAAGCCCTCGCCGCGCGCCCGCGCCCGCAGCTTACCCCCGATCATCAAGCACTCGATGATCACGCCCGCGCCGGCCTCACGGGTCTCGGGGAGGCGCGCGCCGACAGGCACGGCCGCCGAGGGGGGCGGCGCCTGGATGCTGCGCGCCTGGGTCTTCCCCCCCGCCTTGGCCCGCGTGATCGCCGCCTCGCTGACGTCGATGCAGGCCAGCGTGCCGTGCGTGGTGACGACGTAGAGCTTGTCCTGGTGATACTGCATGGAGAAGGCGGAGCCACAGCCCGTTGACATCTCCCAGATCCGCCGCCCCTCGGCGTCGAAGCAATAGATTGTGGAGCGGTTATCCCCGCCGAAGACCCAGCGCCCGTCCTCCGCCGCCGCGCAGGAGAACACCGGCGCGCCCACGCGATAGGTCTTGCCCAGCGCGCCGCGCTTGTCGATCTGGTAGATGTTGCCGTCGGCGCAGCCCGCGTAGAGCGTCGTCTCCTCCTGCCAGCCAAAGAGCACGCCCCGCGCGGCCTGGTTTTGCCAGATCACCGCCCCGTCCTCCCAGTCGTACATGGTGATGCCATTGCTGTGGCCGTGATAGACGCCGATCTCATCGCAGCGCACCATCCAGCCCGAGACGCCCGGTGAGCGCCGCGTCCACTGGGACTCCTCCTCGTGGTTGACCGTCATCACGTTGCCTTGGCGATCGGAGATCCCCAAGACGCCATCGCGGATGTCGAGCCAGAAGATGTCGATGTTATCGGCGATCTCATAGGCGGCCATGGGGATCTTGGTGTTGAGATCGTAGACCTTGCCGTCATCGCAGCCCGCGTAGAGCCACTCGCCGTCATCGACGATGCACTTAACGCCGTCGGGCAGCTTGTACTGGCGCTCGACGACCCCCTCGTGGTTGAGCGCGAAGATCTGCCCATCCTCATTGCCCAGCCAGCAGCGCGCCTCATCGATGAAGACGCCGAAAGCCGCCCGGCCAGACTCGAAGCGCCAGAGGATCGGTGAGGTGACCTCGCTGTGAGAGGGGGCGCTCTCGACGGCCCGCCGCGTCACCGCGCGCTTCTTGCGCGCGCCCATCACCGCCTCCGCGTAGCCCTTGCGCTTCTTCTCATCGAGCTTCTTCATGGCGAACGCGCGGGCCTTATCGGGCGTGCCTTTATTCTGGGTGCTCTTCGAGCCATCTGTGCCGATTCGACCATAACGAATCGTCACATCAGCGCCATCCAAGATCACCTCATAGAACTTATGGGAGACGCCTTGCTCTTGTGACAGCTCAAGATAAAATCGCTCAGACATCCTCTTCTCCCAGGGTTAAGTGTTTAATTTGTCTCATAAATTAAACTATTTCTCTACGAAATAATCGTTTTATTTAAGGTGCTTGATCAGCTTTAAAGGCGCCGCTCGCCTTTGATTGGCGATAAGCGGCACGCCCGCGTATCCAGGCGGTATAATCGCCAACATTGAGTTTGGATCGCGGATTAAAAAGTAGTCATTGGGGATGCTTCGCCCAGGCGTGATAAAGCAGCCGGTGCCCACGCGGCAGCGGTGCCCATACGCTGAGCCGAGGAAGCGCATCTGTGTAGAGCGCATCCGGCCATCGAGGGGGACGCGGATATCCTCATCGAAGTTGAGATCCACAGAGACGGAGCCCTTGGTCGTCACCGCGTCGCGGCCCAAGACGCACTGTTGCATCAAGAGCTGACTGGCGACAGCGCCGGGGTAGAGCACGGCGAAGCGCACCACGCACTGCTCGCTGATCACCGCGCCGGGGCCGATGACGCTGACGTCCACCTGGGCGGCGGGCATCACATCGGCGCCGTCGCCCAGCTCGCTGAAGAGGACGCGGGCGTAGGGGCCGATCTTGACGCCATCGCCCAGCGTGCAGCCCTCGACGACGGCGGTGGGGTGGATATCACAGCCCTTCCCCACGCGGTTGAGCTTGGCCAAGACCCGCCAGTGGTTGAAGGAGCGGGCCTTGATCGCCGCCCATAAGAAGCGCAGGGCGATCCGCCAGGGGGGCGTCTCCACCATGTCGAGGCTGCCGGTGAACTGATTGGCCCACAGCACATGGACCCAGTGCTCCAAGATCATGGCGTAGCGGCGAGGGATGCCCATCTCGATGGTGTCCTTGCCCATGTAGTGTCGGGGCGCGGGGAAGTCCACCGGGTGCTCAAGGGGATCGACGATGACGTCCACGGGCGCGGCGCCCGCCTCGGTGACATAGCGAATCTGTGACAAGCGCCACCCGGCCTCGATCTCTTGGATCTCAGGGCCATGGACCGGCGCGGTGGAGGCGGCGAAGCGCGAGCGGCCCAGGACAAAGACGGCGTCACGCCCCGCCGCGCCTTCGAGGAACGCGCGCAGCGCCGGGGCGTTGATCAGCGCCGTGTCGGGGAGGACGAGGCAGGGCGGATCGAGCGCCTCGATGGGCGTCAACCCGGCGGCGGCGAGGGCCGAGGCGCGCCACGCCGAGAGCGGGCGGTTGCGGATCAGGGTCTCGTCGATGGGATCATCGAAGGGCTGGATGCGCCGCCCCGTGGCCTCGATAAAGACGCGGTGTGTGTGCATGGGCGTACGCTAACCGCCCGCGCCGATGAAGGGAAGCGCGCTCTAGCCGCTGATGGGGCCGATCTCCGGCTCCTCCACGCGCATGATCCCCCCTCGATTTAAGATCACGCGCAGCTTACGGTAGCGGGCCTGGGCGGCGGCGCCGTGGCCTGTCTTGAGCCGCAAGACGACGTTGATGTGATAGCTCCTCACCGCGTCGAGGGACGTCAGGGCGTCGCGCGCCTCATCGAAGCACAAGATCGTGCGGTGTGGCTCATCCATCCGCCGCATAAAGCGCCACATCCCCACGCGGATGATGTCGGTCAGGCCGTCCACGCGCTCGCCGATGCCCTCCAGCCGTTGGGGCTCCAGCGTGGTGATCTTGGCGTAGCGAAAGACCTGCTCTGTCGCCTCTCGATCGATGAGCAGGTTGGAGCTGCCCTGGGCGCGGATGCGGCGCACCTCGGGGGGGATCTCGTCCAGATCGTAGAAGCGAAACTTCTGCTCAAACCAGCCGATTGGCCGCCGGGTGTTGGGATCGATGACGCGCACCTTGTGATCTGAGAGGTGGCGATCGGCCCAAGTGCGGAACACGGCGCGGAAGGACTCCTTGATGCGATCCTTGGCGACGTAGCTGAGGACCAAGACGACGAAGAGGGTCCACGAGACAGGGGCGAGGCGCGCTGAGATAAAGGTCACCATCGTGGCGAAGGCCATCGAGACGGCGGCGGCGACGCTGAAGGCGATGGGCTCCAGGCGCTTGGCGATGTTGACGCGCTGCTGCTCCAAGAAGAGCACGCTGGCCGCCAGCTTCTTGAGCAGCGCGTGGCGGTAGATATAGCCCTCATTGGTCTGACCCGCCTGGGCCAGCGTCTCGTAGTCCCGCGCGCGTCGATACGCCACCTCATGGGCGGCGAGGGCGGCCAGCGCCGCGCGCCCTTCGGCTGAGAGCCGCGCCTCATCGCCCAGGAGCTGAAGCGCGTAGCCCTCCAAGCTCAAGCTCAGCAGCTCATCGATCTGTCGAAAGGTCTGCGCCACCTCCACGGAGAGCGCGGGTGTAATCAGCTGAGATTGAAAGGCCCTAAAGCCCTCACACGCCGCGTTTGCCTCTGATATCGACTTGAGGAGCTGCGTATTTGCGTCTTTACGCTGAATTAAATCTTGAGAGCACAACGACTTATGAATACGCTCAAATTGATCGGTTAAAGCGCGCCTAAATATCATCGCGAATATTTTTGACTCTTTAACCAATAAATTTCCATCAATAGAATCGGATTCATCGGCGCTTGATAATATATTTTTGATTTTATTTAAAGGAGAATTCTCGAATTTACTTGAAATGATCTGCTTAAATGTCATGTGCGGTGTTTTATATCTTAAATAATCATGAATATCAGAGTAAAATCGATTTGAATCGTAGGTTAACTTGTTTACACCAAGGCTTATTGGTAGAAAAAAGAACATTTCTAAGAAGAAATGCGGTTTTTTATCCATTGTTTGAAATGGATACTCAATTTTAACCTCGAATTGAAATGGATCATGCTCACCTGCGCGCTGAATAAGCGCGTTCTCTGCGGTTCTTTTTCCAGATCGCCCCGGCACAACACACCTCTCCCATGAAAGCGCGGGAGTCTTCCACTTCAGGGGCGAGAGGTCAATCGCGGGCTGAGGCACAGGAGGGCGGCGCCGAGGAGGGCGGCGAGGCTGGGGGCGCTGGAGAGGTCTGCGAGGGCCTCGATCAGCAGGGCGGCGGGGCAGACGAGCCATAGCGGGCGCAAGGCGGCCAAGGCGCCCTCCACCGCCAGCAGATCGGGGCGCCCGCCCAGCGCCAGGAGGCTCAAGCCCAGCTGCCACGCCCAGAGGGTCAGCGCGATCAGGCCCGCGCCGCCCTTGCGCGTCGCCTGGAGGGGGCGCAGGGCGTGTCCGAGCGTAAAGGGGATCAGCGTCGCGGCGGCGAGGAGCGGCGGGAGCAGGGCATAGAAGAGGAGCCCCGCCCGCGCGGCGTGACCCCAGCCCAAGAGCATCGGCAGCGCGGTCAGGCTGACCAACGCGCCGAGATCGCCCCAGCGGGCGCCGCGCAGCCCCATTGCCCCCCACATCGGGCTGAGCGCCAGGAGGATCGTCGTCAGGCTCGACGCCAGGTAGGCGGCGCCCAGCGCGCCCTCGGCGAAGGCGGCGATGGACAAGGCGCGCGCGCCCAGCCCAAGGCCCAGAGCCATCAGCGCGCCGCCCCCCACGCGCGCCCATGAGGTGTCGCCGCTCAACTCGCCTCCGAATCCCAGGGTGCCCGTTGAGCCTCTATCACAGCGTCGCGCGGCGATAAACACCGACAAGCGCGCTCAAGCATGGCGCTACACCTCCGCGCGCAACGGTGCTAGGGTGCTGCGCGCCAGCATTCCACGCGGGTGTTGAGCCCCTCGCCGGGTTCGCCTTCACCCCGCGCGTCGCCCACCTGGTGAGGAGTTGATGTTCTTGAGATGTACCCCCATGGCGCGTGGCGCCCTCTTCTTGACGCTCTCCGCCTTGGCCCCCGCGTTCGCCGCCGAGCCTCCCCCCGCCCAGCCAGCCCCCGAGGAGGCGCTTGATCGCCGCATCCAAGGCCTCTCCGATGAGCTGCTCAGCCCCTTTTGTCCGGGCAAGACCGTCACCAACTGCACGAGCTACCAGGCTTATCAGCTGCGCGGCGAGATGCGCGAGATGGCCAAGGAGGGGCTCAGCGATGAGGCGATCGTGGCCAAGCTGCGCGCGGCGTTTGACACTGAGGAGCGCAAGATCGCCAACCCCGCGCAGCCTTGGTACACGTTCTTTGTGCCCATCCTGCCTTTCCTCTTGGGGGGGCTCTTGATTGTTTGGGTTTTTCTGCGGTGGCGGCATAAGCGACCTCAGGGCGAGGCGCCTGTGCTGCCCCCCGACGCCGATAAGCTCGCGCGGCTGCGCGCGATGACAGCCGCCGAGGATGAGTGAGGATTTGAGATGAAGCGTGCCCTTGGGCTCACCATAGCCCTGCTGCTCTTGAGCGCCTGCGCGGACAATAAGCCAGCCCCGCCCGCCCCCAACACAGAAGCGCAAGCCGCCAAGACCGCGCCGCTACAGGCGGCCAAGATCAAAGGCCAGCCCGCTGGCGCGATGCCCGCCGGGCATGGCGCTCATGGCGCCATGCCGCCAGGGCATCCTGCGGTGGGCGGCGGGATGATGGGCAACACAGGCCACGGCGGCGGCGCCCCAGGGGCGAGCGTCGAGAGCGGCAAGGTCGCGGGGCGCATCTCCCTCGCTGAGGGCTTTGAGGCCAAGATCAAGCCCGGCTCGATCATCTTCTTGATGGTCCGCCCGGTGGTGCCTGCGGGGCAGCCCGCCCCTGCCATCGCCGCGCGCCGCATCGACCTGAGCCCAGAGACGAAGTTCCCCATCCAGTTTGTCCTTGGCCCGCGCGACATCATGCAGGGCGTGCCCATGAAGGGCGAGGTCACCTTGGAGGCGCGCATCGATCAAGACAAGGACGCCATCTCCAAGAGCCCAGGCGATCTGATCGGGCGGCTCGGAGCCGTCAAGGTTGATGGCCCCGCTGTAGATTTGGTGATCAACCAAGCCCTCTAACGTTCACCCCTGCCAGGCGCAGACTGGCCCAAATCCCCCGCGCTTCTATTTTTTCCTCAAGCGCCGCCGCCCACCGTCGATGGGGGGGGTGAAAGGAGGGGTGATGTACGCAAAGAATAGCTATCAACGCGGCGACAGCTTTCAACGCTACCGCGCGGTCAAGATCCAAACGGCCTCCCCCGCGCAGGTCATGCTGATGCTCTATGACGGCGCTATCCGCTTTGCGCAGATCGCTCAGCAAAAGATCGAGGCGAGGGATATCGCAGGCAAGGGTGTTTATATCAATAAGACCCAAGCAATCATCAGTGAGTTAATGAGCAGCCTCGATTTCAGCGTCTCTCCAGAGCTGTGTGAGCGCCTGGAGCAGCTCTATCTTTACATGATGGAGCAGCTCACCGAGGCCAACCTTCACCTCAAGACCGAGCCCTTAAAGATCGTCGTCGATCTCCTCAACACGCTGCGCGGCGCCTGGGGTGAGGCCCTCGCCAGCCTGCCGCAAGATCCGACCGCGCAGCCCGCCGTCGCCGCCCCGGCGCAGCCCAGCGCCGCGCCTCGCGCCGCCG
>JAHJCH010000004.1 GCA_018813065.1 Myxococcota bacterium
CCGCCGCTGTGGCCTTGGGGCTTAGCGGGCGGCGGCGCGGGCCTCCTCCTCGCCGCCGTGCGGGTGCTCTTGACGGGCTGATCTCGGCGGATCAGCGCCTCGGATTCGTCCAAATTTCGTCCAAATTTCGTCCAAATGAGATGCCAGGAGCGGCCTCCAGCTTAGCCCGGCTTAGCGATCCGAAAGCCCACGTAGCTCAGGCGCTCGTTGCCCACGGCGCGGCCTCGATAGGTGGTCGTCAGGTGCAGCTTGTCGGACTCCCAGCCGCCGCCGCGCAGGACGCGCGCCTCGCCCTCCCCCTCCAGCCAGGCCGAGCCGTCGGTGGGCGCGCCTTGATAGTCGGGGTGATAGAGATCCTCGACCCACTCCCAGAGGTTGCCGTTGATGTCGCGCAGCCCTTGCTGAGTGTTGCCGCGCGCGCGGGCGCCGATCTCAAGGGTGCCCTTGGTGCTGCACGTCTTCATCACCGCGAAGTTGCAGTTGGGCGCCGTGCTCCCCCAGGCGTGCTTGCGGCGCTGCCCTCGGCTGCGGGCGGCGAACTCCCACTCGGCCTCGCTCAAGAGCCGCCCGCCGCACCACTCGGCGAAGCGCCGCGCCTGATCCCAGCTGACGCCGTTGATGGGGTGGCGCTCTCGATCCCCGCGCCCCCAGTTCATATGAGGGTTGAGCAGCCAGCCAAAGGGCTCAGGGGCGGCGACGACGCCCGCGCGGACGGCGACGGCGTACTGCCCCACGGTGATGAGATCCCGCGAGGCGTAGAAGGGGGCGAGATGCACCACCCGCGTGGGCCGCTCGTCCGTGGGCCCGAGCGGATCGCCCATCTCAAACGCGCCGCCCTCGATGCGCACCCAGTCCACCTCGACGTTGGCGCGCTCGATCTCAGTCGTCGTGGGCGCCGTGATGGGGGGCTTGGGCGCGGGGGTGGCCGTCGCCGCGCTGGACAGCTGCGCCTTGAGCATGGCGTTCTCGGCGGAGAGCCGCCGTCGCTGCTCGCGCCGGGCTGCTTGCTCCGCCTCAAGGGCCGCCACGCGCCCCTCCGCCTGCGCCGCCGTCGCCGTCGCGCTCGCCTCCGCCGCGCGCAGGGCATGGATCTGCTGGTGGAGCGTCGTCAGCTCCGAGGCGCTGTCCTGAGCGCGGCGCTCCGCGATCTGACGCTCCGCCTCCGCCGCTGAGATCATCACCTTGAGGCGGGCGATCTTCTCCTCGCGGCGCGTCAACCTCGCCTCAGCGGCCTGACGCGCCGCCCGCTCGCGCTCCAAGGCCGCCCCCAGCTCGGTCACCGCATGGGGATCGCTCGTCTGCTGCGCCGCCTCAAGGGACGCACGCAGGCGATTGGCCGTGGCCTTGAGGAGCGTGTTCTCCAGCGCCAGCGTCGCCGCCCCCTCTGCGGCCTCCGCGCTCACCTTGAGCCGCGCCTCGACCTCCACGCGCCGCCGCTGCGCCTCTTGGAGCTGCTCTTGGAGGGCGTCGAGCTGCGCCTTGAGCCGCGCCCCCTCATCGGCGGTCAGGGGCGAGGCGCCTCGCAGGGCCTCACGGGCCTTGATCGCCGCCTGCTCCGCGCGCAGCCGCGCCGCCTCGCGGCGTTGTTCCTCGGCCTTGAGCCGCACCAGCTCCCCCTCAAGCCGCCGCTTGGCCGCGCTCAGCGCCTGAATCCGCGCCTCCGCCTGCACCCGCGCCTGCTCCAAGAGCTGCGCGTCCCCCTCCTTGATCCGCGCCCACAGCCCACGACGCTGCGGGGCCTGGGGCCGCTCCTCATCGAACGCCCGCAGATCCAAGCCGCTCTCCTCGGGCGCGCCTCGATCATGCAGCTCCAGCAGCAGCTCCAATCCGCTTTGGGGGCGCCGCGCGGGCTGAATCGAGAGCATGGCTCGGGTCAGCGCGTCCAGCCAGGGCGGCGCATCGACCCCCGCCTCGCAGGGGCTGGCGGGGAAGCCGTGCGTATAGGTCTGGCTCAGCGCCATCATCATCAGGTGCATCTGTGAGGGCAGCTCAAAGGGCGGCGCGCCGACGAGCAGCTGATAGAGGATCAGCCCCAGGGCGAAGATGTCCGAGGCGGGCGAGGCCTCCTCCCCCTTGAACTGCTCCGGGGCGATGTAGCGCAGCGTGCCGACAAAGGACTGCGCGGCGGTCAACGAGGCGTCCCCCGCCTGCTTGGCCAGACCAAAATCGAGGATCTTGAGCTGCACCTCCACCTCGGGATCGAGGCCCTCCTCATAGCAGAGGAAGAGGTTGCTGGGCTTGACATCGCGGTGTACCAGCGGGCGGCTCATGGCGTGGGCGTGGGCGAGGCCTGCGGCGGCTTGGCGGAGGATCTCGATGACCCAGGCCCACGGCAGGCGCTCGCCCTGGCGGACGCGCGCCTCTAGGCTCTCGCCGCGCAGCAGCTCCATGGGCAAGTAGACATCGCGGCCATCGACGAAGGGCAGCTCATAGCGGACGATATTGGGGTGGCGCAGGGCCGTAGAGAGCTTGACTTCGCGCAGAAACCGAGCCCGCGCTTCGGCGTCCAGGGTCATGGCGCTGTGAACGCGCTTGAGCGCGAAGTCGCCGTCCATCAGATCGTGGCTGGCGCGATAGATGACCCCCATCCCGCCTCGCCCGATCTCTTCGATCAAGGTCCACTCACGCACCTTCTGTGGCATCACGCCGCCCCCTTGCTCTCTCACTGGAGAGGCTTAACACAGGGCGAATGGGGGGGGAAGCTACTCGGCGTAGACGAGCCAGGTGATCCCCGCCGAGAGGAGGAGGCCGCCGCTGACCAAGAGGGCGTCGGTGATCAGCTGATCGCGGCGCATATCATCGACCAGCCCCTCATA
>JAHJCH010000069.1 GCA_018813065.1 Myxococcota bacterium
GGCGTCGAGGGCGGGGCGGGGGGTCAGCGGGCGGCGCGCGGGGGCGGGCGCCTCGGGCAGCGCCACGGGGCGGTTGAGGTCGATGACGGGGGCGAAGGGGAAGTAGCGCCCCCGGACGTGGGCGGGCTGGATGCGCCCAGGCCGCCGCTGCCCCTCGGCGTCCATCAACACCTCGCGCCACGTCTCGGCGATCAGCGCCGACTCGGAGATCAGCCGCCGCTCGGTCTGGCGCACCAGGTGGCTTTGGTAGATGTCAAGGAAGAGGATCGCCGAGATGGGCACCAGGAGCACGAGGAGGTGGAGGCTGAGCAGGTGACGGAGGACGCCCGGCCCCCGACGCGGCGCGGCGTGGCGGCTCACTTCAGCCTGTAGCCGACGCCAAAGACCGTCTCGATGACGTCGCCTCCTGCGAGGTGAAGCTTCTTGCGGATGCGGCGGATGTGGCTGTCGATGGTGCGATCGGTGACGTGATAGCCCGGCCCCCAGGCGCGATCGACCAGCTCGGCGCGGGTATAGGCCCGCCCTGGGTGGCGCAGGAGCACGCGCAGCAGGGTGAACTCGGTGGCGGTGAGGGCGATCTCCGCCGCGCCCCAGTGCGCGCGGTGTTGGGTCACGTCGAGGCGCAGCGCGCCGTGCGTCAGCGGCCCCGCATCGGGCTCAACGGGCGCGCGTTGACTGCGGCGGAGCATGGCCTTGAGCCGCGCCAGCAGCTCGCGGGGGCTGAAGGGCTTGGTGACATAGTCATCGGCGCCCAGCTCCAGGCCCAGGATGCGATCCAGCTCATCATCGCGGCTGGAGAGGAAGAGGATCGGCACCTGGCTGGTGGCGCGGATCTTACGACAGACCTCCAGCCCGTCCTCCTCGGGCATGGTCACGTCGAGGATGATGGCGTCGGGGGCCTCGGCCTCAAAGACGCGCAGCGCCGCGCGGCCATCGGCGGCCTCCAGGACGGTGTGACCGGCTTGCTCTAGGGCGAAGCGGAGGATCTCGCGGATGTGGCCGTCGTCATCAACGGCGAGGACGCGCGCCATGCTCAGGGCTCCGATGGTGTGGCCGCAGGATAGCGGCTCTAGTCCTCGGGCTCAATGAGGGTGGCGGAGGCGAAGCTGAGGGTGTAGGGCTGGCAGCTCGGCGCGTCGGCCTCGATCTCGATGAGGAAGTCCATCGTGTCATTGAAGCCGCAGCGGGCCAGGGAGAGGTGGCGCGTCTCGCCAGCGCCGCTGCACGCGCGCGGCTCAAGGATCTCGACCTCTTCGCCCGCGCAGATCAGCGGATCATCGCGCTGTTTAAAGACCGTGATGCAGATCTGATGACCTGCGCCCTCGGGCGGGGTGAAGGCGATGGTGACCTCGAAGGCGTCGTCGGGGAAGATGCCGGGCACGCAGGCGTTGGAGGCCTCGACGGCGCGGAAGAAGTAGACGTCGGCGTCGCCCTCGGGATAGAGCGAGGCCACCAAGCGGCGCGGCTCATTGTTCTCGGCCAGCTCGCCCAGATCCTCCGCCGTGGCGCAGCCCTCATTGGGCTCAAAGACGTCCGGCTCCAAGCCCTCATCGACCTCGCCGTCGCAGTCATTGTCCACCTCATCGCAGATCTCCGAAGAGCCCTCCGTGGCGCCCGCGCAGATGATCAATCCGCCCTCGCAGGCCACGCGGCCCGCTTCGCACTGCCCCACGTCGAGCCCGCAGGGATCACCGAGGGTGGGATCATCCTCATCGATGAAGCCATCGCAGTCATTGTCTACGCCGTCGCAGACCTCGCGCTCATCGCCGGGGAGGCGCACCGGCGCGCCGTCTCCATCGAGGCAGTCGCCCCACGCGCCCGCCTCATCGCAGCGGCTCTGGCCCGGGGTGCAGGCGCCGATGGGCGTGGAGCACTCGACCAGCTCGCCGGGCATACAGTCGGTGCAGCCGTCGTCGATCAGGCCGTTGCAGTCATCGTCCAGCTGATTGCCGCAGATCTCCGGCTCGGGCTGGCGGCCAACACAGGGGCTCTGCTCAAAGGAGCCGTTGACGCAGGCGCGCTGCCCCTCGCCGCAGAGGGTCTGGCAGGGCTGGCTGAGGCCATCGTCGATCTCGCCGTCGCAGTCATCATCGACGCCGTTGCAGACCTCCACGGCGGGGCCGAGGGCGGAGCAGAGCGTCCACTGCCCCAGCACGCACGACTCCTCGCCCTCGGTGCCGCAGCGGGGATCTTGGCAGGGCCGATCAAGGTGCTCGTCGATGATCCCATCGCAGTCATCGTCGATGCCATTGCAGGCCTCGGGCTCTGGCGGGCGCGCGGTGCAGCCGACCCAGGTGGGCACGCCCTCGATCTGCTCACAGCGCTGTAAGCCGCTGCCGCAGGCGGTGTTACAGGCGCGGCTGAGATCCTCATCGATCTGCCCATCGCCGTCATCATCCAGGCCGTTGCAGTCCTCGGGCATGGGCCCGGTGGCGACGCAGGCGCTCCAGCCGTCGTCCTCGCAGGTCTGGCGGCCCGAGACGCCGCCCATATCGCAGATCTGCGGGGCGATGTCCTCATCGATGAGCCCATCACAGTCATTGTCGGCCCCGTCGCAGATCTCCTCCCTTGGCGTGCAGCCGCCCTCGCCCGCCGCGCCGCCGGCGTCGGCCTCA
>JAHJCH010000070.1 GCA_018813065.1 Myxococcota bacterium
ACAACCATGCGACGGAGCACTAGGCGTCGAGCATCTCGATGATCCGGTCGAGCTCATCGAGGTCGGCATAGCTGACGACGAGCTTGCCACCGGGGCCCTTGTGCTCGACGCAGGTACGAGCACCGAGCCGGTGGGTCAGGCGCAGCTCCAAGTCGCGCACGGCGGCGCTCTTGTTCTTCTGGGTGCGCCTGTTGTTGCCGGCGCCCGCTTCCTGCGCCTTGGCTGCGCGCACCAGCTGTTCCACCTTGCGCACGCTGAGCCGTCCGCGGGCGGCTTTGCGGGCCACTTGCACCATCGTGGCGGAATCCGGTGCACCGAGCAGCGCGCGGCCGTGACCTTCGCTGAGCGTCCCGTCGCCAAGCATCGCCCGAACCAGCTCCGGCAGCTTCAGCAGGCGCAAGTCCACCAGGGCATTCACCTCGATGTAGGCGCCGCCCTCCTCGCTCTCAAAGCGCTCGAAGTGTCGTGGGGTCAAGCGTCGCGGCGCGCCGCGCCCTGGGGGCATCTGCGTGGGGCGTGGCTGAGGGCTGAGGCGCCCAGCGCCCATCGGCAGCCGCCCCGCTGGCCGAATCGAGCGACGGGGCTCTGGATCGGGCGACGGGATGGGATCGAGCAGCTCATCCTCGCCTTCAAGGGAGAACTCGAACTGGAGATCCCCACAGCGGAAGCTGTCGCCCTGGCGCAGCGCCGTCTGCATGATGCGCTGGTTATTGAGATAAGTGCCGTTGGAGCTCTTAAGGTCTTCGAGGGTGTAGTCGCGCCCATCAAAGAGGATCCGCGCGTGCCGACGAGAGACGGAGGTCTGCTGAAGCACCGTCACCGTACACTCGGGGTGACGCCCAATGGTGTACTCCCGCTCATTGGGATCGAGGACGTGCTCTTGCTCCGTCCCGTCCGAGGTGCGGTAGAGCAACCGCGCTCTCTGAGGCATGCTCAAAACTCCTCTGATCATCCTTCGCGGTGAGGTCGCAGGGGCGAAGAATATAAACCGCAGGGCGGCGAGAGTATAGCCAGACTTGCGCAGCGGCGATTTTGGCGTGGATCGGCGCGGGGGGGCGCCGCGTCAGAAGGTCAAGCCGCCGATGAACTCGCGGAGGATCGAGGTCGGCCCCACGTGATCGGGGTAGATGGCGACGAACTTATCCAGCAAGCGCCGCAGGCGATAGGCGGTGGTGTGGGCGGGGTGATCCTCAGGCACCTCCAAGAGGTAGCGCTCGGCGTAGACCTTGAGGACCGCCGGTTCATACAGCAGCGAGGAGTTAAACTCCGCGTCGGCGCGGTGCTGATGCGGGAAGATGTGCTCACGCTCTCCGCGCCGCACCGAGGGCCAGCGGGCGATGTTATCGGCGGCGGTGATCGCCCTCTGATGACGATCGCGGACGATGCGGCGCAAAAGGCGGATGTCGGAGACGCTGACGCGGTTGACGTGATCGAGGGCCAGGGAGGTCATGGCGTTGATGAACACGCGAAAGACCCCCTGATCAGGCACGGGCAGGCGCGGGTTGAGCGCGTGGATGCCCTCCAAGAGCAGGACGTGGCCCTCCTTGAGCGTGATCTCGGGGCCACCCTCGGGGTGGCTGCGGCCGCTCTTGAAGTCGTAGTGGGCGGTGCGCACCGTCTCACCGGCGATGAGGCGGCGGATGTGCTCGCCCATCAGCTCGATGTTGAGCGCCTCGAAGGCCTCGAAGTCGTACTCGCCGTGCTCATCGCGCACCGTCAGCTCGCGATCGACGTAGTAATCATCAAGGGAGATCCCGCGCGGGGTCAGGCCGTTGACCTGGAGCTGCACGCTGAGGCGCTTGAGCGAGGTGGTCTTGCCCGAGGAGGAGGGGCCAGAGACGCAGATGACGCGGGCGCCGCTCTCGGCGATGGCGTCGGCGATCTGGCTGATGCGCTTCTCATGAAAGCCCTCGCTGACGCGGATGATCTCGGGCACATCGCCTTGAATGCAGCGCTGATTAAAGGCCGAGACGCTGGTGACGCCCAGGGCGTTGAGCCAGCTGAAGTGAGCGCGGGCCAGCTGGGTGGGCCGCTCCACATGCAGCTTCTTATGGCGCTTCTCATCATCGCCAAAGGCCAGGAGCAGATCGCCGTTATGGGTCAGCAGCTCAAAGGCGGCGAGGTGGCCGGTGGAGGGCACGATGGGCGAGACCTCGATGGCGTAGAGATCCCCGCAGCTGAAGAGGGGCACGGTGGAGGAGCGCCACAGCCGCAGCTGATCGGCGGCGTCCTGCCAGCCTTGCTTAATGAACTGCTCGCGGGCCTCCTCGACGGTCCAGCGCTCGCGGCGGAGGGGCAGATCCTTGTCGATGAGGGCGCGCATCTCGCGGGTCAGCTGCTTGGCCAGCACCGACAGATCCACCGGCTGGCGGACCTCGACGAGGTAGGCGAAGCCCACAGAGGGGCCGACGCGGATGTCGAGGGTGGGATCGAGCTGATTGGCCGCCTCCAGCATCAACAGGCTCATGCTCAATCGATAGGTGGTGCGCCCCACGCGCGCCTTGAGCGTGACGGGGGCGATCTCCGCCGAGGAGTAGAGGGGCTGGCTGAGGGCGCGGGGCTTACCGTTGAGCAGCGCGGCGACGACGGGCACGCCGTCGATGGACTTGGGCAGCAGATCATAGAGCGGGGTGGCGGCGGGGACCTCGCGGATCTCACCGCCGGGCAGCCGCGCGGTGACGTGCGTGCGCAGCGGTCGGGCGCGCTCCTTGAGCAGCGAGGCGATGGTGTTGGTCAGATCGCCCATGACCTCACCCAGCCGCGAGATAAAGGCGCGCAGGAGCATCTGCGCCAGGGCGGGGTGCTCGCGGGCCAGGCGATCGGCCTCGCCCTGGGTCATCAAGGCCACGTCGAGGGCCTCGACGCTGCGCACGGTGGCGGCGCGGGGGCGCTTGCTGATGAGGCCCAGCTCACCAAAGCAGTCACCGGGGGTGAGCGTGGAGAGCACCACGCCGCCGCGCTGGATGCGCGCTTCTCCTTCGAGGATCACATAGATGGCATCACTGTCATCGCCCTCGCGCACCACCAGGGTGCGGGGCGGCAGCGCGCGCGCCTCAAAATAATCCGAGAGGATCTCGCGCTCCTTGGGGGTGAAGTCGGCGAGGAGCGGAGACTCGATCAGGCTGATTCTCATGTAACCCTTAAGACCTCTTCGGGCGTGGTGATGCCTTGGGATGCGTGGTGAATGCCCACGCGGCGCAGCGTCGGCACGTTCATCTCACGCAGCAGGCTCTTAAACTGCTGAGCGCTGGCGCGGCCCTTGATGAGCTTGCGCAGACGATCATCGATCTCGAGGATCTCATAGATCCCCAGCCGCCCGCGATAGCCCGTCTGCATACAGTGGGCGCAGCCCTTCTCTTGAACAAAGTTCGCCTGCAAGGGGAAGCTGAAGCCCACCTCCTCGGTGACGCTGACCTCAACGGGGTGGCTCGTGGCGCACTTGCTACAGACGCGGCGCAGGAGCCGCTGAGAGATGATCCCGATCAGCGCGTTGGCGACGATATAGGGCTCCAAGCCGATGTCGGTCAGCCGGGTGATCGTCTCCACCGCCGAGTTGGTGTGGACCGTCGAGAGCACCAAGTGCCCGGTGAGGCTGGCCTGCAAGGCGATGGAGGCCGTCTCCAGATCGCGCATCTCACCGACCAAGATCACGTCGGGGTCTTGGCGCAGGATGGCGCGCAGGCCCGAGGCGAAGGTGAAGCCCGCGCGGGGGTGGATCTGCCCCTGCGTGATGCTGGGCATCTGCATCTCGATGGGATCTTCAAGGGTGACGACGTTGAGGCGCGCCGTGTCCATCTCCTGGAGCATGGCGTAGAGCGTCGAGGTCTTGCCCGAGCCTGTCGGCCCTGTCACCAAGATCAGCCCAGAGTTGCGCCGCGCCAGCCGCCGGATGGTGTTGGATTGCATGGAGCCCATGCCCAGCTGATCGATGTTGAGTCGATCGACCCCGCGCAGGAGCCGCAGCACCATCTTTTCGCCATCGACGCAGGGGAAGGTCGAGGCGCGCAGGGAGATCAGGGTACCGGCGTGGAGGTGCAGCTTAAAGTTGCCGTCCTGGGGCTGGCGCTTCTCGGCGATGTCCATCTTGCCCAGGATCTTGGCGCGTGAGATCAGCGGCAGGGTGTACTCCGCCGGGATGGGGTGCTGCTCGGCCATCACGCCGTCGATGCGAAAGCGCACCCGCAGGCGATCCTCCTTGGGCTCAAGGTGGATATCCGAGGCCCGCGCGTGTACCCCGCTGCGGATCAGATCCTCAAGGAGCTGGATGACATCGCTCTCGGGCTGCGCGCCGCTCATGGCCCCTCCAGATCCAGCGCTGGATAAGGATCGATGATCTCGGGCAGGCCATCGGCCAGCCAGGTCAGGTAATAGTGGAGGAACTGATGTCGCGTCTCATCGCCCTTGAGCACGTTGACGTGATCGGCGTCCTCGATCCGCCCATAGCGGCGGACGTGATCATACTGAAACAGCCCGCCGGTGAGCTTGCCAGCGGCCACGTTCCCCATCAAAGGTGTCTGCTCCAGCGCCAGATAAGGGATCGCGCGGACCTTGGGCTCGGCCTGCGGCAAGCGCAGCGCGCGCATCAGGGAGATGGTGGCCTGATTGGGCACGATCTGATCCTCCATGGCCATCACCGCCAGCACATGAGGGGGCGCGCCGGTGGCGATGGGGAGGCGCCGCGTCATGACGCGGGGGGCGAAGTTGATCGGATCCCCGCGCTCCACCACGGTTTGCAGCCCGGCCAAGATAAGATCGCGCGTGGCGGGCGGCGTGTTGACGCCGAACACCATGTCCAAGAGGGCCTCAAAGCCCGCTGGCACCGAGCGGACGAACTCGGAGAGGCGCCCGCCGGGCATCCCCAGATAGGCCATCGAGGTGGCGTCGCTGAGGGCGAGGTACTCTGAGCCCATGATCCCCCCGAAGCTGACGCCGAAGTAGCCCACGCGGCTGACATCGAGATCGGGCACGCCATCGCCGGTCACGTCGGGGTTCTCCAACAGCAGGCGCAGGAGCTGGAGGCGATCAAAGGTGGACTGGCGGAAGTTATCGCGCAGGCGCTGCGCGTCCACGGTCTGATGGGCGATGTCCACGGCGAAGAAGTCCAGCAGCAGCGTCGCGGCGCTGGAGGAGACGCCCGCGGGGTGCTCACCGTGAAGGATGGCGTCGATGCCGATAAAGGAGACGCTCTCGGCGTCGGTGGTCCCGGCGATATAGCCGCACAGGCTGCGATCCTGCTGGATCCCGTGGCCGACGATGATCGTGGGCGGGGGGCGCTGAGGATCGACGTGTGTAAACCAAAGGCTGACGGGCAGCGCATAGGACGACACAGGCTCGGCGCCGCGCACCACGCCGTCGGCGTCGCGATAATCAAAAGCCTCGAAGCGCCCCTCACAGTGCAGATAGCGCCCATCGGGCGTACACGAGGGCGTCTCCGCCCAGGCGTAGCTGCGCGAGGCGATGTCGGCGGCGATGGCCATCGATGTCTCATGCACGGACTGGGTGGTGAAGACCAGCGCCGCGCCCACGGCCTCGGGCGCCAGGCCCGCCGCCTCCAAGAGCGCCTCATAGCGAGGGGTCATCGCCGCGAGGCGTGGATCGCGCGCCTGCCCCGTGAGGATGGCGCCCATGTGTGGGCCGGGCTCAAGGCAGCCGCCATCGCGCAGCGGCACATCGCTGAGGATGATGACGCCGTGGCGCGTGGCGGGCTCCAGCGGGCGGATGGGCCACAGGGCCAAGCCGCGCCCCTCATCGAACTGGATTGGCTCATAGGCCAGCGCCTTGATCGCGCCGTCCGCGCCCAGCTCCACGAGCTGAATGGCCTCGATCTCCTCAGAGATCGGCGCCAGGCCAGCGCTGAAGCGCAGGTGGACTCCGCCGGAGGTGCCAAAGCCATCCAGGGTGCCCATATCCAAGAAGACCTCATTGAAGTCACCCGGCAGGCTGCGCAGCCAAGGGGCGGCTTCGAGATCCACCTTGAGGCCGGTGAGGGCCTGGGGATCTGGCTGAGTGAAGACATCATCGGGGAAGGCGCCGATGACCTCGCCGAAGGGCTCATAGAGGAAGGCCGCGCCGCCCTCACAGGACCAGGGCAGCTCCAGGGGCGCGGCGTCGGGCTCAGCGTCGGGCTCAGCGGGCGCGGCGTCAAGCTCAGCGGGCGTCGCGTCGGGCTCAACGGGCGCGGCGTCAAGCTCAAGGGGCGCGGCGTCAAGCTCAAGGGGCGCGGCGTCAAGGGCGCCCTGATCGCCAGGCATCTCAGCGGGTGACGCGCCGCCGCTGTCATCACATGAAGCCAGGGCGAGCGCCCAACACAGGGGCCAGGTGAGGGTACGTCGAACCATGTGTAAACCTAAGATAACTCAAGGGTTAGCGCGCCGAGTTTTGCGCATCTTAGGGGTCGAGGTCGCGGAGGGGTCAAGGATTTTTCCGGCCTCAGCGATCCGGTGTGCGTGTACGTCGAGCGGGGGCTTCCCTCATGGTGGAGGCCTGGGCTAAACCCAGGGCCATGCGAGACCCACTCCTCACGCTCCAGCGTAGCCTCCGCGCCCTTGAGCGCGCCCCGGCGCGGGCGGCGACGGCGGCGCTCCCAGACGCGCGCGCCCAGATCATCATCACCTTCGCCTTCGCCCTCACCATCGCCACCTTTGATCCCAAGGCGCCGCAGGCCTTAACACCGCTGTTCCTCTTCCCGCTGTTGAGCCTGCGCGCGGCGCGCGCCTCGGGCTGGGCGCTCTTGGGGCGCCTGGCGTTGCTGAGCCCCTTGGCGCTGCTCTACGCGGCGGCCAACCCGCTCTACGACGCCGCGCTCATCCGCTGGGGGGGCGTGACGCTGCGGGCGGGGTGGCTGACGGGGCTGTCGATCCTGCTGCGCTTCGCCCTGACGGTCAGCGCGGCGCTGCTGCTGTTGACGACGCGCCGCTTCGACGAGATCTGCGCCGCGCTGGACGGGCTGGGGTTGCCGCGCGCGCTGACGATCCAGCTGCGGCTGCTCTACCGCTACCTTGATCTGCTGCTGGACGAGGCGCTGCGGCTCACCCGCGCGCGGCGGCTCAAGGCCGCGCGGCTGCCGCTGCGGCTACACGCGCGGATGCTGGGCGGCCTGCTGGATCGCGCGCTGAGCCGAGGGGCGCGGGTGGAGCAGGCCATGCGGCTGCGTGGGGCGCTGGCGTTGAGCCCGCCGAGGGCGACGCGGCTGCGCGCCCGCGATCTCCGCTACCTCATTGGCTGGGGCGCCTTCCTCCTCAGCGCGCGGCTGTGCGCCAGCAGTGGGCTATGAGCGCGCCGCTTCGCCTTGAGGGGTTGACCGTGCGCTACCCGGGCGCGCCGCCCGCCATCGACCAGCTTGATCTGACGCTCCACGAGGGCGAGCGGGCCGCCTTGATCGGCGCCAACGGCGCGGGCAAGTCCACGCTGCTCCTTAGCCTCTGTGGGCTCCTCCCGATCACCTCGGGCCGCGCCTGGATCTACGACACGCCGATCACGCCCAAGGGCATCAAGCGGGCGCGACAGCAGGTGGGGTTTGTCTTCCAAGATCCCGATGACCAGCTCTTTATGCCCACGGTCTTTGAGGACACGCTGCTCAGCGCGCGGCGGCTGGGGGAGGCGGGCGCCGAGGCCCGCGCGGCGGAGGCGCTGCGGCGCTTTGACCTCCTGCGGCTGAGGGATCGCCCCATCCACCAGCTCTCGGGCGGCGAGAAGCGGCTCGTGGCCATCGCCTCCACCCTCGCCGCCGATCCCAAGCTGCTCTTGATGGACGAGCCCTCCGCCAACCTTGACCCGCGTGGGCGGCGGCGCTTGATTGAGGCGCTCAAGCGCGCTGATCGCGCCCAGCTCATCGCCACGCATGATCTGGAGCTGGCCTTAGAGGTCTGCGCGCGGGCTTTTATCCTCCAGGGCGGCGCCTTGGTCGCGGCGGGGCGGGTGGCGGAGATCCTCAGCGACGAAGCCATTTTAAGGCGCTGTGATTTAGAGAAGCCGCTGAGCCTACGCCCTTGCCCGCGCTGTGGGATGACGCGCTGAGCAGAGGCGCGCGGGTGGGGCTTGACGACGACGAAGCGGGGCCGCAAGGTCAACCGAGTTGAAAGCCCGGGAGCAAGGCACGATGAAGATGAACCTCAACCTCCGATGGCCGCTGATCTTGGCGCTGACGCTCAGCCCCGCCGCCGCGCAGGTGCGCTACCCGGTCCTCTACACGGACATGGACGGCACCAGCCTGGGGCCGGATGGCCAGGTGCGCCCCGCCACGCGCGCCGCGCTGGCTCGCTACCGCGCCTGTGGGGGCCAAGTGGGGGTGGCGACGGGGCGCACGCTGGAGCAAGCCAAGCCGCACCTCAAAGACCTCGGCCCCACGTTACCGCTGCTCCTCTTCAACGGCGGCGTCACCTACGGGGTGGATCTCAAGATCAAGCGCATCGCGGCGCTGCCGCCCGAGGCGTTGACGGCGACGCAGGCGGCGCTCAAGGGGCTGACGCGGCTGGGGATCGTGGCCCATGGCGCCGAGGAGACGTGGATTGACGCCCACAACGAGGGCCTCGACGCGTTCCTCAAGCGGGCGCGGATCAACGCCAAGGGGCTCATCCCGACCGAGGGCGCGCCGGGGTTGATCAAGCTGATGGTCGTCAGCCGCCCGGAGGCACAAGCGGCGCTCTACGCCGCGCTCAAGCCGCTGGAGGCCACGTTGGAGGTGATGATCAGCAGCCCCGAGACGGTGGAGATCTTGCCCAAGGGGGTCAACAAGGCCACGGCGTTAAAGGCGGTGCTCAGCGAGCTGGGGTTCAATCAAGAAGAGGTCATCTTCTTTGGCGACAGCGGCAACGACACGGCGGTGATGCGCGCCATCCCCATGGGCGTGGCCATGGGCAACTGCCACCCGGACACCTGCAAAGCGGCGGCGCTGATCGCCGATCGCAACGACACGGACACATTGGCGGAGATCATCGAGCGGCTGGCCATTGATCCGCGCTGCGTCGCGGGTCGAGGGGGCGAGGCCTCGGCGCTTGAAGAGCTCGCCAAAGATCCGGCGCAGGTTGAAGCGGGGCGCGCGCTCTACGCGCGCCACTGTGTCCACTGCCACATGGCGCGGGGCGCGGTGGGCGCCAACCTCACCGACGACATCTGGGTTCATGGCGGCCAGCTGCCGGAGATCCTCAACACGATCAGCGAGGGGGTCCCTGCGCGTGGGATGATGGGCTGGAAGCGGCGCTTAAAAGAGGCCGATCTGCGCGCGTTGGCGATCTACGTCTACAGCTTGAGCGCGGCCAAGGCGCCTTGAGGCTGAGCGCCTCGCGGGCGGTTTAAGGCGAGCCATCGACGCCACAGATGCGGCATGATCTCATGGCTATGTGCGCTCATACTTCAAACAGAAACAAATTGGATAGCTATTGGTTAGACCACGACCATTCTCTGTGCCACAGACATCAAAGCTCATTCCTTCATCAAAGCAAGTTTCTCTACAATCGATATACTCCATGAAAACGCCATTACATCGAATCAATGAATTCACGTCTTTATCATCGCAGATTTGATATTCATCCTGACCAAGACAGGTAGGAAAACAATTTTGATTGCTCTTGTTGAAAAAGCCACGAAGGGAATCGCAACTCACATCCGAATAATCATCGATACATTGATCACTTAGAATGTTTTTGCGACACTGATCTTTACAGTGGGAGACATCACTATCACTATAATTACAATCAGCCATCTCTTGACATATTTTATTGCAAGAGGACACATCACGACGCACCGTCACGGGGTTATAAGATGTATTTGGGGGGGCACAGCCCACCAAGAGCAGAATGAACAAGAGCTTGAGGCTCGACATGGACATCTCCGGCGCGATGGCTACGCGCCTTGGAACATCTCACTGCGCGGGCCGCGCGTAAAGACGTTCGCGCGTCAAATATCAAAGCGCCTCGCGTGGGGATGAACCCCGTCAAAGCTTATCTTCACGCCAAGCCGCGTAGAGGCGATAGGCGCTCGGCCCTCGATAAGCCACGCCCTGCTTAAGCTGCGCAAAGATAGACATGACATCCGCCCTGAGGTCCTCTTGAGTGAGGCGGGCCTCAAGATCGCGGATAAAGGCCGCCCAATGTGAGGCGTGGTGAGCGCAAACCCACAGCTCCCATTGGCGGATCTCATTGAGCGCGGCGGTGAACTCATCCGCGAGCGCGTCATAGGCGGCGAAGCCCGCCTCATCAAGCTGCCCGAGATCTTCTTCATAGCCATAGACATTGAGGCTTGAGCCCAAGACCCTCATCCACACGCTAAGATCAGCGATGGTGATGAAGCGGGTGATGAGATCAGGAGGCCAGCCTTGGAGCGCGTTCGCTGTTGATTGATTGGACATAAGGCGCGCTTCAAGGGGCGATAAAGCGATAAGAAGCGCGGCGATTGGGCGCGTTTTCACCGAGCACGCCAAACTCAGGCACGCTCCCATCGACATCAAACGTATTATCAGCCCAATGAAAAGTGAGGGCCACGCGCTCGGCCTGATCGATCAAGCGACGCGGGACAGCCAGCTCAAGCGCGGCCTCTGCGATCCCCATCATCGCCTCCCCCACCACCTCGCCATCACCAAGGCGGGTCACGGTCGTTCGCTCAGGCCCCAGCGGCGGCAAATTGAGGACATACTCATAACCCCGCCAACCTGTCGTACGATCAGCATCCGCATCGATGAGGAGGTTCATCCAAGCGGGATCATCCCAAGGTGTAAGCGGCTGATGCGTCTCTACATAAAAGAAAACATACGTCTCATCAAAGGTCACCCGCGCCGCCACGATATCATTACGACCGGAAGCGTCAACATAACGCAGACCGCCATAACCTGGCGCATCACGATGTCGAGTATCGCCAACGGTATCCCGATAATGAGGACGCACGCCTCGCCAATCCGTCATATCGCCATCAATCAAGATTGTCTTTGGTGGAGAAGGAGCCGCTTGGCGTCGAGCGCCCTTATAGACACGCAGATTGCGCATGAGCTGATAATAATAATCATCCCCATGACCTCCCCTCATGGGCTCGATATCACGGCTATACTCCTGATTAAACTGATCGGGGAACACCGCGCCGCCGCCCACGCCCGCCCACGCCTCAAAACGGCCAGCCACCCACTCATTCCAACCGGTGACAAAGACAAAAGCCGGATCGACATCAAGCGCGCGATCCCACTGAGACTGAAAATTCAAGCCATAACGCACCGCATCTGGGCTTAAATCGCGGGCGCCATCATGCCAACTTCGCCCATGAATGCCATCCTGAAGGCTCATGGGCGCCAGCGCCGTATTCGTGGCGTTTTGGGCCACGCCCACGACCATCTGCTCATGCGGATTGGCATCACTACCAAAGACATGCTGAGGGCTGATCTCCAACCAGCCCCACTGATTCAGGCCCGTAGGACCCTCAAAATAGCCTGGCATGGGTTTACGAAAAGTAAAGAGCGCTTGAGGGGGAGCGACATCCTCATAACAGAGACAACAAACGCCGGGATCTTCACTGCCGGGGTGAGCACAAACACCCGAGCGCTGCCCGATCCCCTGACAAGCGGCCACGCACCCGACCCCGCCATTACAAGCATCACAACCTGGGTCTTCAATCGAAGCCGGATCGGCCAAGATCAAAGGCTTACCCTCCCAAATAAACCAATGCGATTGGCACAGTCCTGGCGCATACAACTCCATATAAAGATGACGGATAACCTCATGAGGCGCCCAAAATGGCGTAAGAAAAGCAATCTTTGGCGTCTTCATGCCTTGCGCTGCGGCCTGATCAAGCGCCTCACAGAGCATTAGATACGCCTCAGGCCATGTAAACGGTGTATTCGAGGTATCAAAGATAAGAACATCCACCCCTGCATCCGCCAAAAGACTGATATGACGTTGATAAACATAAGGGTCCACGTTGCTATAATAGCCCAGCTCAGGCTCAGCCCAATGATGTGGCGCATAGACTGGACCCCACTGAGGATTTTCAGGATGAGCGGCCAGGATCTCGGTGACGTTATAGGGACCGGGGCGGCTGATCTCATGCCAAATCCAATAAAACATCCCCACGAAGCGCTCGGCGCGTGGGGGGCCGACCTCATCGGCATGAGGCACACGCCGCCCCAAACCATCCACGATCTCCCAAGTCTCTGCGCAGACATCCAGATCATCCTCATCACAAGTATCAGCACGACAAGCGCCGCAATCTTGAGGACAAGACAAGCAGCCCTCCTCGCCCTCGCACACGCCATCTCCACAAACCGCCGGACCGACGCAGCGCCCCTGCTGACAGACCTTGGGAGGCGGGCAATCGGGGCGCATCCCACCACAGCCATCGGGGCCGCACTCCAAGCCAGGGGGAGAGACACAAGCATCCTCGGGCGCAACATCCATATCAACGAGGCGCCCTTGATCGAGATGAGGGCTTGAATCCAAAACAGGGCTTGAATCCAAAACAGGGCTTGAATCCAAAACAGGGCTTGAATCCAACGCAATCGAAGAATCCAAAATGGGCGCAACATCGAAGACAGGGGCAACATCCACGATGGGGCTTAAATCCAAGGAGGAGATCACATCATCAAGCGCGCCTGAGTCCATCGCGCCGCCTAGATCAACGTGGGCGTCGAAGCCCAGATCCACGCTGAGGGGCGTATCGCTCAAATCAGGGGAGGAAGAAGCAGCGCAGCCCAGCGAGAGGGCCACGAGGAGACAAGCAAGCGAGCGCATACGGGCCACACTCTCAGCCTTAGTTGTGACATTTTCTCGGCCATCCCCCCGCGCACCTCATCCGCCAGCGACGCTGACCCGGGGCGCCCGCGCGGCCCTTGGAGATCAATCGAATGCGGGCGCGACGCCCAGCCCTTCTCTTAAAGCCCAAGGGGCGCTATAGAGATCAAGCTCAAAAACCATGAGGTAGATCTATGCTCAGCGCCGAGATGATCGACAAGCTCAACGCCCAGATCAACTTAGAGTTCTTCTCCGCCAACCTCTATCTACAGATGAGCTCATGGTGCCAAGCGCAGAGCCTCAACGGCTGCGCGGGGTTTATGCGCCTGCACGCCGAAGAGGAGCGTGGTCACATGATGCGCCTCTTTGACTACGTGAACAGCACGGGCGGCGAAGCCATCCTGGGGGGCATCGAGGCGCCGCAGAGCAGCTACAAAGACATCTCTGAGGTCTTCAAGGCCACCTACAAGCACGAGCAGCTTGTGACCACGAAGATCAATGAGCTGGTCGGCCTCGCCTTCTCGACCCAGGACTTCGCCACCTTTAACTTCTTGCAGTGGTACGTCGAGGAGCAGCGCGAGGAGGAGGACCTCTTCCGCTCGATCCTGGAGCGGCTCAAGCTCATCGGGCTCAAGGCGCAGGGGCTATATCACTTTGACAAGGAGATGGAGGCGCTCGCCGCCCAGCATATGGCCGCCGCCAGCGAGGCTTAGCCCCTGAGGCGAGGGACGCCAAGGAGCATAAGAACAAGATGTCGCCCGCGCGCCTGTGCTTGACCTTACTCAGCGCCCTCTGCCCTCTCGCTGCCCACGCCGTAGATCCGGCCCAGACGCCCGCCCTTCTCCTCCTCAACTACAGCCGAATCCCTCTCGGCACCCGCGCCGCCGTGGAGGGGGGCGCCTTCCACGCGCGAGCCGACGATCCCTCAGCGGCCTGGTACAACCCGGCGGGGCTCACCTACGCCGTCCAGGACACCTTCAGCGCCAACGTCAGCGTCTACGAAGCCACGTGGATCGCGGTGAACGCGGGGGGCAAAGAAGAGGGCGCGATGAGCATCACCGACTTCCCCCCCTTCATCGGCAACGCCTCGGTCTTGGTCCAAGCGCAGGGCCGCACGATCTGGGCTTGGGGCTTCTCCATCGCCAAGCCGATCAACTGGAGCCAATCCCTGAACTACCACGATCACGCGGTGGATGAAGAGGGCTGGGTGTCCGACTACATCGGCACCTATGCCCTTGAATTGACGACGCTGGCGCCGGGCCTCTCCGTGGGCTGGGCGCCCAGCGAGCGTTTGCGCTTTGGCGCCTCAGCGCGCCTCTACCTCACCCACCTGATGATCCAAGACTCCGCCTTTGAGCGGGACGTGCTTGAGGCGGACAGCGCGATCGACACGCTGCTCTACACCTCCAACCTCTCGGGGACGAGCTATGGGCTGCGTGTGGCCTTAGCGGCCCAACATCAGCTCACCTCCAGGCTGCGGTTGGGGCTCCAAATCCGCTCACCGACCTGGCATCTCTACAGCAAAGCGCAGCACACCGAGCAGTTTATGTGGGCGGGGAATGACTTCTACGAGGACGGCTTTCAGCGAGACGAGGCGGTGGACTTCGACGTGCGTTTACCCACAGAGATCGACGTGGGCGTCGCCTGGGTGAGCCCTCGACTTCAACTGGAGGGGGATCTACGCATACACCTGCCCGTCTCCAAGTACTTTGTCGCCAACCCCCACGCCACGGGGGAGGTGCTTGAATACGACGAGGCAGAGGGCGCGCTGCGATGGGCGTCGTTTGAGGAGGAGGAGGAGCGCTTCACCACCTCGGGGGCCTTGGTGATCAACGCCGCGCTGGGTGGACGGCTCCAGCTCTCGGAGAAGGCGGCGCTCCACTTTGGCGCGTTTACGGACCTGTCGCCGGTGGTCGAGGGCGGGGGCGAGGAGGAGATCTTCGATGACCTCGATCTCTTTGGGGGGACGCTGGGCTTGAGCTTGAAGGGCGCGCACGCGGAGACGACGCTGGGGCTGCTCATCAGCCTGGGTCAGCTCAAAGATTGGACCTTGGATGTCGAGGCGGACGAGACGCTAACAGGGACGGTGACGGTCACCTCCGTGGCGCTGATCCTGGGCGGCTCATATTGGTATTGAGCCTGTCGAGGGTGCGTGGCATGGATTTCACACATACCCCAAATTGGAAATTGCCCAAATCATCACCTATTCCATTGAACTCTCATCGTCGGTCAAAACTGAAAGTGGTGCAACATCCTCTTGATCGATTGAAATTGCTTTAGGTTCCATTGAAGTGGGCAAGACAATCTCCAATTCATTCATAAAATCGCGCTCGTGATTAATCATATTTTCTAATCGAGTATCGAGAACCCTTTGCATCGCATCAGAATCTTTCATCGCCTCAGTGATTGGATGCGGCAGCATATGCGATTCGAGGAACGCCCTATTATTGTCCAAGGATTTTATTTTCAGCAATGTACGAACTTGCCCTCTCTCTGCTCCGAATACATCGAACATACGGTTGGCTGGACTCGATGCGGTTGAGCTGGATGATCTGGCCCAGATGGTACGCATCGCCTCAGGCCCATTCAGAGCGAAGTCCCCGGCGATCGCGGATGCATTTTTGAGTTCACCATCAGGGCGCTGTACACCGTTTCGGGCCAGCAAGCAGAGCAGTGTTCGCACACGGGCGCTGCGTAGGTCATAGCGAGCGGGAAAAGGTTCCGCCGGGGTGCTCCAGGGTAGGTGCTTCAGCTCAGTTGGCACGACCGCCCCATGTTCGCGCACAGCT
The DNA here is from genome assembly GCA_018813065.1 of Myxococcota bacterium. Taxonomy (GTDB): domain Bacteria; phylum Myxococcota_A; class Bradymonadia; order UBA7976; family UBA1532; genus JAHJCH01. Next base: position 15,497 of record JAHJCH010000070.1, read on the forward strand.
TTAGCGCAGTCATGCAACTCTGCGAGGACCGCCGCATAGCGGGAAGGGTTTCCTTGTCCAAACCAACTGGAAAAGCCGGTAAGCCAGAGCCAACGGCGCAACAAGCGTATGGCCTCTGGACTGGGATCTGGGTTCTCCCCAAACCATGCGCTCAATCCGACCAGTTGAAGACCATAGGGAAGCATACGAGCGTGATAGATATGCTCTTCGCGCAAGAATTTGATACCCCCCAACAATCCCTCACGCGCCCGCCGCATGGCGTCGGGGAGCACTCTGGCGACCTCCTCCTGAGTCCCCTTACTCAGCCTATTCCAGTTCGTTCGATAGGGATCAAGGCCGGCGGAGACCAGAAAAGCGCGCAATATAAGCACTCGATCGACCTCTCCGAATCCAACCTGCTTGATGGCCCCCAGGGTTTCGTCAATCTCCCGTGCGATGTGAAAGCGCTTGCCCTCAGTCCCAGCTTGATAAGTCAGGGCCGAGAACATCTCATCGGCGCCAATGTGGACACCCTTACGATTGAGTCGAGTGAAGCTCTCAACGGCCAGATTCAAATCATCGGTCACGAATTCTACGATGGGGATTTTGTAGGACTGTAGAGCCCGTGCAACGCCTTGGAGTCGTTCAATCAATACTTCTTTTTTGATATCGGCCAGGGTCTCGCCATCTTGCTGATATAAATTACCGATCGATTTAAAGAGTGTAGCTGTCTCGATTAATTGGTGCAGCGGTACCTGCCAAACCTCTGGTTGATGATCCGATGAGAGATACATAAAAACGCCATCCTCTTTACCACTGGCATCGAAGTATATATTCCAGCGCGTGGGATCATCATCCATCTCAATGATAGGTAAGCCTGAACCACGCAAGAGCACCCCGGCCAGCGTGGTTAATCGCTGCTGACCATCTAGCAGCAGAAGAGTATCCATTGGTTGAGTTTTACTTAAATCAAATGGGCCAAAGTGAGTATGCGGTGCAGCGCTCTCGATAGAAGATTTCCAAAACAGCAAAGTCCCAATGGGATAGCGCCTATGTACTGAATCAAACAAATCCAACATGTGCTGGCGTGACCAAACATAAGATCGCTGAAAAGCGGGCACACGAATGCGCCCCTGTCTAATCCATTTCAGCAAATCGAAGAGAAATACAACGCTAGGATTGATCTCAGGGCCGTCATCCATTTTGTGCAAACTCATCGGGCTAACGCCTTTGATTTATCAATTTTAGGATCTTGGTGAGATCTTGTGTGTGGTCACGGTCACGAAGTCCATTGGCCATCTTGGCAAGGTCTTGAAGATCATTTTCTGCTGCTCGGACACGCTCTAGCAGCACTTCAAGATGATATGGCCGACTTCGCTCGTATGTGACAGCAACCTTTTTATGACCGAGCTGTTCCATGTCACAGTAGTCACGCTCTACCTTCGACATGACAAGCAGGCGATCAACACCCTGTTTTAATCGGGGATTTTGAGGGTCGCGCGCGGTTTCCGTGCGCCAATGAAAATCGGGGATATAGTTCTCGCCTTCGCGCTTGCAGAGGATGAAGGCGGATGCGCCAACCCTCTCCGCCTCTCTCTTGACCTTGCACGCGGCGTCCGATGGCGCTTCATCCGAGTTGACTTTTCGGTCAGAATCCACAACCGCGATCATACGCATTGGTAAGCCTGCGCTCGTGGTCTCTCTCAGCTCTCTGGCCAGGATCGATGGCATCTCCCCACAGCCACCGGCATGGACAATCTCGATTACGGGAGGTACAGGGGCACAAATCCAGAGTTGGCGTAATCTCTCCTCACCCAAGAGGCGAACAGCCACCTCCAGCAAAGCACCATCCCGCTGACGGTTCTCCACCAGCACCTTGAGCGGACTCCTGGCGATGCGTAACGCCCTCTCTGCCTCAAGTGGGGTCGATACCCGATACGCACTTACCACCTCGCTTGTGCTTTCCCAAGCGGAAGTACGCGCTAACTCACAGATTTCCAAAAGTTTGGCTTGAGTGTCTTGACGAGCGCCCGAAAACCAAGGACTGCGATCTATGAGATCGGCATCCCGCAACAATATTTTGTGATCTGCCTCATTGGCTCTCGCGATAAGTTGGTCCAGCGCCGAAAGTGTATTTAAATCATCCCAGACATTTGGAATCTCCTCTTGTTCCGATTCCTCAATCGAGAATCGCACGATGGCCCTTCCTTTGAGCAGTACGCAAGGCCTTTACCTCGGCAAAAGATTCAAAGAACACGCCTTGTGGCCAATCATCTACATCTCCGTTTTCACGAAGGCCAATGCGGCGCAGCTCGCTACCCTTTGGGGCATCATCCACATAGTAAAGCGCTACGAGGTCTGGAGATAATCGCCCCTCGGCGATGCGGCGGCGCACCCGTAACAGCAAGCCTTCGGCGTGTGTTTCCACGACTGTTACACCTCTCTTCCTAAGCGCACAATCGATAAACAGATCGCCAAGAACCGGCTGCAAAGCGTCATGGAGATGCAGTTCGGGTTGCTGAACCACATCCAAATAGGGTGTGGTTTCGCCTTGCATTTTACGATATAGAGCAAGGGTCAAGACGGGTAGAAGCTGGTGGACACCTGCGCCAACTTGGGTAATCGAGATACTTTGAGCATTGCCCCTTACGACCTTGAGTCGCCATAGGTCAAGGTTTTTCTCCCATCTAAGCGAAAAACCCGCATGTTCATGTAGCCAGCTTGATAATGCTTTAAAGAGGGTCTCATTCTCGGCCAAGAATGTAATGATACCTGCTCCAGATAGACGAATCATCTGCTCCTGCGGGTCACGATTCACATGACGAGCGGTCTCGGGGAGTGGTTCGCGTAGAGGTCCGAGCCAGACGCTGTCACGTAGCGTTCGTGTGGCCTCAGCCTGAATCTCGTTTTGATGTGGTACATTGGGGATCAAACAACATTCCAGAGGCCCCTCTGGGATGGGATATGCCTGTCCGTCCCATTCCATGAGCCTCGCCCAGGGGCGAAGGTCTTCATCAAGCAGGCTGTGCAGATAGAGAATGGTGTTCAAGCGATGTTCGCCCGACACTGTATTTAAACCAATATCCAACTCCAAAAATGTATTGGCGTCCCTGGCATGAAGGAGATCTTGGAAACTCTCCGCGACAGCATGCCCTCCAACATCTAGGGGTAGGGCTTCGGAATTTATCCCCGCTAAACCGGCGAGCACCTGGTGGAGGAGGGCTGCGATGCTGCTTTTGCCTGCGTTGTTGCGCCCAATGAGCAAGGTCAATGGGGCGAGATCGAGGCGCTGGAAAGGTTGGCTCCGATCATACTGACGACGACAGGGAAAGCTGCGATAACCGTCAAAGCCAAGGGTGCGAATCATAGGGTTGAAGCCAGGGTGTGAGCGTCGCCGGAGGATATAAACCTCAGCGCTCAAAATCAACGCGTCGCGCCCTGTGATCCCTTCGAGCTTGCAGGGCGGCAATCCGGCCCCGACAGAAAGCGCCTGATGCTTGAAGAGAGAGGGCATAATGGCGCCGCGCTCACCACCCTGAAGGCCCCTCGATGACCTCCACGCCGCCCGCGCGCCGCACGCGCGCGCTCCTCGCACTCGTCGTCCTCTTCCTCGGGGGCTCCGGCCTCGTCTATGAGTACGCCCTGTCCACCCTCGCTACGCACCTGCTGGGCAACTCCATCGAACAGTTCAGCGTCATCATCGCCTTGATGCTCTTCGCCATGGGCATCGCCGGGCTCGTGCAGCGCGACCTCAACCGCGCCTTGGCCGAGGCGTTTATCTTCATCGAGCTGCTCTTGGCGCTCATCGGCGGCGCCTCCGCCCTCCTGCTCTACCTCGCCTTCGCCTACCTCACGCACTTCAACCTGATCCTCTATGGCCTGGCGCTCCTCATCGGCTTCCTGATCGGCCTGGAGATCCCGCTGCTGCTGCGGCTCAATGAGGCCTGGCGCAGCGAGCTGAAGGAGAACGTCGGCGATGTCTTCGCCCTCGACTACATCGGCGCGCTGATCGGCGCGCTGATCTGGGCCTTTTTGCTCTTGCCGCTCTTTGCCTTGGATCAGATCAGCCTGATGCTGGGGCTGCTCAACACCCTCGTGGCCTTGATGACCCTCTATGCCCTGCGCGATCGCCTGCAGCGCCCCCGCCTTTTATTGGCGTTGACCCTTATGGTGGCCGCGATCCTCGGCGGGCTGGCGCTGTGGGCGCCCAAGCTGCTGACCGACGCCCGCCAGCGGCTCTATGCCCATCCGATCAAGCACCACGTCAAGAGCCCTTATCAAGATATGGTCGTCACCGGGCGCGGCGGACAGATGAGCCTGTACCTCAACGGCCACCTCCAGTTCGACAGCGAGGACGAGTTTATCTACCACGAGCTGCTCGTCCACCCCGCCCTCGCCAGCCTCGACGCCCCCCCCCGCGAGGTGCTGGTGCTGGGCGGCGGCGATGGCCTGGCCGTGCGCGAGATCCTGCGCTGGCCCAGCGTAACGCGCGTCGTCTTGGTCGATCTCGATCCCGCCGTGACCACGCTGGCGCGGACCTATCCGCCCCTGGTCAAGCTCAACGGCGGGGCGCTCTTGGACCCGCGCGCGGTCATCCAAGCCCCCACGGGCATCAGCGACGGGCCAGGCCGCGCGCCGGTCTATAAGTGGGCGGAGCGCCCGCAAGGCGCCCTGCGTCATCAGCGCGAAGAGATCGCCGACGTGCAGCTGCTTCACCTCGACGCCGACGCCTTCATTCGCGGCGTCACGCAGCAGTATGACGCCATCATCGCCGACTTCCCCGATCCCGCCGCGCCCGATCTCGCCAAGCTGTTCTCCCTGGAGTTCTACCAGCAGCTCAGCCAGCGCCTGCGCCCCGGCGGGATCGTGGCCGTGCAGGCCAGCAGCCCCTACACCAACCGCCACGCCTACTGGGCCATCGGCGACACCTTGATGGCGGCGGGCTTTCAGATCCTCTCGCTGCATGATCATGTGCCCAACTTCGGCGAGTGGGGTTGGCATCTGGGGCGCCTCGACGCTCGGCCTCAGCCCATCGCGCCGCTGCCCTTTAGGCCCGCCTATGTGACCCCGGAGGTCATGGCGGCGGCGGCGGTCTTCCCGCCCCCCTTGGCGCGCCCTCAGGGCGGCCCGTGGATTTCGACGCGCCTGCATCCGCGCGTGATGAACTTTTATCTTCGAGGGGAGCCCATCGAGGGCGATCTTTTCGCGGGGCGCGCAATGCGCTGAGGCATGACGCGCGCTCAACGCGCGCTCACCGAGCGGATCGGGGACCCAGCGCGCGATCAAATCGGAATCACGCGCTTGATCGGGGATCCAGTGCCCGATCAAGTTGCAATCGTGCACTTGATCGGGGATCAAATGCACGATCAAATCGCAATCGTGCACTTGATCGGGGATCAAATGCACGATCAAGTTGCAATCACGCCCTTGATCGGGGATCAAATGCACGATCAAGTTGCAATCGTGCACTTGATCGGGGATCAAATGCACGATCAAGTTGCAATCACGCACTTGATCGGGGATCAAATGCCCGATCAAATCGCAATCACGCAATTGATCGGGGATCAAATGCGCGATCACATCGCAATCATGCACTTGATCGGGGACCAAGCGCGCGATCAACGCGCAATCACCGCGCGAGGCGGGCTGCTAGGCAGGCTGGAAACGCGGACCCTTAAAGCGCCGGATGGGATCACCACGCTCCAGGCGATCATGCGCCGCCCAGCGGGCCTTGTCCGCCGCCGCCTCGCCCTCGCGCTGACGCGCCGCCAGCAACGCCTCAAGCCGCGCCAAGGCCAGCTTGCGGTTGAGGTGCTGGGCGCGCTCCTCCATGGCGATGGCCACCAAGCCCGTCGGCAGATGCGTGACGCGCACCGCTGAGTTGGTCTTGTTGACGTGCTGCCCCCCGGCCCCCGAGGCCCGCATGGTGTCGATGCGCAGCTCCTGGGGCTGTATCCGCGCCTCGACGCCCTCCACCGGGGCAAAGACCTCCACGGCGATAAACCAGTTCTTGCGCTTATGTGTGGGCCGGTACGGACTGGGGCAGATCCATAGAATCGAGCCGGTCCAACCCCGCAGCAGCGCCGCCGCGTCGCCCTCCACCGAGAGCAAGGCCGACTTAAAGCAGCCCGCCGCCTCGTCGGGCTCCGCGCTCAGCCGCGCCACGGTGTGCCCCGCCGCCTCCAGCTCAGCGGTGAGCACCTCCAAGGCCAAGCCCACCGCGCGGCTGCACTCTAAGGGGCCACGCCCCGAGGAGATCTGCACCCATGTCTGCATCAGGCGTAGCCCTTGATCTCATCGGAGATGCGCAGCTGCCAGGCAAAGCTGAGCGTCATCTGCGCCAGCGGCTCGATCGTCCACGGCTCACGGTAGATCCCATGCTCATCGCCGCGTGGCGCCCCCGAGGTCTTGCCCTGCAAGAGCTTGATCTCGATCTGCTCGATCTCGGAGATCGGCAGCCGCTCCACCACCTCGATCTGCACAGGCGCTTCGCTGAGGTTGCTGAGGTAGAGCAGCGCGGTGTGCGTCTGCGTCCGATAACGCTCGCCCTCGCGCCGCTTGGCCTCCTTGACCTTGACCTCCCGACGCACGCGCAGCCCCTCGACCGGGCCAAAGCCCAGCGTCAGCGGCGCGCCCGGCGCGGTAAAGCTCAGCTGCGTCCAGCCCACGCCGCCGTGCTCGCTGAACAGCTCCACCGGCCCCGGCAAGAGCGGCGCCTCGCCCTCATTGCGCGCGCTGGCCTGGAGGAGCACCGCCTCGACGCGCTCGCCGATGAGCACGCGCTTGACCTCCGCCGAGGCGGTGAAGTGGCCGAGGGTGATCATGTGCGGGCGCCCGTCGGAGAGGATCGTGTGTTCGCCCGAGGCCGTGATCATGCGAATCTCGCCGCCGTCGTCGATGCCCGGCAGCGCCGCGCGGCTCAGCCCTTGGGTTGGCGCGCCCCCTCCCCCCCCCTTGGCGGGCGGGGTGACGGCTTGGATCTCCACCTCGCGGGCGCTGACGTGCAGCTCGTTGCGCTTGCGCTGGACCTGGAGGAGATCATCGCGCAGCGTCGGCGGCTGGGTGCTCTCGACGCTGCGCGCGGTGGAGAAGGCCAGCTTGACCCCCCGCCAGTCCTCGCCCGTGCGTTGCCACAGCGCGGCGCGGGCGCTGAGGCTCAGCGCCTCGCCCTCCAGCCGCGCGCGGTGCAGCGGCCGCCAGATGGCGTTGGGCACGACATACTCGATCTCGATCTCCAGCGCGCCGTCGCTGCTCATCAGCGCGTCGATCTCCAGCTCGGCGCGGATCTCCGCTTGGCCATGGGCCGTTAGGGCGCGGCGGGCGGTGAGCGCCGCCTCATGGGCCTCGCGGGCGTCGCTGTCCTCAAAGCGGCGCAGCGCGCTGGCCCGCCTCACTTCATGTAGCCGCTCAAAGAGCTGCGTCGTCTGCGCCGCCCAAACCTCCGGCGCGCTGTGCCCCCAGGCCACGTCATTGGGGATCTCGGCGAGGGCCTCACGCAGCGCCGCCTCCAACCGCCGTTGTCGCGCATAGAGCTGGGCTTGGCTCAGACCCAACTCGCCCACCCGCGCCTCCAGCGCGTCGAGCCGCTGATCTAATTCGGCGGCGGCCTCGGGATCGACCTTCGGCGGCGGCGTCAACGCGCGGCGCGCCCGCGCCTCGACGACGTGCCCCGCCCCACGCCCGATGACCCGCAGCGAGACATCCTGTAGCAGCGGCGTGATCCCCTCGACGCGCAGCCGCGCCAGCCCCTCTTTCAGCTCAACCCGCCCCCGCCGCGTCACCTGCGCCCGATCCTCCAGCACGCTGACATGGGAGATCGGGGCCTCCATCAAGCACCTCTTCATCTTCTACCCCCTCAGCGCTCGCGGCGGTCGCCGCCGACCAGCTCATTGTTGGCGTAAATTTTAACGGTGTATTGGGCCTTGAGCGCCTCGGCGCCCCGCGCGGGGATCTTCACGCGCCAACGCCGCCCACCGGCCAGGGGGAGGCCCCGCTCTACCTGGTCATAGCTCGACCAGGCGGGCCGCACCTCGCCTTCCTCGACGACAACCTCTGCGTCCAGGGCGGGCGTGGGCACGCGCTCGCGGATCTCACAGTCCACGGGCCGAGGGAGGTGGTTCGCCAACGTGATCTCGATCTCATGGCGCAGCTCGGTCATCGCCACCACGCGCTCGCCGCTGCGGATCTCCTCGAAGCGGGTGTTGCGCGCGCACTGGATGGCCTGCTCGACGCCCAGCCCCATCTCAAAGGAGCCCGCCGCCAGCACGGTGGGCATGACCGTTGAGAGCACATAGCGGCCATCGACGTAGACCTCCGTGGGGCCGGTCAGCAGCGGCGCCTTGAGCGGGTTGTCGAGCTGGGCGAGGCGGTAGACCGCCGTGTCTTCGCGGGGGACAACGACGTAGCGCAGTCGGCTGGTGATCGGGCGGGCGGCCAGCGGCACGGTGTGGAGCTGGCCGTCCGAGGGGACATCGACGGGATCATCGGCGCGGTAGCTGTAGTCCAGCCGGTCATCGCGGCTGCGCATATCCACCAGCCCCGTCGGCAAGGGGCGGCGCGCCGCCTCCGCCGCGCGATCCAAGGCGCTGAGGATAAAACGCTGGGGGTTGGCCTGGAGCCGGTAGCGCGCTTGGAAGTCGCGGATCTCTTGCGCGGGGATGTCGGGGCTAAGGGCGCCTCGGCGCTGACGATCTTCGGGGGAGCCGAGGCGGAGATCGCCGA
>JAHJCH010000071.1 GCA_018813065.1 Myxococcota bacterium
AACCCAGGCCCCCGCCCAAGCCAAATTCTCAAACCCAGGCCCCCGCCCAAGCCAAATTCTCAAACCCACGCCTTTAACCAAGCCACACAGGGCCACCCCACCGGTGGAGGTGTGCGCGGCGGCCATGAGCGCGCGCCATCGCCTTGAGGGGGTGGACATTGGCCTCGTGTTTTTTTTGATTTGGCGCGACTCTGCGACATCGCGCGAAGAGGGCAAGGCTGATCAGCGTGCCCGCGCATCACTCATCAGCGGCGAGGAGCGAGATGGAGGTGAGAAGGAGGCTACGCGGACTGGTCGAGGCACATGGGCCAAAGATCGCGATCTGTGGCAAGTTGGCGGTAGAGGCGCTGATTCCGGGGGGCGGGCTCTTGGCCAAGAGCATCGAGGCGCTGTTGGAGGCGGTCAAGGAGGGCAGCGACCAAGCCCAAGAACACAAGGTCGAGGCGCTGCTGAAGAAGCTGGGGCAAGATCAGCAACATGTCATCACGATCTTGAACCACTTTGAAAATGGGCTAAAGCAACAGCTCGCCACGATGAGCCAGATGGCGCAGTACCAGATGCCCGAAGAGACGCTCAAGGCGTTGCTCACCCAGGCGATGCTGCACGACCAAGGCTTAAATGAGGTCCAGCGGGCGCTGATGCAGATTCAGCCGACGCTGAGTGAGATTCGACAGCAGGCAGAGTTGCTCCTGGAGGGGCAGGCGCTGGCGGGGGACATGCTGGTGCAGATGCGGCTCCAGCTCGACGCCGCCTTGGGGTTCTTCTATGGGCTGGCCGCCGAGGGCCTGACGGATGGACAAGCCAGCGCCTTTCTCTTGGCGCGTCAGCGGTTCCAGACGGCCTTATTGGCGGGGAACTTGGCGTTGGCAGGGGAGGCCGCAGCGGAGATTCAGGCGTTGGCGCCGCGCAGCAACCAAGCGCGGGTGTGCGCGATGACGCTCAAGGCCCTCAAGCGGGACTTTATCGGCGCGGAGCTGGAGGGGCGAGGGCTGGTGGCGGGGGCGCTGGAGATGAACCCGACCCTGCGGCGGGTGACGCAGACCTTGGGGCGGCGGACACAGGCGCACGGCGGCGTCGCGCGGACACCGAGGGCGCCCAACGAAGAGATCGGCGGCTGGCGACTGGAGGCGTTGCTGGGCTATGGCGGCATGAGCGAGGTGTGGCGGGCGCGGCGCGAGGCGGATCGGACCTTGAGCGCGCTGAAGTTGATGCACGCGCGGCTGGATCGTCGCATGGCGGCGCGGCTACGGCAGGAGATCGACACGCTGCGGCGGCTGGTGCATCCGGGGCTCCCCTCGATCCTCGACGCGGGGGAGGCCGGGGGGGTGTATTTCATGGCCATGTCGCTGATCGAGGGGGCGTCTTTGGGCACGCGCTTAGCGAGCGGGCCGCTCCCCGAGGCGACGGCGGCGGCGATCGCTCTGGGCGTGGCCGAGGCGCTGGCGGTGTGTCACGCGGCGGGGGTCATTCACCGCGATATCAAGCCTGAGAACATCATGCTGAGGGGGGGCGATACGCCGATTTTGATTGACTTTGGGATCGCCTATCAGCCTGGCCTTAATACAGGCGAAACCGCAATGGCGACGGTGAGCTACGCGCCCCCGGAGCAGCTCAGGGGTGAGGTGGTTGGGCCAGCGGCGGACTTGTACGCGCTGGGGCAGACGTTTTTGGCGTGTGTGGGCGGCTGGGAGGGCTTGAGTGAGGCGGCGGAGGCGCTGATCGAGCGCTTGACGCATCATAATCCGCGCCGAAGGGGGGAGATCGGGGCGGTGATCGAGGGGCTGCGGGCGCTGCTGGCGGGGGGGGCGCCACCTGCGCCACGCGTGCCACGCGCTGAGCCTGCGCCTCGGCCTCAAGCGCAGCGCGCGGCGGCGCCGCCGCGCGTCGTGATCCCCCCAAGGGCGGAGGCGCTCGTGCCCGAGATGGTGATGATCCCGCCGTCGCCGTCGGATGGTCTGGTGTTTGAGATGGGCGCTGATAACGAGAGTGAATGGGGCTATGAGAAGCCCAAGCATTGGGTCAAGCTGAACGAGCGTTTTGAGATGATGACGGCGCCGGTGACGCAGTGGCTGTATAAGGAAGTGATGGGGCATAACCCAAGTTACTTTAGTTCAGGGATGAACGCCTCGGCGCGACCAGTGGAGCAGGTAAGCTGGTTTGACGCGGTGGTATTCTGCAACGCGCTGTCGGTTAAGAATGGCTTGGACGCGGCCTATGAAATCACGAACGTTAAGAAAGAGGGGCGGACAATCAAATCCGCGCATGTAAAGCGCATCCCCAACCGTAATGGCTATCGCTTGCCCACAGAGGCCGAGTGGGAGTTTGCCTGTCGAGCGGGGACCACGACGCGGTATTGGAGCGGGGACAGCGAGGCGGACCTGAAGCGCGTGGGTTGGTATAACGGCAACTCGAAGGGTGAGACGCACCCCGTGGATGAGGCGCCGCCTGACGCCTCAAAAAAGGAGACGCGAGCGAATCCATGGGGGCTTTTTGATATGCACGGCAATGTATGGGAATGGTGCTTCGATTGGTACAATGAAAGCTTGTACAAGACAGCATCTGGTAACAAAGAAAGCAACCCGAGGCTTGACACTGAACAAGCGTCAGGCTTCGGGCGCGTCGACCGTGGTGGTTGCTGGGGCAGCCTCGCCCGGAGCTGCCGTGCGGCCGGCCGCTCCGGGCGCACGCCCGGGAACGTGGACAGCAGCTTGGGCTTTCGCCTCGCGCGAGGAATTGGCGGCGCAGCCGCCAATTCCCCCTCGTGAAACACTGCGCGTTCCCCTCGGGCCGCTCCCTTTGGTCGCTTTGACGCGGACGAAGTGAACGCGTAGCGTTCGCTGAGGCGCCGGAGGCGCCAGGTCTCCCTTGGTAACTGAACACTCGAACCATTGACATGCGATTACGTAGAACGCCATCATAGGGGCAGTGAGGTGAAATCACGACGAGTCAAGCGCCCATCGTAGAGGCGCCGAGCCGCCAGTGCGAAGCCTGAGCGGCTAAGGCGAATCGAAGATGGGCGCTTGACGGAGATCGTGGGACGAGGTGAGGGGGTCCAGGGGGCAAAGCCCCCTGGTTTCGCGCTTTTTTCTTCCGCGTGGCTCGCCCAAAAGCGTGGATTGAACCCGCGTCGCCCGCCGTGCGCGCGATGATCAGACCCCTCAGCCCTCTTCGCTGGGCGCAAAGCCACGACGCAGCGTGTTCTCTGTCACCAGACGCGGGTCCATAAAGTGAAGCAGATAGTCCGGGCCACCCGCCTTGGTGCCGCCGCCGCTCATCTTGAAGCCGCCGAAGGGCTGGCGACCCACGATGGCCCCCGTGATGTTGCGGTTGATGTAGAGGTTGCCCACCTTGAAGCGCCGCCGCGCCTCGGCGATCCGCGCCGGGGAGCGGCTGATCAGCCCGCCCGTCAGCGCGTAGGCCGTGCCGTTGGCCAAGTCAAGGGCCTCGTCGAAGGTCGCCGCCTTCATCACCGCCACGATCGGCCCAAAGAACTCCTCCTGGGCCAGCGCGTCATCAGGGCGCACGTCGCCGAAGATCGTCGGGTTGACGTAGGCCCCCGGACCCGCGTGCGGGGCGCCCAGCAGCAGCGTCGCCGTCTCCTTGCCCCGCTGGATCGCCGCCTCCAGCTTGGCCTTGACCTCCATGTTGATCACCGGCCCCACCGCCGTGGCCGGATCGCGCGGATCACCCACCTTGAGGCTGGCCGCCGCCTCCACGAAGCGCTCGATAAAGGCGTCGTATTGCTCTTGAAGCACGATCACCCGCGAGCAGGCGCTGCACTTCTGGCCGGAGTAGCCATAGGCAGACTTGATCACCGCGTGGACGGCCTCATCTAGATCGGCGTCGCTGTCCACAATCAGCGCGTTCTTGCCGCCCATCTCGCAGATGACACTCTTGAGCGCAGGCTGGTTGGGGGGCGTGCGCCCCGCCTTCTCCCAGATGTGTAGCCCCACCTCTAAGCTGCCCGTAAAGGCGATGATCTGTACGTCGGGGCTGTTGATCAGCGCCTCGCCGACGGCGCGGCCCGGCCCCGGGAGGAAGTGGAAGATGTCGCCAGGGAAGCCCGCCTTGAGCGCCAACGCGGCGAAGCGCGCGGCGATGACCATTGAGTCTGTGGCGGGCTTGAGCAGCACGGCGTTGCCCGACACCAGCGCGGCGGTGGCCATGCCCGTCAAGATCGCCAGCGGGAAGTTCCACGGCGCGATGACGGCGGCGACGCCCCGCCCCTGGTAGAACAGATCGTTGGTCTCGCCCGGCACCCGCTGCATCCGCTGGGGCTTGTCCAGCCGCAGCGCCTCGCGGGCGTAGTACTCGCAAAAGTCGATGGCCTCCACCACGTCGGCGTCGGCCTCGCGCCAGGTCTTGCCCACCTCGCGGATCATCAGCGCCGCCAGCGCGTCGCGCTCGGCCCGCATCAGCGCCGCCAGCTTGAGCAAATGCCCCGCCCGCAGCCCCGCTGGCGCGTCCCGCCACGCGGGCGCCGCCGCCTTGGCGATCTCGATCGCCCGCAGCGCGTCGGCTTCGCTGGCTTGGCCCACGCGGCCCACCACCGTTACGCCGTCGGCCGGATCAAGGCTGTCCTTGCTCTCCTGCGTCTCAATCCGCTCGCCGCCGATGATCGGCCCCCAGTCCTGGCCCAGCCGCAGCTTGTCCAGCGCGTCCTTGAAGGCCGCACGCTGGGGTGGCCGCGTCAGATCCCTCGGCGGCTCGTTGAGGAACGGCCCCGGCGCGCTGGCCTTGGACTCCTCCGCCGGGATCGCCCGCAGCATGGGATCACGCCCCTTGGCCTTGGGCTCGGCCAGCAGCACCTCCACCTCGGCCTTCTCGGCTAAGCCCATCCGCAGCCAGCTCTGGTTGCTGGTGTTCTCCAAGAGCCGCCGCACCAGGTAGGCCATGCCCGGGATCAGCTCGCCAATCGTGGCGTAGGTGCGCACCCGCAGCCCCGCCCCGACGCAGGCGGCCTTGATCGGCTCGGCCATGCCGTAGAGGCACTGCACCTCGAAGCCCGACTTGGGCACCTTGTAGCGCTCGGCGAGGGCCAGCGCCTTGGCGATGCTGCGCAGGTTATGCGTGCCAAAGGCTGAGCGGATGTTCTTGTGGTGCTTGAGCATCAGCTCGGAGCAGCGCTCAAAGCAGGCGTCCGAGTCCACCTTGTCCAGCCAGACCGGCGACGGCCAACCCAGCTGCTCGGCGGCCACCGTCTCGTAGTCCCAGTACGCGCCCTTGACCAGCCGCACCGTGATCCGCTTCTTGTGCGCCTTGGCCCACTTGATCAGCTCCGCCAGATCCGCCTCGGCGTCGCGGAGGTAGGCTTGGATGACCACGCCCGCGTCCTCGAAGCCCTCTAGGCTGGGGTCCTCCATCACGCGCTTGAAGAGGCCAAAGGTGACCTCTTTGAGCGCGTACTGCTCTAGATCAAGGTTGATGAAGGCGCCCTTCTCTTTGGCGAGCTGGAAGAGCGGGATCAGCCGCGCGGCGGCCTGCGTGACGCTCTCCTCAAGGGCGAGGCCGTCGATCTGGCTGTACATCGCGCTGATCTTGATCGAGACGTTGACCTTGGGCAGCGGGCCACGGTCATCCTGATCCAGCAGCGGATCTTCTGCCCAGCTCGGCGCGGCCTCGATGAGCCCCTCGATCAGCTGGCGGTAGCGGGTCGCGTAGTCGTCGGCCTCGCGCTCGCTCAGCGTCGCCTCGCCTAAGAGATCGACGGTGAAGGCTTGGCGCTGATCACGCAGCGCGGCGAGGACGCTAAGGGCAGAGTCCACCGCCGCGCCCGCGATGAAGTTATGGGCCATCCCCTCCAAATTCTTCGTGATCTGGGAGGCGGCCACCTTGTGGGTGAGCTTGCCCAGCCCGGCGCCCTTGAGCGCCATCTTGATGACCGCAGGGACGGCCACGCCAGAGTCAAGGAGGTACTCCTGGAGGTGTCTCCAGATCTCCTCAGGGGTCTTGAGCACGGGGAAGGCATCGACGAAGCGGAACATCTCCGTCTTAAAGCCCTCCTCCTTCATCGCCCACTCAAGGACCTCGCCGCTCCAGCGCGCCTTGTCGAAGATCCCCGGTTTTTGACCCTGCGTGCGCTCAAAGAGCTCGCGGCCAATGGCCTGCGCGCGTTGCTCTACAGAAGCCATGTCTACCTCAGCCCCGCGCGTCGGTGAGTGCTGGCGGGGCGCTTATCAGTAGCGCAGCTCAATGAAGAAAAAAATGATTGATTTCGCGCCGCTCGCCTTCAGGCCCAGAAGTCGTAGAGGTTAAACCACTGCTCCGGGTGGGCGCGGGCGAAGTCCTCTAACTCCGCCACATACCAACGAGCCAAGCTCCGCATGGATTCTTCTTTGTCTTCAGGGAGATAGGAGACTTCGGGGGCGCGCTTGGCCTCGAAGATCAGCGATCGCCGACCACGCCGCGCGGAGAAGGCGCAGACCACCGGCGCGCGGGCCAGTAAGGCCAGCAAGAAGGGGCCACGAGGGAACCGGCAAGGGCGGCCCATAAAGGGGATCTCCAGGGTGTCGCCCAAGGCGCGATCGGCCAAGATGGCGACGGCCTCGCCCGCCTTGAGCGCGCGCAGGAGCTTGAGCCCGCTGAGGGGATCGGCGCTGATCCCTAAGACGCGCGGCGCGGGCTGATCGGCGCGCCCCGCCGCCCAGGCGCGCCGGATGGCCGGCGCCTCGTTCTCAAAGACCGCCAGGTTGAGCTTGATCCCCCTCAACAGCTCCCCCGCCACCGCCCGCGCGCCGACGTGCCCCGAGAGCAGCAAGAGCCCACGCCCCTCGGCGTAGGCGCCCCGCAGCGTCTCCGCCCCAGGGTGCTCCAGGGTGAAGGCGTCGGCCCTGCCCGCGATGACCATCATCTGATCAACGAGGCTGTGGGCGAAGGCGCGCAGGTGACGCCAGATCCACCGGAGGCGCTGAGGCGCCGAGGCGGGGCCGTGGACGGCCTCCATCCACTGGATCGAGGCGCGGCGCGCGCTGGGGGCGAAGAGCAGGTAGTAGGGCAGGATGAAGAGATCGATGAAGAGGTAGGTGGCCTCTAGGCCAAAGCGACGCAGCCAGGCGAAGAGGAACCGGTGGCCCCAGGCCGATCCCCGGCTGCGCCCCGTCCAGGCGGGGGGCCTCATCGACGGCGGCGCAGCGGCGGCCACAGCAGGCTCAGCAGCCCCCGCGTCACCAGCCGCGTGTGCAGCCAGGAGATCCGCGCCGAGTCAATGAAGCCTCGGTAGTGGCTCACGCGCTGATCGGGCGGGGGGTAGTGGACGGGGATCGGCACGTCGATGATCGGCAGCTTGGCCCAGCGCGCCCAGACCAGCACGGCCACCTCCCACTCAAAGCGCGAGGGGGCCACGCGCAGCGCGCGCGTCTGGGCGACCGGGTAGATCCGAAAGCCGCTCTGCGTGTCGCTGAGCCGCGCGCCGGTCTCAATCCAAACCCAGAGGTTGGAGAACCAGCGGCCAAAGCGGCTGGCGCCAGGGACGTGGGGGGTGTTGAAGTCGCGGGCGCCGATGATGATGGCCTCAGGCCTCGCGGCGGCGACGGCCAGCAGCGCCGCCGCGTCCTGGGGGGCGTGCTGGCCGTCGGCGTCGAGGGTGATGGCGTGGCTGAAGCCGCCCGCCGCCGCCGCTAAGCCCGTCAGCAGCGCCGCGCCCTTGCCGAGGTTGCGCGGGTGGCGCAGCGTCACCACGCCGTGGGACTCGGCGACGCGCGCCGTCTCGTCCGTAGAGCCGTCGTCGATGACAAAGATCGGCCCCAAGTCGGCGGCCTTGTTGATCACCGCGCCCAGCGTGGCGGCGGCCTCAAAGCTGGGGATCAGCACGCAGGGGTTCATCTGAGCATCAAGCCGCCGTGATGACGCGCGACAGCGTTGATCGTGGCCGCGTGATGTTGCATTGTGGAGCCCTCTCGTAGACATCGAGGATGAAGATGCGCACCCTTGCCCTCTGGATCAACTGCCTGCTCATCAGCGGCGCGATCGCCTCGCCCCGGCAGCTGACCCCCCCTGAGGTCGCCGCGCCCCCTGAGGTGCTCCTCGCCCAGCGCGGCGGCGCCCCAGATGACTCCGATCTGCGCGATGAGAAGACCCTCGACGAGCTGATGCAGGATGAATACAGCGAAAAGAAACAATCAGCAAGCGCCGCCATCGGGCTCAGCTTAATCCCCGGCGGCGGCTTCGGCTTGATGTACGCCGACAAGAAGGCGCAGTCCATCGTGCCCATCCTCTTCTCCATCGTCGGCTATAGCGTCGCGGGCTATTATATGCTGGGCCTCGCCGATACCTCTAGCGAGGACGCGTGTATACACACACGCGATGGCAAAGTAAACATCGCGGAGTGCAGCTACAATCGCGTCGCGCCAGATCCAACGCTCCCCGAGGGCACCGTTACTTCTCACTCCGCAGATCCGCGCGCGGATGGCAATAAAGCCTATTATGAGACAGTCGGTGATTACACAATGACCGTCCTCGGCGAAGATTTTGATGGCACAAAGCTGGGCTTGACCATTTTAGCCGGGACATACGCGGCGACGACCATCCTTGGCGCGCTTTGGTCGGCATCAGCGGTCTCTAACTACAATGAGCGCCTCTGGAAAGACATTGAGTCAACCACGCGCGCGACGCCGCCACAGCCCACAATTAAGCCGATGATCGCCTATGACGGTGAGCGCGGTTTGTTTGGCGCGCGCGTTGAGTTCTAAGCTCACCCCCTAAATCAATTTTTTCAATCGATCTGCCTTGATGAAGTTTATGCGCATCCTCCCCGCCTTCATCTTCACCTTAATCGCGGCGCCTGCTTATGCGATTAGCCCCGATAAGCTCTATGAAGAGGGCGTAGAGGCCTTTCAGTCGGGGGATCTCAAGCGCGCACACACCCGCTTTTGGCAGCTCGTGTTGGAGACAAACCCAGACACCGCGCTGCATCGTCAGACGCAGTATAATCTGGCGCGGACGCTGCAAAAGTTAAAGAACCACTGCTCAGCGGTTGATCGCTTTGATCGTTACCTGGAGTTGGTGGAGAAGGCGAAGGATCAGCACGATAAGCGGCTCAGCCGCGCGCAGACCTCAAGGGCTGAGTCGGCGAGGATCTGCGCGCAGACCTTGGAGGAGGACACGCGGCTTATCCCTTCGTCGGCGCCGACCAGAGGGGCAGATCCTTTCTGGGACATGGTTGATCGCTGGTTTAAGCTCGACGCCACCGACGGCGTCTTGCTGCGCGATGACGCGCGCCAGCAAGCTCAGGGCCTGCGTGGCCGCCTCGGGTTGGCCTATGGGCAGCGCCTCACCCCGCGCTGGGCCTTGGAGTTTGGGGGGCTGGTGACGCCCTTTGAGCAGGGCGCCGCGCGGGCGTATTCCCTCAAGGGGCGGCTCCTCTATCACCTCTCCCCTCACCTGGGCTTAGGCATTGGCTTGGAGTCATTGGTGGAGACGTGGGCCACCTTGGTGGACGTGGCGGTCCAGCTCAAGGCGCCGCTCTGGAGCGGCTGGGCCCTCTGCGCCGAGGGCGCGCTGTTGGCGCCCCTCGACGCCCCCCGGATGCTCCCCGCCGAGCTGCGCCTGGGCCTGCGCTACGCTTTTTAACGCGCAGCGGCCTCTCGCTAAAGCCTTGTCACCCGCAGAGCCTTTGTGGGACGCTGCTCGACTCACCTGACTGGAGCGAGAGGGGCGTCAAGGATCGCGGCGCCCCATGGCTATGAACAGAAACATCGCCGCCATTGATATTGGCTCAAACTCCATTCACCTCACGCTCGCGCGCGTGGGTGAGCGTGAGGTGGAGATCATCGGGCGCTTTAAAGACCCCGCCCGCCTCGCCGGTGAGCTGGATGGGGATCTTCACCTCAACGCCCGCAGCATCGATAAGGGGGTCGCCACCCTCCGCCGCTTCCGTGAGCTGAGCGATGTCCACAGCGCCTGCGTCCTGGCCTTCGCCACGGCCACGCTGCGTAAGGCGCGCAACCGTCAGGTCTTTATCGAGCGCGCTTGGCGCGAGGCTGGCGTCAAGATCGAGCTGATCTCCGGTCACGCCGAGGCCCGGCTGGCTTATCGAGGGGTCCTCAACGGCCTGCCACAGCTCAACGGCGCGCGCGTCGTCTGCGTGGACGTCGGCGGCGGCTCCACCGAGATGGTCATCGGCGAGGGGCCGCGCGTTCACATCTCCGCCAGCCTCCCCGTCGGCTCGTTGATGATCACCACCACCTGCTTGATGCCCGATCCAGTCACCCTCCGCGACGTGCGCCAGGCGCGTAAGGTGATCTGGGATGCGCTGTCACCCCGCATGGAGGTCCTGCGACGCTTTGGCTTCGATCACGCCGTGGCCACCGCCGGGACCGTTCAGCGCATCGCCCGCATCGCCCATCGCCTCAACGGCGGGCCGCGCGGCGAGAAGATCAACGTCCACGGTCATACCCTGGCGCGCGAGGAGCTGAGCTTGGTCATCAGCCACCTCATCCGCGCCCATCATCATGAGCAGCGGCTGTGCATCCCCGCCATGGACCCCGAGCGCGCCGATACCTTGTTGGGCGGCGCCTTGATCTTTGAGGCGCTGATGAAGGGCTTGGGCGTGGACCACTGGCGTGTGTCGATGGCCGCCTTCCGCACCGGGCTGATCTTAGAGGCCTTTGAGCGCTGCAACCCCACCCTGGAGGTGCGCAGCCCCGTGGGTTATTGAGCCCCCTGGGTCAACGCCGCCGCCTGACGCCCCCACATCCCCCCCGGGTCCATGTCGTAGACCCGCTTCAGCTCCTGGGCGCCCTGGGCGCGGGTGTCCTGGCGGCTAAAGAGGAAGCGCGCGTAGTGGAAGCCGATCTCAGGGTCGGCGGGGGCCACTGAGGCGGCGCGGTGGAGCAGCTGCACCGCCTCATCATCCGCGCCTCGGCTGGCGGCGTAGAGCCCACGCCCGAGGAGCGCGTAGGGCAGATCGCGCTCAATCTTGACGGCGAGGTCAAAGAAGCTCTTGGCCCGACGAATGTTCCCCCGCTTGCCCGACTTGAGCATCGCCAGGCCCTTGAGCGCGATGGCCTGCGCGCGCTGCTTGGGGTGGCTGAGGCTGCGCTGTGAGAGGCGCACCGCCTTGTTGGCGAGCTTGAGCGCTTGGCGCCAGTCGTCTTGGAGCAGGGCGGCGCGCGCGGCGCCGAGGGCCGGCCAGGGGCCGCCGGTGAGCTGCATCGCTTGCGCGTAGTAGGCCCCCGCCTTGGCCGGATCGCCGATCTGCATCAAGAAGTCCGCCACGGCCATCTGCACCCAAGGGTCGCTGGAGAGCGCGGCGGCGGCGGCGGTGAGGTGATCTCGCGCGCGCACGACGTCGTGGAGCTTGACGGCCAGGAGACCCTCGACGTAGCGCCGATCCCCCTCCGTCTGCGCCACCTGGAGCAGCGCCTGGGCTTGCTCCAAGCGGTTCTGCTGCACATACGCCCGGCTGAGGCGACGCAGCGCGCTGCCGCTGAGCCGCCCCTTGCTCAGCGGCGCCAGCGCCTTGATGATCGCGCCGATGTCCTCATGGGCCTCGGCGATGCTGGCGGCCATGTCCGCCGAGGGGAGGTAGTAGGGGTTGAGCTTGAGCGCGGCGTAGCAGGCGTCGAGGGCCTCGCGCGCCCGAAAGCGCTGCGCCTCCGCTTGGCAGAGCAGGTCGTAGAGGCGGAAGTCACGCTGGAGGCTGAGCCCTTGCTGGAGCGCCTTGGCCGCCGTGGTGGGCTGGCGAGCGTGGAGGAGCGCGCCGCCGTAGACGAGCCAAGGCAATGCGCGATCTTCGTCGATTGTCCGGTCTTTGAGCAGGGCCAACAGCTCCATGTTCTGCTCGGCGCGCTGCCCCGAGAGGTACGCGGCGTAGATCCGCAGGAGGCGCACCTGCGGCTCCTTGGGCTTGAGCTTGGCCGCCTCCGCCAAGCTCTCCGCCGCGCCGCGCGGATCATCCTGCATCAGCTGCGCTTGGCCTTTGATCAAGAGCGCGTCGAGGTGGGGGCGCTGCACGGCCTTGAGCTGGGCCAGCGCCTCGGCGGGATCGCCTCGATAGAGCTGCGCGCGGGCCAGCTCAACGTGGTACTCGCTGCGGCCAGGCGCGACGAGGAGCGCGTGCTTGAAGAGGGCCTCGGCCTCATCGAGCTTAAACTGCCGCAGGGCCAAGCGCGCCAGCCCCGTCGCGAAGCGCGGATCATCAGGGGCGGCGGCGCGGGCGGCCTCGAAGGCGGCGCGGGCCGCCTCCAGCTCACCGCGCTTGGTGTGATAGAGGCCCAGCGCGTCGTGGATGGCCGCCTGCTGCGCGGGGGCGAGGCGCGCCTCGCCGCGCAGGCGGTCCTTGAGGTAGCCCACCGCGCTGAGCGGATCGTCGTCGAGGGCGATCTTGAGCCGCTGGCGGGCGATCTCGCTGCTGATGTGCTCCACCTCTTGGAGGATCGCCGCGTAGCCACGCAGGGCCTCTGGATCTAAGCGCGCCGCGCGCAGATCCACGGCGAAGGCGCGGACCAAGATCGAGGCGCCCTCGACGAGCGCGGCGCCCTCGGCGACGCTCAACGCCTGCTCGCTGTCGCCTGCGGCGGCCAGTAAGCGCGCGTGGAGGAGGGCGCCCTCGGGATCGGCCTTCGCTTGAGGCCCCGCGCGATCAAAGGCGGCCTGCGCCTCCGCCAGCTGCCCACGAGCGAGGGCCTCCAGGGCCAACGCCGTGGTGAGATCCAGGCCATCGGCGCCGACGGCCTGGGCTTGCTGGATCGCCTGCCGCGTCGCCAAGGCCATGTCCCCCTCACCGAAGAGCGTCAGCCGCTCCGCCGCCACGCGCGCGCGCAGGGCCAAGCGCGCCTGCTGTGCCGCCTCCAAGGGGCGCAGCCCCAGCAGGCGCGCGCTGAGCCGCCCCAGCCGCGTAAAGGGATCCTGGGGGACCGTCTCCGCCTCCAGCCGCGCCGCCACGTCAAGCCGACCCTGAAAGTTGCCATCGCGCAGCGTGGCGAGGGCCTCTTGATGGACGCGCTCCAGCCGCCTTGAGGCGGACCAGAGCCGCCACTGGGCGGCGCCTAAGACCAAGGCCAGCGTCACGCTGATCCCGATGAGGGCGAGCTTGAGCGGGCTGGGGCCTGCGGGCGCCAGCTGAGGGCGACGCGCGGCGGGCATCGCGGGGAGGGGCGCGGGCTCGACGCG
>JAHJCH010000072.1 GCA_018813065.1 Myxococcota bacterium
AGCAGGCGGCGTGGCGGGCAGCGGCGGCGAAGCGGGCGGTGGCGGCATCGGCGGCGAAGCGGGCGGCAGCGTCGAGGAGCCTGAGTGGGAGTGCAAACCGGACGCGCCCTGCGCCGATGGCTTTGTCTGCTGGTACATCTTCGAGGGCTTCCCAGAGCTGGGCGTCTGCGTCGAGGGCTGCGATCCGGTCAACCGGGCGGGCTGCGACGAGGGCGAGACGTGCTACCTCGCCGACGAAGAGGGCGGCACGCTCTGCTTTGACACGGGGGATCGTGGCTTGGGTGAAGACTGCGCGGACTTGAGCCTGTGCGTGGACGGCGCGGACTGCTTCCAAGTGGAGCCCGATCGCTGGGAATGCCGCGCGTTTTGCGATCTACGCAACCCTTGCCCCGACGGCGGCGCCTGCCTACCCAGTGGTCGCGGCCACTGGGGCGCATGCTTGACACCTTGAGCCGCGCATGACCTCGCTGCCTCTCCCCCTCAACGTAGCGCTCTTGCTGCTGGGCGGCGCCTTGGGCGCGCTGGACGCGCGCCGTGTGCGCCGCGCCCACCCCGACCTACGGCTTGAGTCTGGGCTTGAGCACGCGCGGCACCTGCTGTTGGTCTTGGTGCCCTTGATCGCCTTGCTTATCGCGCACTTCTACGGCCAGCGGCACCCCTTGATCTCGTGGCGGTTCCCGATATGGCTGGAGCTGCACTACACGGCGATTGTCTGGGGCATCATCTTGATGGGCTTCAGCTTTATCTTCAGCTTTGGCCTGGCGACGGCCTTCGTCGAGGGGCATCGAGAGCGCTGGAAGCTGGCCCTCGCCAGCGCCTTACTGATTGGCGCGGTGCAGTGGAGCCAGTGGTACTTCACCCGCCCCGCGATCCCGGGTCCGGCGCAGATCAGCGAGGGGGTGATCCTCCAGACGCACGGCTCGACCTGCGCGGCGGCCAGCGGCGCGAACCTGATGACATGGTGGGGGCAGCCGATGAGCGAGGCGGAGATGATCGCGTTGATGGGGACCACGGATCGGGGCACCTCGACGGCGCAGATCATCACCGGCTTGGCGCGGCTGGGGGTGGAGTGTCGCAAGGCGCAGCATGAGGGGCCTTTGGCGCTGACGGCGCCGGCGATCTTATTTGTGGATCACCCAACGGCGGGGGCGGAGTCTCACGCCGTGCTTTATGTGGGCGCGCGGGATGGGATTGTGGAGTACCTCGATCCCGTGGACGGGCGTCACCGCGTGGAGCCCAGCGTCCTCAAGGCGATCTGGCCCGGCCGCGCCGTGGAGTGCCAACGGGGTGCGCCCTGGCCCGCCCTTGATTTTTCGCTCTGATTGCGCCCGTTACGGTCGTGTCTTGAAACCTGAAGGCGCTGGGCGCGTGGTGTGACCTCCAATCTGGCTAAATCATCCAGACGCCCAACCCCCTTGGCCTCCCGCGCGCGGCATCATATCCTCGGCCAGCGACCATCACCCGCGCAGGCCAGGAACCCATGCCCAGCTCATCAGAAATCACCGCCTTTAAGTTGTTGAAATTAAAAAATTTGCCAAAATGGAGTTCATTCGGTGTAATCTGAGCAATTTCAACCAACTTAGGTCGTCAAGTGCGTAAGTCCTATTTTAAAAAGTTTTTTCCACCAGTGGATGATCAAAGTATTGAAAAATTGGCTAAAAGTTTCGATTCGATCACAGAGGCTAGGAATTTAGGCCCCCTATCAGATGAATGCCCCTGCTGTAATCGATAAATATAGCAGACAACCTGAAAATTCGCGTGTCGGTATTTCAATTTCGCACATGGTTACACCAGAAAGTTTGTTAAAAACGCTGGGTTTTGCCCAAATCGGCGTTTTTTTGACCAAAATTGAGGATCCCCCCTATCAAGCATCAACCATGCACTAATTTGAGGAATGTTAAAAGTGATCGTTTCGCCATCTGCCTAAATCACCCTGACGCGAAGAGTCAATTCATGCGGTCTGGCCCAGCCACGCCGTGGGGCGACAGCGGCGCCTCAACGCGCCCTTGATTTTTCGCTCTCATCGCTCGATAGTGACCTCTCCTTAGTTGAAAAAAATTCGACACTTTCAGAGGGGATTGCCTTGAGAGAGACAAAAAACATATTCATCCTCTTAATATCACTTGGACTTTCAGCCCACCTCGGAGGATGTAATGTAAACGGTGATGGTGATGGTGGCGTTGATGGTGGCCTAGAGCAACTCGACGCTGAAATTGAGCGAGATCGCGCGATTGAATCGGATTCATCCGGCGAAGGCGATGATCTTGGTATAGCGGGCCAAGATGGCACAGTGATTGTTCCTGACAGCACGGTGATCAATCCTGACAGCACGGTGATTGAGCCCGACGCGGCCCAACCGCCCGCGACATGGCCTGAAACCGTCACCCTCCTGCATCTTGAAGAGGGCGCCGCTGAGGCGTCGAGCGGCTTCCTCGACGCGCCGAGCTTCAACGCCGATTGGGCGCGCGCGCCTACCGTGGCGTGCTGGGATAATCCCCTCACAGATGAGTTCTACGCCGGGCCACATCGCCTCTTCGCCCTCGATGCACCCGTCACGGCGTGGACAGAGCTGACAATCACCCTGACGCCCCTCGATGGCGTAGAGGCCAACCTCTATGTCATCGAGCAGGTCGAGGGCGCACGCCTCGCCCCGCCCGAGATCGACGACGCCGCCTTCTGTCATGCCCCCGTTCAGTTCGGCAGCGCGGGCGTCCCTCAGTCAATCACCCTGCGCGTTTATGAGCCCCGCGAGATCCTCTTTGGCGTCTCCAACCGAGGCCGCCTCGCCCGTGATCGCCAAGGCGAGTTCACCGTCGAGGTCACCGCGCGCGCGCTCCCCGAGGCCGAGCGCTGCTATATGGGCGTCGAGGCCCCCGCGCGTTGGCCAAGCCATGTCCGCGCCATCGCCCTTAACGATGGCCACGCCGCGTTCACCGATGATCTCTCCTCAGGCGCGCCGATCTGCGGCGATCTGAGCTTCCTTGATGATGCCTTCTGTGTCCCCATGACCCAGGTGGATCGCTTCAACGGTAACCACGTCCTCTATGCCCTTGAGGCGCCGATCCCAGCCAACAGCTTCGTCACCATTACAGTCACTCCAGATCCGGGCGTAGACATCAACCTCTATGGCGCCTTCCAGGGCCTCGATGGCTATTACACGCCGCCAAATTATCCAATTCAAAGCTGTGATGCGAGTCTGACGGCAGACCGGCCCAATCCAGGTCAAAGCGAGTCGTTGACGTTTTTCGCGTTTAATCATGGCTATAACATCAGTTTTGCCGTCGCAGGCTATGGCGAGGCGGGCGCAGCAGGCGGCTATACGGTGGCTGTTGAGTGGATCTCCACACGCACCGATCACTGTGATGATACGGATTATGATCTCGTCACCGGCCTTGATGCCTGGCCCGCCCATGTTCAACGCATCACACCCGATGAAAACGGCTTGGCCGTCATCCACGCCGATCTCAATGAGGGTCAACTCCTTTGTACGCTCGACTGGGCCTCTACAAGCAGCCTCGCCTGCTTCCCCGCCACTCAAAACGCTTACTTTGAGGGCAAGCATCTCTTCTTTGCCTTGGCCGAGCCGCCCCCACCCGGCGCTGATATTTATGTCCGCGCGGTCCCGGATGAGGGCGTGGAGGTCAGCCTCTACGGCTATCAAATCGGCGCCACTCGCTACAGCGTCCCGCCGCTGGTGCCCTCCGCCGTGGCCTGTGAGGCCAGCTACGCCGCGACCCTGTTTGAGTCGCTGCCCGATCCAGGCGTCATCGAGGAGATCGAGTTCATCAACCCGGCAGGCAACCCTTACAACTACTTCTTTGGCTTGGCAGGCTTCGCCGAGGAGCAGCTTCAAGGCGGCGTGACCTTGGAGGTGGCCGTGATTCAGCCGCCGCCGCCTCACTGCCCCGAGTCGCTGCCGGGCGCCACCTATCCAACATGGCCGCCGTCGGTGAAGCAGCTGAGCTTGAGCGCCGAAGGGCATCTGGAGGCGCGCGGCGATCTGCGTGAGGGCAGCTGTGTCAACCTCGACTTCGCCTCTGACAGCGCCGTCGCCTGCTTCCCCGCCACCCAAAACGCCCATTTTGCGGGCAATCACGTCTTCTACGCGCTCGACGAGCCTATTCCGCCGCGTTCTGAGCTGATCATCACGCTGACGCCCGATGCGGGCGTGGACGCCAATCTCTATGGCTTTCAAGTGGGCGTTGACAGTTATCCCGTCCCGCCCGCCGTCTCCAGCGCCATCTGCGAGGCGAGCTTTAGCCCCAACGCGCCCAATCCAGGCCAAGCGGAGGTCATTCGCTTTAGCAATCCCTCCGAGCGCAACGCCTATCACATCGCCTTCGTCGCCGCAGGGCCTGGCGTCACGGGCGGCTATACCATCACCGCCGAGCTGCGCGTGGGGCAAGTTCACTGCGCCGAGTCCTTGCCCGGCGTCAATGGCCTCGATGCCTGGCCCGATGACGTTGAGATCATCACGCTGGTGGAAAACCAAGGCACCACCCGAGGGGATCTCGCTCAGGGCGGCTGCGTCAACCTCGACTTCGCCTCCAACAGCAGCGTCGCCTGCTTCCCCGCCACGCAGAACGCGCGCTTCGAGGGCAACCACGCCTTCTACGCCGTGGAGCAGCTCATGCCCCCTCACTCGGTCATGGCCATCACCGCCACGCCCGATCCGGGCGTAGATGTGAGCCTCTATGGCTTTCAACTTGGGGCGAACACGTATTTTGTGCCCCCGGCGGTCCCACAGGCGATCTGCGAGGCGAGTTATGCCACAAACCAGCCCAATCCAGGCGCACCCGAGACGATTCAGTTCTTCAACCCCACGGAGAACAGCTATCGGATCTTCTTCGCCGTGGCGGGGGATCGTGAGGGCGGCGCGGCGGGCGGCTACAGCGTGGATGTGGCGTTGGAGGTGGCCGAGGCCCATTGCCCCGCCTCGCTGCCTGGTCGTGGCGCGCTGCCCGCCTGGCCCGATGACGTGACCTTGGTGCCGCTGGGCGCCCCCGTGGCGGGCGATCTCTCTACGGGCAACTGCGTCAACCTCGATTTCGCCGCCAACAGCAGCATGTCCTGCTTCCCTGCCACCCAAAATGAGCATTTCAGGGGCAATCACGTCTTTTTTGCCTTGGCCGAGCCCCTCCCGCCACGCACCATCGTGACCCTGACGGCGCGGCCCACCGACGGCGCCGATATCAACTTGTACGGCTATCAGATCGGCGAGGCGAGCTTCCGTGTGCCGCCCAATGTCCCCTCATGCGTCGCCTGTGAGGCCAGCTACGCCGTTCGCGCCCCCAACCCTGGCGCGCCTGAGTCGATTTCGTTCAGCAATCCCTCATATTCATCGAGCTACCAGATATTCTTCGCCGTGGCGGGCGCCGCTGAGGCGGGCGCTTTCACGGTCGAAGCCGTCCTTGCTGACTAAAACGCTCTAATCCCGCCCAATCTTGACCCGAAAAACCCGCCGCTCATCTTCATCCGCCTGTTGTATGAGCGCGCAGGTCTTTAAATGCAGCTCAAAGAAGCCGCCTGCGGCTTTACGCAGCCGAACCTTGCCACTTTGGGGCGGCTGAGTGACACGACAGCGGCCATAGCGGGGATGAATCAGCAAATCTCCGACGATCAAAGCACCTGTGTAAACCGCGCCATGCTGCGATTGAGCGGCGATGGCGGCGGTGACCGTGCGTTGACTGGCAGCGACAGCGGCGGCCCAACCCAAAGCCGCCGGTTGAGGCGTGGGTATGGGCGCCAACTCCGCCAACTCAGGGCTTAAATCGACCTCGGTGTGCCCCTCGCTCTCCGTCGGCGCGCTTGGACTCGGCTCGGCGGCGCGCTTGACCGGGCGGGCGCGGCTGATCCGCGCGGCGGGGCGAGGCTGAGGCGGCTCAATGGCCGCCTCGACCGGATCGGGCGGCGTGGCCTTGATCCCCTCACCCCCTTGAAACAGCTCAGCGGCGCAGATCCGCCCCCCAATCAGCAGCCCCGAGGCGCTGCGCAGCACCCCATGATCCGCCCAGCAGGCGACGGCGAACAGGCGTGGCCCCTCGCGGGTATAGAAGATGTCCGCTTTGACATGGATTTCGCCCGTGAGGTTGATCCGCCCCTCGGGCTGGCTGAGATCAGCGCCAAGGATGACCTCATCGAGCCGCCCAAAGAGCGCGGCGGTCTCGCCTTCTTTGAGATAAGCGCGGGCGGCGTCAAAGACGCTGAGGCCCGGCTGAAGTATGACGTGCATGGAATCTCTCTGCGGATTTCTCTGCGGGCCAGGCGTGTGGCGGGGGGCGGACGCTTACTTGAGGATCTCGCGGGCGATGATCAGGCGCTGGATCTGGCTGGTGCCCTCGTAGATTTGGAAGATCTTGGAGTCGCGCAGCAGCTTTTCCATGGGATATTCGGTGTTAAAGCCATTGCCACCGAAGACTTGAAGGGCATCGGAGGCCACGCGATGCGCCATATCGGCGCCAAAGCACTTGGCGATCGCCGCCTCAAGCGTGTTGCGGATGCCTTGGTCGATCTTCCAGGCCGCGTGCCAGACGAGCAGCCGCGCCGCAGAGATGTCCTTGGCCATGTCCGCGATCATAAAGCTGATCGTCTGGTGGGCGGCGATGGGGCGGCCCATCGTCTTGCGCTCCTTGGCGTACTCGATGGCGTGCTCCATGGCCGCGCGGGCCAGGCCCACCGCGCCCGCGGCCACCAGCGGGCGGGTGTGATCAAAGGCGCCCATGGCGATCTTAAAGCCCATGCCCTCTTCGCCGAGGCGGTTGGCCACGGGGACCTCAACGTCCTCAAAGAGGATGCCCCGTGTGTCGCTGGCCCGCTGGCCCATGTTCCACTCTTTGCGCCCCACCTTTACGCCCGGGCTGTCGGCGTCCACGATAAAGCCGGTCATCCCACGGTGGCCCGCCTCGGGATCGGTCTTGGCGAGGACGAAGAACCAGTCGGACTTGCCCGCGTTGGTGATCCACATCTTCTCGCCGTTGAGCACATAGACGTCGCCCTTGCGCACGGCGGTGGTGCGCAGCGCCGCCACGTCTGAACCCGCGTTGGGCTCGGTGACGCCGTAAGCGGCCAGGCTAAACTCCTCCATCATGCGGCCAAGGTACTTCTTCTTCTGCGCCGCGCTCCCCGCGATGATCACCGGCGCTTGGGCCAGGTTATTGGCCTCCATGGCCGTGGAGATGCCCGTGCAGCCCCAGGCGTTCTCCTCGGCGATCAGGCAGCCCTCAAAGGTGCCCAGCCCCAGCCCGTTGAACTGCTCGGGGACGTGGACGTTCATCAAGCCCACCTCCCAGGCTTTGCGCAGGACCGCCTCGGGGAACTCGCCCGTGTGATCGTGGTGGGCGGCGACGGGGCGGATCTCCTTGCGCGCGAAGTCCCGCGCCAGATCCCGAAGCTGCTCCTGCTCTTGGCTGAGCTTAAAGTCGACCATGTGCCTCTCCTCATGCGGTTGCAGGGCAGTCTATGAAGGCGTTTCGCGTCGCCGCAATCAAAATCGCCGGGGCGCATTCGATGCCCGACGCGAGGCGAGGCGCCTCAAGAGTGTCGCGCGCCTCAGCCGCGTGATAGAGTCTGACCTCGGATGTCCATGCAGAGCCTACGTTATGCTCAAGGAACTGTTCTCCGCCGAGTTCAAGCAGAAGATCAAGCCTCGCTCAGTGAGCTATTCCTGGGCATCTGTTAGGCGATTGTCTCAAGTTTTACATCATATTGCCTCTGTTTTTGTGTTAATTACCATTTCAGCCTACTTGTTTATTATTGGAACATTTTATGTTCTCTCAATTCGGTCAAATTTTGATCTTTGGTTTGGTGGCATCGCTCAAGGAAATGATCTTTTTTATCTTTTATTTTTAGGGATTAACTTATTTATATTTATCTATATGATTCTTGTTTTTGGCGGCATGATCTTTTTAATCAAGACAAACGTAGAGCGATTGAATCATTCTAATTTAATCTTAAAAGAAAGCTACTTAGAGATTATTGCGATGGAGTATGAGACGCGCAAAAAGAAGAAAAACAGTTTAACGCAGTCAGTCTTTAAAATGATCAACTTAGGTCTTTATCAAAAGTATCGCGTAGACTACAAAGATATCTTTCAACTCGATGATTTCATCTCTTTGCGTAACACACAGCTGATCTTTCGTCTTGAGGACGCGCGGATTGAGATCGGGCGCGCCTTATCGCTTGAGGCCAAGCAGCTGCTCTTTCGCGAGATTCAAGCGCAGCTGCGCCCCCTGATCCGCGAGGCGCAGCTCAACGGCTGAAATCCGCCGCCGTTGCTTTCGCGTCGTGTTAACCTCCCGCCCCGCCCTTGCCACCGCGCGGCGCGTCGGCGTCTTCTTGGGCCACCGCGCGGCCAAGCAAGCTCATCCAGGAGTCTCCAATGCGACCCATCGTAGAGTGCGTCCCCAACATCTCAGAGGGGCGAGATCAGGCCATCATCGACGCCTGCGTTGCCGCCGCCGCCGCCGTGGAAGGCGTGGCGGTGCTCGACGTGGATCCAGGCGCGGACACCCACCGCACGGTCATCACCCTCGCCGGTGAGCCCTCGGCGGTGCTGGAGGGGGCGTTTGAGCTGATCAAGGCCAGTCATCGGCTGATCGATATGCGCAAGCACAGCGGCGCCCACCCCCGCGCGGGCGCCACCGACGTCTGCCCCTTCGTGCCCGTGGCCGGGATCTCCATGGAGCAATGCGCGGCGCTGGCGCGGTCGCTGGGCGCGCGCATCGGCGCTGAGCTGGACGTGCCCGTTTATCTCTATGAGGCGGCGGCCACCCGCGAGGATCGGCGCAACCTCGCCGACGTGCGGCGCGGTGAGTATGAGGCGCTGCCCCAGAAGATGGCCGATCCCGCCTGGGCGCCCGACTTCGGCCCCCACGCCTTTCGCCCCAAGTTCGGCGCCGTCCACGTCGGCGCCCGCCCCTTCCTCGCCGCCTACAACATCAACCTCAACACCCGCTCCAAGCGGCTGGCCCATGACATCGCCCTCAGCATCCGCCAGCGTGGCCGAGCCCGCCGCGATGAAAACGGCGAGATCATCCGCCACCCCAACGGCAAGCCGGTCAAGATCCCCGGCCTGTTCAAGCACTGCAAGGCCGCCGCGTGGTACCTCGATGAGATCGAGCAGTGCCAAGTGACGATGAACCTCACCGATCTCAGCGTCACCGCGCCGCATCAGGTCTTCGCCCAGGTCTGCGCGCTGGCGGCGGCCAAGGGGATGCGCGTGACCGGCAGCGAGCTGATCGGCCTTATCCCGCTCAACACCATGCTGGAGGCGGGGCGCTTCTTCTTGAAGCGGCAAGGGCGCTCGACGGGCGTCCATGAGGCCGAGCTGATCCGCGTCGCCGTTGAGTCGATGGGCCTCAATGACATCGCCCCCTTCGATCCGCAGAAGAAGATCGTCGAGTACGCGATCCAGCCCCGCCGCGCGGATCGCTTGGTGGATCTCAGCCTGCGCGGCTTCAGCGAGGCGCTGGCCTCTGAGTCCCCCGCCCCCGGCGGCGGCAGCGTCGCCGCCCTCTGCGGTGCTTTGGCCGCCTCTTTGGCGGCGATGGTGGGCAACCTCAGCCACGCCAAGAAGGGCTATGAGGATCGCCAGCCCTTGATGGAGGAGACGGCCAACGCGGGGCAGGCCCTCGCCGCCGCCCTGCTGCGCGCCATCGATGAAGACACCGACGCCTTTAACGCGGTCGTCGCCGCCAACCGCCTGCCGCGAAAGACCGAGGATCAGCGCGCCGCCGCCCACGCCGCCCAGCAGGCCGCCGCGCAGCGCGCCGCCGCCGTGCCCTTCGAGGTCAGCCGCCGCGCCTTGGCCTGCTTTGATCTGATCGCCCGCATGGTCGCCTCGGGCAACCCCAACAGCGTCACCGACGCGGGCGTCGCCGCCTACTGCGCCCACGCCGCCGTCCACGGCGCGGCCCTCAACGCACAAGTCAACCTCCCCGGCGTCGAGGACGCCGCCTTCTGCGCGCGCATCCGTGAGGGCGTCGCCGCGCTGACCGCCCAGGCGAACCAGCGCCTCGCGCAGATCTCCGCTCAAGTCCACACGGTCATGGAGGCCCAAGCCCATGCGTGATCCCCGCCACGCCCAGCTCGCCGCGCTGCTCGCCGGCTACGCCACTGAGATCAAGCCCGGCGAGCGCGTGCTCATCGAGGCCTATGACACCCCCACGGAGTTCCTTGAGGCGTTGGTCAAGGCCGTCTACGCCGCAGGCGGCCACCCGGTCCTTGAGATCAAGCAGCAGCAGCTCCAGCGCGCGCTCCTGATGGGCGCCTCCGAGGCCAGCCTCAGCGTCATCCGCGACGCGGAGCTGCACCGCATGAAGCTGATGAACGTGTTTATCGGCGTGCGTGGCCTCACCAACGCCAGCGAGCTGATCGATCTCCCCGAGGGCCGCATGGGCCTCTTCAGCGCCCAGTGGATGCAGCCCGTGCATATGGAGCAGCGGCTTAACCACACGCGCTGGGTGGTGCTGCGCTACCCCACGCCCTTTATGGCCATGAAGGCCAAGATGTCCACCGAGGCCTTCGAGGACTTCTATTACGACGTCACCAGCCGCGTTGACTACGCGCGGATGTCCAAGGCGATGGACCCCGCCAAGGCCTTCTTAGAGCAGGCCGATCGCGTTCATATCCTAGGCCCTGGCACCGATCTCAAGTTCTCGATCAAGGGCATCGGCGCCACAAAGTGCGATGGGCACCTCAACATCCCCGATGGTGAGATCTACTCTTGCCCTGTGCGTGACAGCGTAGAGGGGTTCATCACCTATAACACCCCTTCGAGCTATCACAGCTTCACCTTCAATGACATCAAGCTGCGCTTTGAGCGTGGACGCATCGTCGAAGCGACGGCCAATGACACCGCGCGCATCAACGCCATCTTCGACACCGATGAGGGCGCCCGCTACATCGGAGAGTTCGCCCTGGGCTGCAACCCGCAGATCACCCAGCCGATGGATGACATCCTCTTCGATGAGAAGATCATGGGCTCGTTCCACTTTACGCCCGGCAACGCCTATGACGACACGGACAATGGCAACCGCAGCGCGGTCCACTGGGATCTCGTCTGTATTCAAACGCCGGAGTACGGGGGCGGGGAGATTTGGATCGACGGGGCGTTGATCCGCAAGGATGGGATCTTCGTTCACCCGGCGTTTGAGGGCCTCAACCCGGATAAGCTGAGCTTGTAGGGCAACCTAAAAACAAGACACCACCTGAGATCACTTGGTGGGCTGCTCGTAGCCGCACTTCTCGCAGGCCCAGTAGAAGCCGCTGGGGCGGCTCTGGCGCACAAACTTGACGACGGCCATCTTGGGGTTATCACAGGCGGGGCAGGCCTTGGCCTTGCCCGCTTCACGGTCAGTACGGATCGCCAACTTGGCTGGACGAGTTCCCATAATCCACCTCAGCTTAAATAAGGGCACGGGAAGTTAACCAAGGCGGGCCGCCTCGTCAATGCCTTCTCGCCGCGCGCCGCGCCCGCTACGCGCGGTCAGCGTTAAAAGCCGCGCGCGAATGTGATATGCGCTCTGCTCATGAACGATCAAACACCCAAGCGTCGCGGCCTCGGCTGCGTCCTGAGCCTCTTCGTGGGCATGTTCTTCCTGGGCCTCTTCGCCCTCCTCGGCGGCTCGCTCCTGGGGCTGGGCAGCGGCCCTGGTGACCGCGGCCACATCACAGAGACCATCGAGGAGGGCGACGCCCCCCTTGCGCGCAAGATCGCCATCATCCCCATCAACGGGGTGCTCACCGGCGGGCCACGCGGGCAGGGGTCCACCGCCGAGGCGCTGAAGATGATGCGGCGCGCGCTCAAGGATGAGGCCGTCGTCGGCGTGCTCCTGGAGGTGGACACCCCCGGCGGCAGCGTCACCGACGCCGATCTGCTCCACCGCCAGCTCACCGCCTTGCGCAAGGCGGGCAAGCCGACCCTCTTATTGATGGGCGATCTCTGCGCCTCGGGGGGCTACTACATGGCCGTCGCCGCCGAGGAGATCTGGGCGATGCCCACCACGGTGACGGGCAGCATCGGCGTCATCATCCAGACGCTCAACCTGCACAAGCTGCTGGAGGCCCACGGCGTCGAGGATCGCTCGATCATGTCAGGGCGCTTCAAGGGCCTGCTCAGCCCCACCCGCCCTGAGCAGCCCGAGGGGCGCGCGCTCCTGCAAGGGGTCGTCGATGCCCTCTATGAGCGCTTCCTCGATCTCATCGTCCAAGGGCGCGGCTTGACCCATGATGAGCTGCGCCCCCTCGCCGACGGGCGCGTCTTCACCGCCCAAGAGGCCCTCAAGGCCAAGCTGATCGACAAGATCGGCTACCCCCAAGAGGCCCTGACCCGCCTCAAGGAGATCCTGCGCGAGGACAAGCTGGGCGTGGTGCGCTACCAGCGCGAGGGGGGCTTGATGGATCTCCTCCGCGCCCGTAGCCAGGCCCCTGAAGGACAAGCCTTGCTCGAAAGCCTTTTCGCCACCCCCCGAGCGATGTATCTCTTTGCGCCGCAACCTCAGCTGCGCCTCTAGCGCGGCGTTCAAACTGAGCTGATCGAATATATCGAGCTGGAGGAGAGATGCAGCGCCCACAGATTCAAGTCGCCTGTGCCTTCGACGGGCCGCTCTCCCTCTACTGGGAGCAAGGCTTTAACGCCCGCGAGGTCGCCCTCGGGCATAACCACCCCAAGACCCTCAACCGCTGGCGCAAGGGCACGCCTGAGGGCGCCGCCTGGGTGGTGGTGACGCGGATGGCGGCGTTCAACGCGGCGACGGCCCCTGAGCTTGAGGCGGCGACGGCCCGCGCCGCCGCCCTGGGCGCCGAGACGCTGTTGTTGATCACCCCCGCCAGCCTGCGGCCAACGCGGGAGAACGCCGAGGCGATGATCCGCTTCTTTAAGGCGCGCGGCGAGGGGCCACGGATCGCGTGGTGGGCCGAGGGTTTATGGGAGAGCCAGCATGAGATCCGCGATGAGATCTGCGCGGCGACGGGGCTGATCCCCGCCGTCGATCCCCTGGCGCCCTCCCCCGAGGGCATGGAGGCGCCGCCGCCGCCCGAGGGCGCGTTCTTTTATTGGCGCGTCATGGGCAGCCGGGGCCTCTCGGGGCGGCTCAGCGACTTTGAGCTGGATCAGCTCTACGGCCTGACCGTGGGCCGGGAGGCGGGCATCATCGCCTTCACCGCCGAGGGCATGCACCGCGACGCCAAGGCCTTTCAACAGCTCTTGGTGTCCACATGACGGAGGTCGTTGAGTATCTCGGCCCGTATTACTTTGAGGCGCGGCTGGGGCGCGGCGGCATGGGGATCGTCTTCCGGGCGCGGCACAGCTACCTGGGCCGCCCGGTGGCCGTCAAGGTCCGCTACCTGACGCGCAACGCCGAAGAGGGGCTGCTCTTTGAGCGCTTTCAGCACTGCGCGGTGCTGCAAAGCGAGCTGAATCACCCCTACGTCAACCAGGTCTTCGACTACTTCGAGATGCCCAACTTCCAAGCGCTGGTCATGGAGTACCTCGGCGGCGGCTCGGTCGAAGATCGCATCGGCGAGGAGGGCATCTTCTCCATCGAGGAGGCGCTGATCATCGGGGTGCAGGCGGCGTTGGGGCTCAGCTACGCTCATCGGCGGGGGATCATCCACCGCGACATCAAGCCGGGCAACCTCATGTTTCGCATACCCGGCGATGTCAAGAGCCTCAAGGTGTCCGATTTTGGCGTGGCCAAGGCGCCGCAGCGCAGCCCGGAGCTGACCCTGCCGGGCGCCAACGTCGGCACCCTGTGGTACATGCCCCCCGAGCAGTTCAACGGCGAAGGCCCCACCCCCCTCGCCGACGTCTACGCCTTGGGGGTCACCCTCTATGAGATGCTCACCGGCCGCGTGCCCTTTGACTCTGACGACACCTCGGCCATCTTCAGCCGCTTCCTCGACAAGCTGCCCCCCCCTGATCTAGAGGCGCTCAACCCGCTGGTGGGCCGCCCGCTGCGAGCGGTCATCGAGGCGGCGATGGCCTTAGAGATCGAGTACCGCGTGCCCTCCGCCTGCGCCCTGGCCTTGCTGCTGCGCGCGGCGGCCTACCTGGAGGGGCTCCAGGTCGATGGCATGTTCGAGCCCACCGAAAACGACTGGGATATCCTCTACCGCTTCGTCTCCATCTTCCCCCAGCAGACCGCCAGCGAGCTGGAGTGGGCGCTGCGTCAGATCCAGCACAAGCGCCCCCCCTCGCCCCCGCCGACGCCGGACGGCGAGGAGGAGCTAGACGGCACAGTGGACTTCCAAGGCGGGCTTGATCTGCTGCGCGCCCCCGACCGAGATGAGCGCTAAGCGCGTCGCGCCCCTCATCACTGGCTTGAGCTTGGCGCTCCTGGGCGCCCTGGAGGGCCTCTGGGCGGCGCCCCTTGATCCGCGCGCGATCCTCGCCGCCGTGGGGCTCTGGCTGACGCTGTGGCCGATCACGGCGTTGGCGGCGGCGCTCCTTGAGATCCTCCTCCGCCGCCCGGCCTTGGCGCCGCTGCGCGACGCGCGGCGCTGGCCGCTGCTGGCGCTGCTGAGCGTCGCGGCGCTGCTCAGCCAGCGCCTCCTCAACCTCGCCTTGGCCTTGATCCAGGGCCGCTTGATGGATCACGGGCTCTTGCCGCCGCTGGCGGCCACCTTGGCGACGCTGACGGCCTTGGGCGCGCTGCTGTGTGGGGCGCTGCTGTGGCCGCCGTTATGTCGGATCAGCGCGGGGCGGCCTTGGCTATGGGTCGTGGAGGGGCTCATCGCCCTCGGCGCGGGCCTCGCCGCCTTGGATCTGGCCTTGGAGACGTTCGCCAAGGACCTCAGCGCCTTGAGGCTGGGCTTGCTGATGGGCTGGGGGCTGACGCTCTGGCTCGCCGCGCCCCTCTCGCGGGCCTGGGCGGCGCGGCGCGCCATGAGCTGGGCCGCTTGGCTGCGCGATGGGGGCGTCGCCGTGGCCTTGTTGGGGCTGATCCCGCTGGGCCTCAGCCTCTTCAGCGGCGCGCCGCGCGCGCGCCAGGCCCTCGCCGACGGCGGCGGGGTGACGCCGTGGATCGCGGCGGGGCTATGGGCGCTGCGCGACGAAGACGGCGACGGGTTTAGCCCCTGGCTGGGCGGCGGTGACTGCGATGACGCGGCGCCTCAGATCAACCCTGGCGCCTACGATCTCCCCGAGGACGGGGTGGATCAGGACTGCGTGGACGGCGACGCGGCGGCCTTCGCGCGCGGCGAACGCGCGCAGACCCGCTACGCCCCGCGCCCGCCCGCCTTTGACAAGCGTTGGAACCTCATCTTGCTCACCATCGAGGCCACGCGCCCCGATCACCTCAGCCTCTACGGCTACGCGCGCCCCACGACCCCACAGCTGGAGGCGCTGGCCCCCTCCGCCCTCGTCTTTGATCGCGCCTACACCCCCGCCAACGCCACGCGCTACGCCCTGCCCACGCTCCTGGCGGGCCGCCTCTTCGGCGAGCTGGAGGTCCTGCGCGCCGGCCACTTTATCCGCGTCCTCAGCGGCAACGATCTGCTCTTTGAGCGGCTGCGACGGGCGGGCTGGCGCGCCGAGGCGGTCCTCTCCGCCGAGCTATGGCGGGGGATGCTCTACGGTATGGAGCGCGGCTTCGACGCGGTGGAGGCCGTGGAGGCCGTGGGGCTGCGGGATCGCGGCGCGGAGGTCATGCTCAAGGCCACCCTCGACGCCGTGGAGCGCGGGGCGGCCTCGGGCCAGCCCTGGGCGGTCTGGTCCCACTGGATGGACCCCCATGAGCCCTACCTGGCCTGGGCCGATCATGACCTGGGGCGGGGCGTCTTGGATCGCTATGACGCGGAGATCGCCGCCACGGACGCGGCGATAGGGCGGCTGGTGGCGGGGCTCAAGGCCCGCGCGCTGGATCAAGACACGATCCTCGCCATCACCTCCGATCATGGCGAGGAGTTCGGCGATCACGGCGGCAAGTTCCACGGCAAGAAGCTCTTTGAGGAGAGCATCCGGGTGCCGATGCTGATCTACATCCCCGGCGCCCAAGGCCAGCGCATCGCCGCGCCGGTCAGCACCCTGGATCTCACCGAGACGCTGGGCAACCTTATGGGCTTGGCGCCGGGGCCGGACTACAGCGCGCGCAGCCACGCGGGGCGCCTGTGGGGTGAGGGCGAGGATGACTGGCGTCGGCTGGTCTTCATCGACTGCATCCGCAACCCTGAGCGCCCTCGGGATCGCGAGGTGGCCCTCATCGAGTGGCCCTACAAGGCCACGGTGGACTTCCTGCGCGGCCATGAGCGGCTGTTTGACCTCCAGCGTGATCCCCAAGAGGCCCATGACCTCCGCGAGTCAGACCCGGCGCGCTTTCAGCGGCTGGCGGGGATCATCAAGCGCGAATCGGCGCGCCACCAAGGCAACCTCGCCGAGCGCCTCAAGGCCCGCTGGATCTCCAAGGCGCCGCCCGCCTGGGCCAAGCCCCCCGTCGAGGTGATCAAGGGGCTGAATTGGCTGGGGAGCCGCGTGGAGACGCGCCGCGACGGCGCGCGTGAGCTGCACACCGTCATCAACCTCTTCCAAGCCGCTGGGCCGCGCCCTGATTTGGAGATCCAGCTGACCTTCAGCGGCGGCGGCCTCAAGGACAGCCACCAACGCTACCGCCCGCTGGCGGGCCTCTACCCCACGCCGCGCTGGATCGAGGGCGAGATCCTCACCGACACGCGGCTTGTGCGCTTCGTCAAGCGGATCGGCGAGGTGCGTGTGTCGCTGTCGGTCATCAAGGGGGGGCAGCGTGTCTGGGGGCCGGTGGAGCTGGGCGCGCTCAGCTCATGGCGTGGCGCGGGCGCGGGGATGGATTAGGTCAAGAACCTAGTCGCAGCTGTTGGCCGCGCCGGGGCTCGCCGCGCCGGTGTGGAAGTCGGCGGCGTTGTCATCGGTGTCCTCGCCGTTGGGGCAGCGGTTGATGCTCTGCCCTGAGTCATCGTTCTCATCGGTCAGGGCGAAGCCCTCGTTAAAGTTGGCGACCGTGCCCTCATAGGCCACCGCGTCAAGGACATCCCCCGCCGCGTCGAGCAAGAGCACGCCGTCGCCCTGGGGCGTCCCGCCGTTCTGCACGTCATGGCCGTCGCCCGCGGGCTGGGCGAAGGGGATAAAGGTGGCGCCCTCAAGGGGGCCGACCCCCGCGTCACCCCAGACCAGGTAGCCGCCCGAGGGCAGCGCGCCGGAGAGGGTCACGTCCTTGTACTGCGTCCCGTTGCTGCCGTTGACCAGCTTGAGCACCCAGCCGGTCAGATCCACCTCGCTGGCCGAGCCGTTATAGATCTCGATGAACTCCATGTTCTCATCGCCGGCCATGTCGTAGTTGATCTCGTTGATCACCACGCCGCCGGAGCGCTCAACGACGCTGACGGTCAGCTCAGCGGTCAGCTCACCATAGGAGGCGTTGACGCCGCTGT
Organism: Myxococcota bacterium; assembly: GCA_018813065.1. Taxonomy (GTDB): domain Bacteria; phylum Myxococcota_A; class Bradymonadia; order UBA7976; family UBA1532; genus JAHJCH01. The sequence goes on from JAHJCH010000072.1 coordinate 17,401, forward strand.
CGCCCAGGTTCTCGGCGGTCACGGTCACCGGCGCCGAGGTGGCGCCCTCGGGGATCGTCACGGAGCGGGGGGTGGACACCTGGCCCCAAGGCGCCAAGGTGACCTGCACGCCGCCGGTCATGGCGGGCACGTCGATGCGCACGCGCACCTCAGCGGCTTGACCGGGGGCCATGGTGATCGCGTTGGGCTCAAAGACCAGCATCGCGGGGGGCGCGTCGCCGTCGATGACGCGGACGATCACCGAGGCCTCGCCGCGATCAGCGACGCGGGCGGTCAGCAGGGCCGAGCCCGCCGCCACCGGGGTGACGCTCACGCCGATGGCGCGGCTGCCCGCAGGCACGGTCACGGCGCTCACGGTAAAGACGTCGGGATCACCGCTCTCCAAGGTGACGCTCAAGCCGCCGTCCTCGGCGGGCGCCGTCAAGGTCAGGGTCAGCGGCGCGCCCTCCGCCGTGGCGGGCGTGCCCGCCGCGCCGAGCTGGATCAGGGTGCCCTCTGGCCCCAGGGTGGCGATCTGCGCAGGCCCGAGATCAAAATCGGCCTCCTCCATGGGCTCCAGCTTGGTCATGCCGTTGGCCCAGCGCAGGTTGCCGTAGATAAAGCCAAACTCGGCGCCCACCTCGGGCAGCGGCGCGAGCTTGAACATAAAGTCGCCCACGCGCAGGGTGCCGTTGAGCACCAGCTCCTCGGTCGGCGCGCTGTCACCGGCGCCGGGCGCCGGGTTGACCTCGGTGACGGTCACATCATCGACGCGCACGCGCACCCCCTCCAGGCCATCGGCGTAGGCTTGATCCTCAAGGGCCGCCGTGGTCAGGACCACCACCTCGGGCAAGGCGTGGTTGGCCGAGATGACCTCCAGGGCGCGCACGTTCGACAGCTGCTTTTGGCCGTAGTACTCGCCCGCGTCGCCGCTGACGCGCACGCGCTGACCGACCGCCGCGCCCAAGGTGGCCCCCTCGCGCCCGGTATAGGTGTAGATGCCCGAGTCCTCCACGCCCGTGTACTCGGACATGGACTCATGGACCTGGACGAAGAAATGCCCATCGGGGTGTACGGCGGTGATCACGCCCTCGACCACCACGGGCTGACCCTCGCTGACCTCGCCGCGCTTAACGGCATAGATCGTCGAGGGGCAAGGGCCAAAGTTGGGGTTGGCCGCCTCGGGGCAGGGATCGCAGAGATCGCCGATCTGATCACCATCAGCGTCCTCTTGGCCGCCGTTGGAGGCGAAGGGGCAGTTATCGGCAAAATCGCCCGCGCCGTCGCCGTCATAATCGCCGTTACCGGGGGTGTCATCGCCGATGGGCGTCTCATCGCAGGCGTCACCGATGCCATCGCGATCATGATCGCCTTGAACGCCGTGATCCATGGGCCGGATCGGGTTGAAGACGGTGGGGCAGTTATCATCGGCGTCGGCGAGGCCGTCGCCGTCTGAATCGCCGTCGGTCGGGCCGCTGTACTCGCCGGGGCGGGAGGGCACGCAGGTTGGCTCATCGCGCGGCGTCTCACAGAAGAACAGATCATAAGAGCCATTGTTGGCGCCGCGCAGCTGGGCGAAGCTCTTTTGGATCTCCTGCTGAACGCAGAGGTGCTTGACCGTGCCGCAGACATCGCCCATGGACTCACAGCCCTGGGTGCCCGGCAGCGCCGAGACGATCTCCGAGTTGCCATAGAGCGGCTCGCCGCTGCGCAGGACCAAGAGCGTATCGCCCACGCTGGCCTCGATGATCTCCCGATAGGGCGTCGCCGCGCCGCGCGCCCTGAAGATCGCCACGTCGGCGGCGAGGCCCTGGGACAGCGCGCCCAGCGCGTCATCCAGCAGCAGGGCGCGGGCGTTGTTGAGCGTGGCCATCTCCCAGATCTGCTTATCGGTAAAATAGCCATCAAATTGGTTCTGATTAAGCTCATCGACGCAGACCAGCTCGCGCAGCATGTTGATCGAGCCGCTGGGGGTCCAGTCCGTGCCCAAGCCGATGGTGACGCCCAGACGATCCAGCAGCGTGACCGGCGCGGTATTGCCATAGAGGGAGATGTTGGTGCGCGCCGACCAAATGATCTTGGTGTGGTCATTGGCCAAGACCGCCGCGTCCATGGCCATCAAGCCCACGGCGTGGATATAGGCGCTGTTCTCCTCGGTGACATCAACGCCGCCGATAAAGTCCGTCGCCAAGCACAGCAGCTCATTGCGGGCCTCATCATCGATGCCCTCGGAGACATGGGGGGACCAAGACTCATTGTTGAGGACGGCGGCGTTGGGCACGGCGGGGTAATCGCAGGAGCCGACGCGGAAGATCCCGTCGGTGTCATCGAAGGGGAAGGTGTCCAGCTCCACCTCGGGCTGGGCGAGGCCCTCATTGTCGCTGCGGCGATCAACGTTGCGCAAAAAGCCGCTGGCCGAGCCGGAGCCTGATAGAGAGGTGGCCCCGCCCATCAGCTGGCGGATCTCACCCCAGATGATCTCATCATCGCTGGCGCGCCCTGCTGCGGGGATCTCGGTGTGCCCGCGCTTACCGCGTCGCCAATCATGGCGGTGATCGAAGCGCTCCTCGCCCCAGATGGCGGGGTGATTCTGGGTATAGGTGATGTGATCGTGGGTGTTGAGCAAGCCGGGGGAGACGACGGCGTTGGGGCAATAGACCACCGACGCGCCATCGAAGCCCTGCGACGCGGAGCAGTCACAGCCCACGCACTCGATGAGGCCGGAGGGGCCGATCAACACCGAGCCGCCCTCTAACACCTCATCGGGGGTCAATATCTGGCCGCGGATCAGCAGATAACCGCTGCCCGCCTCGGTATAACAGTCGCCCTCGACGGGGTTGAGGGGGCCACAGCCGACGGGCTCGGTCCCGCCGACGTTGCCGGTGCCGCCGCCGCCCGCGTCACCGCCGCCGCCGACGTTGC
>JAHJCH010000073.1 GCA_018813065.1 Myxococcota bacterium
CGAGCGCCTCGTCTACGCGCTGATCTCCGCCCAGAAGGCGGGCATCCGCCTCAGCTTCTCCCGCGCGGCGGCCATCGATCTGGCGGGCCGCGACGTGCTCCAGGCCGTCAAGATGAGCGTCGATCCCAAGGTCATCGAGACACCCAAGGTCGCCGCCGTGGCCGCCGACGGCATCCAGCTGATCGTCGTCAGCCGCATCACCCTGCGCGCCAACGTCGATCGCCTCGTCGGCGGCGCGGGCGAGGAGACGATCCTGGCCCGCGTCGGCGAGGGGATTGTCACCACCATCGGCTCCGCCTCCAGCCACAAAGAGGTCTTGGAGAACCCTGATCGTATCTCCAAGGTCGTCTCCGAGAAGGGCCTCGACGCGGGCACCGCTTTTGAGATCCTCTCTATCGACATCGCCGACGTGGATGTAGGCGATAACATCGGCGCCAAGCTCCAAATGGATCAAGCTGAGGCCGATAAGAACATCGCGCAAGCCCAGGCGGAGAGCCGCCGCGCGATGGCGGTGGCTGAGGAGCAGGAGAATAAGGCGCTTTTGCAAAAAGCACGCGCCAACGTGGTTGAGGCGCAGGCCGAGGTGCCTAAAGCGCTGGCTGAGGCCCTCAGGTCCGGCAACATTGGCTATATGGACTACCTGCAAATGAAAAACATCGAGGCTGACACGCATATGCGTGAAGAGATCGTCGGTGGCGGTGATAAGCGCTCCAACGTATGAGCGATGATCCCTTTCGCCTCCGCCCCAACACCCCAGGTTGGGCGCGGCGGTTTATCTTAGCGGAGCTGCTCGGCCCCCCCGTGGCCCTTAGGCGGCGCGCTCAGGAGGCGGCATGGAAGACCTCGGACAGTTCATCGTCATCGCCATCTTCCTCGCCATCCAAGGCGCCGTCGCCCTCGCCAAGCGATCTAAAGCTGCGCAAGACGCCGCCCTCGAGCTGAGCCCGCCGCGCCCCGCGCCGCGCCCCACGCGACGCGCGCGGCCACAACGCGCGCCGATCGAGGAGGTGAGTCAACTCAACGCGCGGCTCGATGCCCTCAACGCGCGGCTCAAGGGGCACCGCGGTACCCGCGCTCATCTCAAGCGCGTCATCGATGAGCGGCTGCGCCGCGCTTATGGCAAGCTCCTTGATGATCTCAAGGCCCGCCGCGCGGTGACCCAGGTGAGCGTCGATCTGGCCCAAGCTCAGGTCAACGCCCTGGAGGCGTTTGAGCGCTGGCACGCGCAGCCCCAGATCGGGCAAAACATGGCCAGCGTCGAGCGCTTCGTCGAGGATCTCCTTGAGCCGCTGCGCCACTTCGCCGCGCAGCGAGGCTTGAGCGCGCCGCTGCGCCAGCCCATCTGCGGCCCCGAGGGCGCCCGCTCCCGTGAGGTGATGCGCGCCCTCTTCCCTGAGCACCCCGTCGTCCACGTCCCTGATGTGATCAACGAGGATCTGCGCGCTTGGACGCTCATCGCCCATGAGACGAGCGCGCTGATCTTGGCCCAGCAGCCCGAGATCCTCAGCAACCTGCGGCGCTTGATGCCCAGCGGCGGCGGGCGAGCCTGGCTGCCCCAAGTGCGCAAGCAGCAGATCTTCTTCGACATCGACGCGCTCATCGCCCTGTGGTTGCCAGCGCTGGTCACCGACGCGCTGGCGATGATGCTGCTTGGCCCCGCCGCCCTCCACGGCGCGCTGCTGTATTACGGCGGCGCGGGGATGGCGCGCTTGGAGCCCGGCCCCGATGGGCAAACGGCCTCGTCTCAGCCCCCCGGCGCGGTGCGCCTGCTGGCCGCACGTCAGCTGCTGGGCAAGATGGGCTTCGAGGCGGCGCTGCGCCACGCCCCACTGCCTTGGACCCCGCCTGCGCAGATCGAGGCGCCCAGCCTCTCCGGCCCAGGTGTCGCCCTTGATCTTGAGCTGCTCTTAAACCCCATCGAGGCCCTCTGGGGGCACCTGCTCTCCGAGGATACGCCGCTCCTCAAGGGCTACCCGCTGGGCGCCATCCATGGCTTTAAGATGACGATCGGTGGCTGGCATCAGGTGGAGGGCTTGGCGGCGGCCTTTGAGCGCGGGGAGGCGCCCGCTGGCGCGCCGCGCCTCGTCGTCGCCGCCGCCGTGATGTCCGCGCTGCGTCAGCCAGCCACCCAATCCAGCCTGTACAAGCAGCTCCTCCGCGCGCTCAACACCAGCGATCATGGGCGAGCAGCGACGGCCAATGTAGGCGCCATGGAGATCGATGATCCCCGCCGAGAGCTGCGCGACGCCCTGATCCTCCGTTATGCCTTGTGGCGTCGTCGCTGATCCTGCGTGGGCGGCTCGCCCTCGCCCTCGCCCTCCTCCTCACCAGCTGTGGCTATCGCCCCCTTAATCAAGCGCCGCCCCTCGCCCCGGCCCTGCGCCTGGGGCGCGTCGTGGATTTAAGCGCGGAGGGGGATCTGGGCCTCTTGGCCGCCCGCGCGCTGCGCGCAGAGCTGGGCGCGGCGATCCGGGCTGAGGCGACGCCGCGCTTAGAAGGGGAGGCGCGCTTGGTTGATCTCGGGGCGACGGCCTATACGCCCTCTGGCCCACTGGAGCGCCGCCTGATCTTGATCCTCAACGCGCGCTTGCTCGATGAGGGGCGGCTGCTGTGGCTGGGCGAGGCGCGTCAAGAGGTGACCCTGGCCGCCCCAGCCCTCGGCGCGCATCAGCGCCGCCGCCTCGCCTTGCGCCGCGCCGTCGATGAGGCCGCCCACGCCCTGTGTCTGGATCTGCGCCGCGCCGGGCTGTAGCCGCTGGCTCTTCGCCGTCGCGGGTGATACATGGGCAGCAGGCGACGCGCCCCAGAGGCGACACGCTCCAAAGCCCAGGAGGCCCATGACGGATTTTCACAAGATGTTGCAGGGGGGTGCTGCGCCGGTCTATCTCCTCCACGGTGAAGAGACTTTTCTGACACGCCAGGCCAGCGCGTGGCTGCGGGCCAAGGCGCTGGAGGGCGCCGTTGAGGACTTCAACCTCGATCGCTTCGACGCACAAGGCGCCCTCAACCCCGCTGAGATCGTCGAGGCCGCGCGCACGATGCCCATGATGGCCGCGCGCCGAGTTGTCTGGGTGAAGAACGCTGAGGGGTTGTTTGGGCGTAAGGCCGATGATCTCAAATCGTTGATCGACTATATCAGCGCCCCAGATCCCTCAACCTGCTTGATCTTGCAGGCCATGGAGAAGGCGCGTAAGAACGTCGCCCTGTTTAAGCGCGCGCAGAAGCACGGCTGCGTCGCTGAGTTCAACGCCCTGAGCCAGCGGCAGGTGCTCCCCTGGGTTCAGTCGCAGGCCAAGCAGTATAAGCGGCGCATCGATCAAGACGCAGCGGCGCTGATGGCGGAGGCCATCGGCGCGGATCTGGCGGGCCTGGATGACGCGCTGAGCCGCCTCAACCTCTTCGCCTCGCCCGGCGCGGTCCTCTCCGTCGAGGACGTGCGCGCCGTCGTCGCCCACACCCGCACACACACCATCTGGGAGCTGACCGACGCGCTGGCGCAGCGCGATCAGGGTGAGGTCCTGACCCGCGCGCGGCAGATATTGGAGCAGGGGGAGCACCCGCTGCGGGTCCTCGGCGCCATCACGCGGCAGATGCGTCAGCTCCTCATCGGCCGCAGCCTCCGCGCTCAAGGGCTCGACAGCGCAGAGGTCTGTAAGGTGGCGGGCGTGCCGTCCTTCCTCTCACGCGCCTTTATGCAGCAGCTCGATCTCTACAGCGGGGAGGAGCTGTTGGCGGCCCTCGACGCCCTCTCGGACACCGATCGCGCCTTGAAGGGCAGCAAGCTGCCTGGGGATTTGCTCTTGGAGGGGTTGCTGTTGAACCTCAGCCAGCCTCGCGGGCGGTGAGGGCACGGGCGGGGCTTGATTAAGCCTTGACGGTCTCGACATCCGCCGGCGCGAGGTGATGGACAGCCTTCATCAGGCGGCCGATCTTGCGCTGCGCGGTGTTCTTGTGGAGCACGCCCTTGTCGCCGGCGCGGCTGAGGGCGCGGATGGCGGTGGGCAGCATGGCCTGGGCGCTCTCGGCGTCCCCTTGCTCGATGGCCGCGCGCACGTCCTTGACGTAGCCGCGGACGGTGGTGAGGACATGACGATTACGGGCGCGGCGCTTGACGTTCTGCCGGGCCCGCTTAATGGCGGACTTGTGATTGGGCACCTTTTCACCTATGCGAGAGACGCGAAAGACGGCGGAGGCTATCAGCGCCGCCCTTCAGCGTCAAGGCATTCTTACACCTCGATGAGGGTGGCGACGCCTTGCCCCACACCGACGCAGAGCGTAGCGAGCCCAAGGCCCCCACCGCGCGCGCGCAGGGCGTGGATCAAGGTCGTCAGGATGCGCGCGCCGCTGGCGCCGAGGGGGTGACCCAGGGCGATGGCGCCGCCGTTGACGTTGACGCGCGCGGGATCGAGGCCCAGGCCGTCAAGCACCGCTAAGGATTGCGCAGCGAAGGCCTCGTTGACCTCCGCCAGCGCGATCTGCTCCACGCTTAAGCCCAGACGCTTCAAGAGCTTTTGGGTGGCGGGGATGGGGCCGAGGCCCATGACGCGGGGATCAAGGCCGACGGCGGCGGCGCCCTTGAAGGTCGCCAGGATCTCACGCCCCTCAGCCTCCGCCCGCGCCCTCGACATCAGGACCAAGGCCGCCGCGCCGTCGTTGAGCGTGCTGCTGTTGCCCGCCGTGACCGTGCCGCCTGCCTTGAAGGCGGGCTTGAGCCCCGCCAGCCGCGCCAGGCTGGTATCGGCGCGCGGCCCCTCGTCCGTGTCCACCACCAGCGGGGCTTGTCCACGGCGGGGGATCTCCACAGGGATGATCTCCGCCTTAAAGGCCCCCGCCTCGATGGCCGCCACCGCGCGCTGGTGGCTCTCCAAGGCGAAGGCGTCCTGCCGCGCCCGGCTGATGCCCTGGCGCTCGACGATGTTCTCCGCCGTGATCCCCATCCCCTCCAGCGGGAAGAGGCGCTCCATGGCCGGGTTGGGGAAGCGCCAGCCGAGGCTGGTGTCAAAGACGGTGACGTTGCCGATGGGGAAGGCGCTGTCGGCCTTGGGCATCACCCACGGCGCGCGGCTCATCGACTCCACCCCCCCCGCCAACATGACCTCCGCCTCACCGAGCTGGATCAGCCGCGCCGCTTGGTTGACCGCGCTGAGCCCCGAGGCGCACAGCCGGTTCAGGGTCATGGCCGGGACCGTCTGCGGTAGCCCCGCTAAGAGCGTGGCCATCCGCGCGACGTTGCGGTTGTCCTCCCCCGCTTGGTTGGCGCAGCCCAGGAAGACCTCCTCGACGGCCTCGGCCTCGACGCCCGCGCGCGCGAGGGCGCCTCGCAGCGCCAAGGCGGCGAGATCATCTGGGCGGATGGAAGACAGCGCCCCCTTGATGCGGCCAACAGGGGTGCGGGCGGCGCCAACGATGACGGCCTCTTGCAGCATGACGTGGGCTCCTTGGATGGCGCGGTGTCAGCGCCGGGGGGTGGGGCGTGCGCTGGGCTTGGGCGGATCAGCCGTTTTCGTTCTCTTCCTCGGCCTCTTCGCGCATCTGCTCGATCAAGGCGTGGAAGTGCTTCTCCAGCTTCTCCAGCTCCTCCTCGGAGAGGGAGCGGGCGTAGTCGTCCTCGTCCTCGCTGTCGGCGCTGATGATCTCGGCGGGGAGGTAAGGCGCGTCGATGGGCGCGGCGATCAGGTACGTCTCATCGCCCGTGTCCACCTCCATGAGGATCATGTACTCGTCCTCATCCTCAGTCTCGAAGGTGTCACAGTCCTCGAACAGCTCTTCAGGGGGCTCGCCGTAGAGGAGGAACTCGTCGGCGCGCACCTCCAGGTGGCAATTCCAGGCCTTGAGGGCCTCGTCGAAGGCCTTCTTCAGCGGCGGGAACTCGGCGGGCTCCAGCTCCTCCAGCTCCTCATCCTCTTCAGTCTCGCCGGGGACGACGCGGAGCACGTTGACCATGGATTCGGCAGGGGTCAGGAGTGCGTAGACGCGGTCTTCGACCTCCATCTCCGCCGCGATCTCCATCAACAGCTCCTCACCGCTCTCTTGGTGGACGAGTTTGATGAACTCTGACATGGGTGCTCCTTGTGGCTGGGCTCATGCGAGCCCGGGTACTGTATGAACTCCAGCGCGCGGAGTCTATAGGCGAGTGGCGGGGGGTCAAGGGATCTTTTGAGGAGAGGGGCTAAGGGCAGGCAGGCTGGTCATTCTCGCGCGGTGCGGGATCTACGCTCAGGGCATCAGGGCCATCGCCAGCTCGACGAGGCGCAGCAGCTCTTGGCGATCCTCGTCGCCGCGCGCCGCGCCCTCGGCGATCTCATAGACCCGCCCCAGATCGGGCGTGGCGACGTGCATGCTGTGGCGCAGGACCTCGGCGAACTCGACGACGGCGACGCCGAAGCGGAAGCTCTCAGAGGCGTCGTCGAGGGCCTCAAGCGTGGACAGCAGCGGGTGAGCTTGGGCGATCTCCACCGCCGGGTCCGCCGTCACCGCGTCAGGGGCCTTGTAGCGCACGCGCACCGTCGCTAAGGGCATCTCCTCGGCCTTGAGGCTCATCTCATGAAGCTCCAGCTCCAAGAAGGCGGTGACCTGGTGGCCGGAGCTGACCTCACCCGCATCCACGGCGTCGTTGCGGAAGTCGCTGTCGGCGATGTCGCGGTTCTCATAGCCCACCAAGCGGTAGCGGGCGACGGCCTCGGGGTTAAGATCGACCTGGATCTTGACCTCCTTGGCGATGACCTCAAGGATGCCCGAGGCCAGCGCCGAGACGACGCGCTGGGCCTCGCCGAGGCTGTCGAGGAAGTGGTAGGTGCCGTCGGCGTTGTTGGTCAGCTCCTCCAAGAACGCGTCGTTGAGATCGTAGCCGACGCCCAACACGGAGAGGGTCACGCCGCGATCCCGCCAGCTGGCGACGAGATCCACCAAGCCCGCGCCGGTGAGGCCGACGTTAAAGTCGCCATCGGTGCAGAGGATCACGCGGTTGTTGCCGCCCTGGCGGTAGGCCGCCTCGGCCAGCTCATAGGCGGTGTAGATGCCCGCCGCGCCGTTGGTGCCGCCCCCGGCGCTGAGGCGGTCGATGGCGTTGATGATCGCCTCCTCATCCTCAACGGCGGTCGGCTCCAAGGCGATCCGGTCAGATCCGGCGTAGGTGACGATGGCGAGGGTGTCATCGGGATCAAGCGCCTCGACGAGGCTGAGCAGCGTGTGCTTGATCAGCCCCAGCTTGTTGGGGTTGTCCATGGAGCCCGAGACGTCGATGAGGAAGACGAGGTTGGAGGGGCGCATGGCGTCGGGGGCCACGTCGCGGCCCTTGAGGCTGACGCGCAGCATATGCAGATCCTCGCCGAAGGGGGAGGGCGCCACCTCGGTGTAGATCTTAAAGGGCGCGCCTTCGGTGCGCTGCTCCTGCTCGTACTCAAAGTAGTTGATGAACTCCTCGGTGCGCACCCGCGCGGGCTCAGGCAGGTAGCCCCGCTCCAGGCTGCTGCGCGCCCAGCTGTAGCTGGCCGTGTCGGTGTCGATGGAGAACGTGGCGTAGTGATCCTCTTGGGTGTCGGTAAAGTCGTTCTCAATCCACTCCTGCGTGGGCTCAGGATCAACGCCCACATCGGCGCCGGGCTCGGGCTCGGGCTCGGGCTCGGGCTCAGGCTCGACCGACGCGTCGGGCATGCCCTCGGACGGCCAAGGCAGCCCCGCGTCCTGCGCAGAGGGCTCATCATAAGCGCCGCCAGCGCCCGCCTCGCCGTAGCCGCCCGCCACGCCGCCGTAGTTGCCCGCCCCGCCGCTGCCCCCCGCGTTGTCCCAAGGCTCAGAGGCGCTCGCGTCCGCCCCATAGACGCTCTCCATCTCCTCGCCGCCCGTCGGCGCCCCGCTGGCGGCGTGCTCATCCCCCCCATCATCCCCCGCGTCATCGTCACAGGCCATCAAGGAGAGGGTCAGGAGCAGCAGGGCGCTGTATTTGATGATCATGGCTTTATCCTCCGAGTCGATGGACCACCTGACGCGCGGCGCGGGGTATCTAACCACGCGCCGTTTTTTTATTTTGGGGCGTCGCAGGCGGGGAGGCGGATCTCAAAGCGGGTGGGGCGAGTGGAGGTGAGCCGCAGCCCGCCGCCCGCCTCCTCGATCAAGCGCTGGCTGATCGCCAAACCCAGGCCCGTGCCTTGGCCCACAGGCTTGGTGGTGAAGAAGGGCTCAAAGAGGCGCGCGGCGTGGGCCTCGTCGATGCCTGGGCCGTCGTCCTCCACGCTCAAGGTGATCTCCCCCCCCTCACGGCCCAGCGTAAAGCGCAGCCGCCCCTGCCCCTCCATGGCGTCCGCCGCGTTGAGCGTGAGGTTGATCAGCGCTTGGCGCAGCGTCTCCGGCGGCGCGTAGGCCCAGCCCGCCTCCCCCTCGATCTCCAAGCTCAGGCCCTTGACCTTGGGCTGGTAGCGCAGCAGCGCCAGGGCCTCATCGAGGACGACGCGCGGCGCAAAGGCGATCGGCGCAGCGGGCGCGGGGCGGCTGAAGTCGAGGAGCTGGCGCAGGGTCTGGCGCATCCGCTCTAGGCTGGCGTCCATCCGCGCCAAAAGCCCCGCGCGCAGCTCAGGCGTCACGCCGCGCTCATCCTTGAGATACTCCACATAGCCGATCACCGCCGAGAGCGGGTTGCCGATCTCATGGGCCACCCCCGCCGCCAGCCGCCCCACCGAGGCGAGGGCCTCGCTGCGCGCCAAGGTCACCCGCGCCGCCTCCAGCGCCTTGTTCTGGGCCTCCAAGGCCGCGTTCTGCGCCGCCAGCCGCTCAAAGAGCGCGGCGAAGGCCCGCGACAGCGTGTAGATCTCCCTCGGGCCGCCGAGGCGCGGGATCGCGCCCGCCTCAGCCCCCGCCGTCAGCCGCTTGAGGGGGCGGGTGATCAGCCGCCCGCTGAGGTAGAGGCCAAAAAGCAGGACCAGCGTAAAGTTGATCGCCATCAGGCCCAAGACCGCCCATATACGGTGGCGTGTTCGAGCCGCTTGGGGCCGCAGATCGAGGGCGCTGAGCAAGGCATGACGGCGACCGTCGATGATCACGGCGGCGGCGACGAGGTGATGTGTTTTAAGCCGCTGCGTCGCCAAAGCGCGCCCGTTGAGCACATCGAGCGCCACCGCGCCGCCCTCGTCCTTGAGCGAAGCGACGCGGATCAGGCGCAGATCAGGCTCATCGGCAAAGGTCGCTTCAATTACATCTGCGCAGGGTGTCGCACGCCTGCATGTCGCCTGAGTCCACCTCGCCCAACCCTTGACCCGCTCAATATGGGCGTCACGGCGCGCCGCGTCGTCATCCAGCGCGTAGACGACCACCACCGCAGCGATGAGCCCCGCCACCGTCAGCAGCCCCGCCAGGCCAAAGAAGAGGAGCGGCTGGAGCCCCAGCCTTGAGGGGCGCTCAGCCGCCACCGGAGAGGCGGGCCACCCACTCCCAGAAGAACGCATGACCAAAGAGGAGGGCCTCCAACCCTGAGAGGGCCAGGAAGGGGCCGTAGGGGATCACCATGCGCGGGGGCGCGTCGCCGTAGTCCTCGCCGAAGCGGGCGTCCAGCTCGGTGGTCGTCATCGTCAGGCTGTTGTCACGGCCCGTGATCTTGGAGATGAGCCCCATCAGCGCGGTGATCAGCAGCGCCTGCGTGGCGCTAGCGAAGAGGATAAAGGGCAGCGGGCGCCAGCCGAGGAAGGCGCCGAGGAGCATCACCAGCTTGACATCGCCCAGGCCCATCGCCTCGCGGCGGAACATCAGCCAGCCCAGCCCAAAGACGAACAGCAGCGCCAGCGCGCCGATCACCGCGCCCATGAGGTGCTCCAGCCCGTCGATGCCCGGCAGCACAAAGGCGCCAAAGACGCCGATGGCCGTCAGCGGGATGGTGATCTCATCGGGCAGGATCGTGTGCTCCAGGTCGATGAAGGTCAGCGCGATGAGCCCATAGACGAAGCTCTGCGCCCACAGCCAGGTCCACAGCCCCGAGATGAACGTGTCCGGGTCCAACGGCAAGACCGTGGCGCGGAAGAGGACCAGGGTCAGCACGCCCGTGGCCGCCTCGATGAGCATGTAGCGTGGGCTGTAGGCCGCCCCGCAGGCCCGACAACGCCCACGCAAGACCAAATAGCTGAGCACCGGGATGTTGTCATACCAGCGGATCGGCGTGTGGCAGGCGCTGCAACGTGAGCCCGGCGTCACCAAGGAGAGGTCTAAGGGCAGCCGGTAGATGACCACATTGAGGAAGCTGCCCCAGACAGCGCCCCAGGTGAAGGCGAAGACCTCAAACGCGGTGATCATCAGCGTACTCTGATGGAGCCGAGCTGAGCGCGGTTGTCATTGTCCTTGGGCCCCGATTTGATCTTCATGCGCTGGCTGCCACGGTAGAGGCCCGCGTAGAACGTAAAGCGAGCAGGGGTGATACTGGAGTTGATTACCTTGTAATGGATGTCTTGGATGATATCCCCTGTCTTCCAGTCGCTCGTTGGATAGAGCCCCTCCACCGGGTCATGATCGCCGTGGATGCGCTGCCCTGGCGCGTCGATGTGGACAAATATCTTCCACTGATTGCGCATCTCCTTGAGCGGCCGCCAGAACAGCGTGAGGGTCACCGGCGAGCCCGGCCTGGGGCGCTCTGGCGAGACGCGCCAGCCGATCAGCTCAACCTTGTCCTCGAAGTTGATCTTGACGGGGTTGGCGTCGGGCGGCAGCGCCGGGACGATGGCGCGCTTGATGGGGCTCTTGTCCTCTTCGCCGTCCTTGAGCTGGTTGGAGACGAGGAGGTAGCGGTAGCTGCGATCATCGAGGACCGGCAGCGTGCGCCCAGAGGCGTCGCGGAACTCGGTGTTGATCCGCGCCAGGAGATCGCGGGGGATGATGGCGTAGAAGCGGCTGTCCTCTGCGGCGCGCTGCTTAAACGCCTTGCGATCCAGCTCCTTGAGGTTGCGCGTGTAGAAGGAGCGCGTCTGCGGCGGGATCTGGTAGCGGAAGAGGGGCTCCTCTCCGGTCGCCGAGGCTTGGTAGCGGTTGAGGATCTCACGCTGGCTGAAGTTGACGGTCAGCGCGTGGGCCACGAGGCCGTTGATGAACAGCCCCGAGGCCAGCAGGACGCCGATCAGCCCCCAGGTGATCACCCCATGATCACGGCCATAGCGCGCCAGCTCCGAGGCCAGGGCCGTAACCCAGCCATCGCGACGCCCACGCAGGAGGCGCACGCGCAGGCCCCATAACACGCAGAGGAGGACATAGGTCAGCGCCGTCAGCCCGACGAAGACGATGAGGCTGCGGGCGTCGGGCAAGAGGCGGCCCCAGCCACGCCAAGCCATAAAGGCCATAAAGGCGTCTGGGCGCTTCCAGAAGAGGAGCCCGGCGGGGAGCAGCGCGGGGGGCAAGAAGAAGTAGTTGAGCAGGCCCCGGCTGCGGCTGGGGTAGGCCAGCGCGCGGGCGATGGGCACAAAGAAGCGATGAAAGCCGCCTTGGTGGATGATCAGGAGGCCGAGGAGGGCGAAGTTGATCAGGCGCGCCAGCCACCAGCCCGTCAGCTGCGGGGGGAAGGCATCGACGCGCTCGCTGACCAGGGTGTCGGCCAGGGCGTGCGTCTCATGCTTGAGGTTGCTGTCCACCAGGGCGATGAGGATCACCGCCGTGAAGATCAGCAGCGGCTGAGGATCACCCTTGAGCACGCGGGCGAGGTAGGCGCCGACGGCCAAGGCCACGAAGGGCGCGCCGAGGAAGAGGGCGTAGTGGCTGTAGCTCATGCCGATGGCGGGGGCCAAGAAGGCGACGGCGAAGGCGGCGGTGAGGGGCACGGCGCCTTCGGGGCGGGCCTCATCCCAGAGGAGATCGGCGAAGGCGAGGGGCAAGAGCGCGCCGAGGGGGAAGAGGCCAAAGCCGATCTGATGAACGAACAGCTCGAAGCTGGGGCGATCCTTGGCGCTGACGACGTGGTTGAGCCCGTCGGCCCAGAGGAGCAGCGCCTTGAGGTTGCCCTCGGGCTGGTAGTGGATGGCGCGCCATAAGCCCACCGCCACCAAGAGCAAGGCCAGGCCGACAGGCGCGGCGCCCAAGAGGCGCTTGAGGTCTGCGCCCCGCGCGGCGGCGACCACGGGCACCGCCAAGGGCACGAGGGCGGCGGGCAGGCCGCCGGTCAGCGCCGCCCCTGCCCAGGTCAACCAGGCGATCCAGCGCCACGCCCAGGCCCGCTCACCGTCGAGGATCAGGCGCAAAAAGGCCAAGGTGGACAGGGCGGTCAGGCCCATGATCTCCGCCCCGCCCAGGGCGAAGCGGCTGTGATAGGTGAAGAGGGGCATGGTCAAGAGCGCCAAGACCGCCAGCCAGCCCGCCAGCCGCCCGTACATCCGCCGCCCGAGATCAAAGAGGAGCACCAAGATAGGCAGCCCCAAGAGGAGGCCGGGCAGCCTCAGCCCCAGCTCATTCATGCCAAAGAGCTTGGTGGTCAAGACCGCCAGCCAGGCGCGGAAGGGCAGATCTGGGATGACATCAAAGCCATCGCCGTTGGGCACCTGGAGGCGCATCCAGGCGCCCGTCTCGCGCATGGCCTGGATAATATTGGCGGTCTTGGCTTCCCAGGGCTCCCAGACCCCCAAGAAGGGCAAGAGCCCGCCGATGAGCCCCAGCCCAAGCAGCGCCACCCAGAGGGGATCTCGCTGTGGTGTAAAGATCGGGGCGGGGTGCTTAACGGTCATAGCGCTCACTTCTCTGGTTTGATTGTGGGTTCTTTGGCTCGATTTTGGGCGGCAAGATAACCAATAAGCGCGGGCGGGGCGAGCCTAGATAAAGCCCTCCAAGACCTTCATCGCCAGCTTATGCCGCCCAAAAGGCGGCATGATATAGGCGCCCTGCACGCGATGGCGCACGGCGTCGAGGGCCTCACGGGCGATGGCGACGCCCTCGGCCTGCCCCTCGCCGCGCGCGTCGGCGGCGGCCATGCGGGCCAAGATATAGTCGGGCACGGACATCCCTGGGACGTTGTCGTTGAGGAACTGGGCGTTGCGCAGGCTGGCGAGGGGGCACAGGCCCAGCATCACGGGCAGGCCCAAGGAGGCCACGTCATCGAGGAAGCGTGTGATCTTGAAGGGATCGTAGACGGGCTGGGTGAGCACCACATCGGCGCCAGCGTCGCGCTTCATCTCCAGGCGGCGCAGCTCTCGTTCATAGTCGATGGCCGCTGGCTCCGCGCCCGTGGCGCAGACGAAGGCCGTCGGCGCGGGCATGGGCTTACCTGCGGGATCGACGCCGCGGTTAAAGTCGGCCAGCACCCGCAGCAGGCCGACGCTGTCGATGTCATAGACGCCCGTGGAGTGTGGGTAGGGGCCCATCTTGGGCGGATCGCCGGTGATGATGACGAGATCACGGACACCCAAGACATGGGCGGCCAGCAGATGCGCTTGCAGGCCGAGGAAGCTGCGGTCACGACAGCAGACGTGCAGCGCGGGCTGAACGCCCGCCTCGATGAGCAGCCGCGCCATGGCCAGGTTGCCCATGCGCAGGCTGGCGCGGGGGCCATCGGCGATGTTGACGGTGGTGACGCCGAAGGCCTGAAGGGCGCGGGCGGCGCGCAGCTGCTTGTCGAGATCAAAGCCCAGGGGTGGGTTCAGCTCCACGCTGGTGGCGAAGCGACCCTCCGCCAAGGCGGCGCCCAGGGGGGAGCGATCCTTGAGGGGCGTGGCGGCGGGCGCGCGCGGGGCGGCGGTGATCTCAACGCGCGGGGCGACGGCGGCGTCGGCGGACATCATGCGCGTGGCGTTGGCCATGCGGCGGATATGCTCGGGGCGGGTGCCACAGCAGCCGCCGACCGCCGCCACGCCAGCCTTGAGCAGTCGCCGCGCGAAGACGCCAAAATACTCGGGGTTGGCGACATAGATCGTGCGCTCCTCGACGCTGGAGGGCCGCCCGGCGTTGCCTTGAGCCAACACCGGCGCGCCGAGGCCGACCATCTTCGGCGCGACATCGAACATCAGATCGGGCCCGCCGCCGCAGTTGGCGCCGATGACATCCGCGCCCGCCTCGATGAGCCGCTTGGCCACCTGCCGTGGGGTCTGCCCCTCGGCGCCGAGGCCGCTGGGCTTGAACTTATAGAGGGCGATCAGCGGCTTGGTGGTGTGGGCGCGAGCGCGGCGGGTGATCAGCTCCAGCTCTTGGAGCACGCCGAACGTCTCGAAGAGGATCACGTCCACATCGAGCTTGAGCAGCACCATCAGCTGGGCCTCAAGGGCGTCGATGGCCTCCAAGCCCTCAGGGCGCGTCAGCGTGTCGAGGCCGATCCCTGTCGGCCCGACGCTGCCGGCCACATAAGCGCGCCCCCCCGCGATCTCTTGCGCCAGGCGAACCCCTGCGGTGTTGATGGCCTCCATCTGCTCGGCGAGGCCGTGGGCCGCCAGGCGGGGGGTGGAGGCGCCGAAGGTGTTGGTGGTCAGCACGCGGGCGCCCGCTTGAAGGTAGTCGGCGTGGATCTGACGGATGAGATCGGGCTGACTGAGGTTGATCTCCTCAAAGCAGTGGTTGAGGAAGACCCCGCGCTCATAAAGGAGGGAGCCCATCGCCCCATCGAAGAGGAGGCCACCGGCGGCCACGGCGTCGAGAAAGGGCCTCACTTCATCTCCAACCCGAGGGGGCGGGCGTCACGTTGAGGCGCTGGTTTAGCCGATCTGCCTTCAGGGTTCAAGGTGAGGGCGGCGAGCGCCGCGCTTTGAGCCGACCTCGACCGGGCGCGGGCGCCCTCCCCCCCCCTGCGTTGGCGTCGGTCAGCATCTAAACACTTGAAGATAAAGGTGAATTCTACCCTGTTTTTTTGGTGCATTTTTTCCGCATATCGGTTGCGCGGCGCGGGCGTTTATGCGCTAATCAACGCGCAAAGGCCAACGGATTCATTCACCATCAAGACACCGCCTCACTGTGCCTTGATCTTTAAAAGAGAGAGGTCAAAATGGACCCGAATCAGATGCAGATGGAACTCCCGATTGTACCGATGATTATCGCGGTGATCGTGAGCCTCATTACGCTCGCGGGCATGTGGAAGATGTATGAGAAGGCCGATAAGCCCGGCTGGGCCTGCCTTATCCCCATCTACAACATCATCGTGCTGCTGGACATCGCTGGGAAGCCCGCTTGGTGGTTCTTGCTGTTCTTTATCCCGATCGTGAACATTATCGTCCTGGTCCTGTTGGCCGTCGGCATCGCCAAGTCCTTTGGCAAGGGCGGCGGCTTCGCCGTGGGCCTGCTGCTCCTCGGCGGCCTCTTCTACCCCATCTTGGGCTTCGGTGACGCCAAGTACATTGGCCCCCAGGGCTGAACTTCTCACCAGCCTCCCTGCCTCTCTCGCCAGCCCCCCGCCCGCTCTAAACCCTTAAATGAGAAGCAATATCGAGCGAGTCACCAAGTGACGATGCGCGACGACGCCTTGCCTTGAGGTGACATAAAGCGCACATTGACGCACCACGCCGTGCGCACGCCAGGCGAGCTGGCTGGAATCGCTCAAAATATCGAGAGCAACGAACGAGGTGAAGATGTCTGAGCCATTCATTGGCGAGATCCGCATGTTTGGGGGCAACTTCGCCCCGCGAGGCTGGGCCTTCTGCGATGGTCAACTCTTGCCCATCGACCAAAACCCGGCGCTGTTCTCGCTCTTGGGCACGAACTATGGCGGGGATGGTCGGACCACCTTTGCCTTGCCCGATCTGCGAGGCCGCGCCCCGATCCACGCCGGCAACGGCCCAGGGCTAAGCCCGCGCGTCTTGGGCCAAGCGGGCGGCGCCGAGAGTGTCACCCTGAACACACAGCACCTGCCCTCTCACGCGCATGACCTCTTGGCCACCCAGGCGCCCGCCACCGAGGCGGCGCCCCATGACGGCGTGTTCGCGTTGGCGGAGACCGATCGCTACCACCAGGGCGAGGCCGACGCGCGGCTGAGCCCTGCGCTCAGCGCGGGGGGCGGCCAAGTACACTCAAACCTACAACCTCAGCTCGCCGTGAGCTTCATCATCGCCCTCGTGGGCATCTATCCCTCACGCAACTAGGAGGTGTCATGGAGCCATTCATCGGCGAGATCTGCATCTTTGGGGGCAACTTCGCCCCGCGCGGCTGGGCGTTCTGCGATGGCCAACTCTTGCCCATCGCCCAAAACGCCGCGCTGTTCTCGATCTTGGGCACGACCTACGGCGGCGATGGGCGAACCACCTTCGCGCTCCCCGATCTGCGTGGGCGGCTGGCCTGCCACCCAGGGCGTGGGCCAGGCCTCACGGAGCGCCGCCTCGGGCAAGCCTTCGGCGCGGAGACGATCACGCTCCAAGAGGCTCAGATCCCCAGCCACAGCCACGGCGTGCCCGCCAGCGCCCAGCCCGCCAGCGACGCCAACCCGCGCGCGGGCCTCCCCGCCGTCACCCCTGATGCGACCTATGGTGTGCCCAGCGGCGGCGCGATGAACGCCGCCTCGGTGGCGCCCAGCGGCGGCGGCCAAGCCCATGACAACCTCCAGCCCTTCTTGGTGGTCAACTACATCATCGCCCTTCAAGGGCTTTACCCTTCGCGCGGCTAGGAGCTGAGATGGAACCTTTCCTCGGAGAGATCCGCATATTTGGGGGCAACTTCGCGCCACGGGGCTGGGCGCTCTGTGATGGCCAGTTCCTGCCGATCAACCAAAACCAGGCCCTCTTCTCCCTCCTGGGCACGATGTATGGCGGGGATGGGCGGACCACCTTCGCGCTGCCTGATCTGCGGGGCCGCGCCGCCATGCATATGGGCGAAGGCCCTGGGCTCAGCGCGCGCCCTCAAGGGCAGCGCGGCGGCGCCGAGCAAGTCACCCTCACCGTCCAGCAGATCCCCAGCCATCGCCACGGCTTGCCCATCAGCGACGCGCCCAGCCAAGGGGCGCCGCAGGGCGCGGCGGCGGCGACGACGCGGGGTGAGGGCTACGCGCCGATGGGTCAACCGATAAGCATGGGCGCGGCCCTCGACGCCCAAGGCGGCGGCCTGGGCCATGAGAACATGGGGCCGTATTTGACCCTCAACTACATCATCGCCCTCCAAGGCATCTTCCCCCCAAGGAGCTGAACATGGACCGACGATCCTTCTTGCTGGGGGCCTTGGGCGGCGCGGCGCTCAGCGCCAGCTGGACGCCCCTGCGCGCCCTCTCCGCCGCGCCGCCTTTGGATGGCCTGCGGCTGAGGCACCCCACCTTGGGGCACATCGAGATCAACACCCAAGAGGGCTGGATTGGCACAGCGAGGTGGCGCGTAGAGGGCCTCAACGCGCCTCAACCCGGCGCCGTGGCCCCCGACGGGGCCGTGTGGAGCTGCGAGCTGGGCGCCCACCGGCTTATGCGGATCAGCGCAGAGGGCCAAGTCACCGCCTTTGGCGCGTACGGCGCCGCCCTCGGCCAGCTCTGCTACCCACGCGGGCTGACGCTCGGGCCGGATGGCCTGATCTACCTCGCTGATGGCCTCAACCACCGCGTTCAGATCTTCGATCAACGCGGGATCGCCCTCGGCCAGATCGGCGACGGCGCGCTCAACGGGCCGCGTGGCGTCGCCTTTGACCGGGCGGGGCGCCTCTACGTCACCGACGCGGGCGCGCGCCGCGTGCGGGTCTTTGATGTGGGCTCAGGGGCTCAGCGGTTGGCCTTTGGGCTCAGCGAAGATCAGCCCTTCTCCCCCTCGGGGATCTACATCGACGATGAGGGCGGCGTACACGTGAGCGACATCGCGCGCGCCGAGATCCTCACCTTCGACACCCAGGGCGCGCCGCGTCGCCGCCGCGCGCTGCGCGTTGGCCGCGGTGTTGAGGTGCGCGCGTGAGCGTCGGTGCCCCCGCGATGAATCGGCCTCAACGTGTCATCGCGCATCTCAAAGGAGATCTCATGCGCCGTCTTTGGACTGGGACGCTCTTGAGCCTCATGGCGCTGGCGGGCTGCGATGACGGCATCGGGATCACCGCAGACCTGGGCTTATCCACGGGCGACGCCACGGACATGGCGGCGCTGGGCGATGAGGGTGTGGCTCTGCTCGACGAGGGCCTTGAGCCTGACATGAGCGCCGACATGAGCCTTGAGCCTGACATGAGCCTTGAGCCTGACATGAGCCTTGAGCCTGACATGGGCCTTGAGCCTGACATGGGCCTTGAGCCTGACGCTCACCTCGACGCGGGCCTCACCCCCGACGACGGCCTCACCCCCGACGACGGCCTCACCCCCGACGACGGCGTGGACGTGGGCCTTGAGCCTGACGCCGCCTGTGTGGGCCCTGACAGCGATGGCGACGGCGTCCCGGATGATTGCGATCAGTGCGAGGGCGAGGATGACACCCTCGACGCGGACAACGACGGCGTCCCGGACGGCTGCGATGTCTGCCCCGAGGCGGATGATCTCGCCGACGGCGATGAGGACGGCGTGATCTGCGCCGATGACTGCGATGATGAGGCCCCCACCGTCTGGCCGGAGGCGCCTGAGCTGTGCGATGGCCTCGACAATGACTGCGATGAGGCCATCGACGAGGCGCTGACGCCCCCCGACATGGGCGGCGAGGGGGTCTGCGCGGGGCGCGTCGCCGTCTGCGAGGGGATCAATGGCTGGATCACGCCCAGCCTCGACGCGATCCAGGGCTATGAGGCCACGGAGATCACCTGCGATGGCCTCGACAATGACTGTGACGGCCTCGTCGATGAGGTGATCCAGCCTCGCCCAGCCCCGCGCCATGAGGGCGTCTGCCTTGGCGCCGAGCAGATCTGCGATGGTGGCGGCTGGGTTGAGCCCGACTACGCCGCGATCCAGGGCTATGAGGCGGTGGAGGGCACCTGCGACGGCCTGGATAACGACTGCGACGGCCTCACAGACGAGGATCTCTCCCCGCCACCCGCGCTGAATCAGGCGGGCGTCTGCTTTGGCGCCGTCCGCGTCTGCATGGGCGGCTGGGTTGAGCCCGATTACGCCGCGATCCAGGGCTATGAGGCGGTGGAGAGCACCTGCGACGGCCTGGATAACGACTGCGACGGCCTCGCCGATGAAGGCTTTGACCTGGGCGCGCCCTGCGTGGCCCCCGGGATCTGCGCAGAGGGCGTCTTGGAGTGCGCGGAGGGCGGCGGCGCGCGCTGCTCCAGCGGGCCGGGGGGCTCGGAGGACGCTGGCGCCGAGGAGATTTGCGATGATCTCGATAATGACTGCGACGGTGAGACCGACGAGGGGCTCAATTGCCCCCCACCTGGCGCGCTGGATCCAGGCTTCGACGGTGGGATCGTCATCCTTGATCTGGGTGGCCGCGCCGCAGCGACCGCGCTGCACCTCGACGCCCTGGGTCAGCCGCTCATCGCCGGGCATCTGCGCGGCGCCGATGATGATCTCCTCCTCCTGCGCTTGACCCGCGCGGGGCAGCTCGACGCGGGCTTTGGTGTCGGCGGCCGCGTCGCCCTTGATCTCAGCGGCGGCGGCCACGATCGCGCCTACGCCTTGGCCGCGCGGCCCGATGGAGGCCTGGTCTTGGCGGGCTACGCCAGCGTGGGCGGCCGCCCACAGCACGCCATGGTGGCCTTGACCGCCGAGGGCGCGCTGGATGAGCGCTTCGGCGCCGCTGGCGTGCGGGTGTTCCCCCAAGAGGGCGCCTTGACCGCCCTGCGCGTGACCTCCGAGGGGCTGATCTACGCCGCTGGGCGCCGCGCCGATGAGGCGGGGGTCTTCGGCGCGTGGCTGACGCGCCTCGACGCGGCGGGGCAGCTCAACGGCTGGGCCTCTGGCGCGCAAATCGACCTGCCCGGCCATGATCTCTACCCTCAAGCCCTCCTGCTCAGCGCGGGTGAGGTCTACCTGGGCGGCGCCACCGAGCGGGCGAATGATGATGACGCCCTCCTCTCGCGCCTCCTCGACGTCAACGG
Source organism: Myxococcota bacterium (assembly GCA_018813065.1). GTDB lineage: Bacteria > Myxococcota_A > Bradymonadia > UBA7976 > UBA1532 > JAHJCH01. The sequence continues at coordinate 19,852 of JAHJCH010000073.1, forward strand.
GCAGCTCGACGCCGATCTCAGCTGGGACGCCAGCGATGGCCTCAGCGTGGAGCGCGTCACCGCGATGGCCCCCGTGGAGGGGGGCGCCTTGATCGCGGGCCTGCACGGGGGCTCACCCATGGTCACGCGCTTGGACGCGCGCGGTCAGGTGGATCCCCGCTTCGGGCAGCTCGGCCTGGCGACGCCGACCCTGCCCGCAGGGGCGATCCCCTTGGCGATGGCCGTCGATGGGCTGGGGCGGATCTACCTCGCGGGGCAGATCCGCGCGCCTGAACGCTGGCTGGCCTTTGTGACGCGCTTGGCGCCTCAAGGGCAGCTCGACGCGGGCTTTGGCGTGGATGGCCTCGTGTCATTGCCGCTGGCGGCGGACGCCTCGGCCACCGCCATCGCCCTTGATCCCGCCGCGCATGCCTTGGTGATCACAGGCTACGTCGGCGCCCCGACCGCGCGCCAAGTCTTCGCCGCGCGGCTGTCACGCTGAGCCGCCAAGGCGAGCCATCCAAAGCCTGATATGTGCTGGGGATGCGGCTTAGCCGCCCTGTCCTGGCGTCCAGTGCGCCTCGGTGGGGGTCAGCGCGCAGCGAAAGCCCGTAAACGGCCCCATGGCCTGCGGCGGCTGGTGGTTGCGGTAGCTGGGCTCCATCTGTAGGGGCCGAGGGCCAAACTGGCCGCCCTTGAGCACCCGGTGCGCGCCCTCCTTGGGGCCTTTGGGGTTGCTGCCATGATCCCAGGCGTAGAGCTTGGGATCGTACCAGTCCGCGCACCACTCCCAGACCTGGCCGGCGACGTCCGAGAGCCCAAAGGGGCTGTCGCCCGCCGTGTAGCTCCCCGAGGGCTGGAGCACCGCCTCCCAGCCACGCGCCTGCGTGAGGTTGATCCGCGCGGCGGTGGGCTCGGCGTCGCCCCACGGGAACTGACGCCCATCGACGCCCCGCGCCGCCTTCTCCCACTCCGCCTCCGTCGGCAGCCGCTTGAGCTGCGCCCGGCAGTAGGCCTCCGCGCCGAAGAAGCTGACGAAGTGCGCTGGGTAGTCGGCGTAGGCGGCGCTGACGCTGTACCGCTCGCCCTGGGTGATGGCGCCGCCGGGCTTCCAGTAGCGCCCGCCCCCGTCGCCGTGCTTGTTGAGGAACTGAACGAAGTCGAGGTTGCTCACCTCGGTGCGATCAATGAAGAAGGCGTCGAGGTGGATCTTGTGCTTGGGCTTGCGATCCGGCGGCAGCGCGTCGCTGCCCATGTAGAAGAGCCCCGCCGGGATATAGGCCATGCCCTCCGTGGAGGCCGCTGGCGGCGGCGCTGCCTTGAGCTTGGGCTTGACCTCCTTGAGCATCGCCTGGAGATCCGCCGCGCTTGGATCAACCTTGAGCCCCCGCGTGAGCAGATCCCCCGCCTTGGGCCAACGCGCTTGGCTGATGGCCTCCTGAGCCCAGATGCGGTAGAGCCGCACGGCGCCGCGCTTGAGCCGAGGGATGGCGGGGTGCTTGGGCTCAAGCGCCTCCAGCGCCTGGAGCGTGGCGTAAACGCAGTCGTGGGCGGGCTCGGTGAGCTTGAACGTGTAGAGCTGGCGCTCCGCTTTGCGCACGAGCGCGGCGGCGTCTGGCGGCGTCACCGTCGGCGGCGCGACGAGCATCAAGGTCAATAATAAGATCACGATTTTATTAGTCCTTCTCGATCAGCTCCAGAGACTTCTTGAGGCTGATACGCATTCGCTCAAAGGATTGCGCCAATGCGCCGATTTCATCCTCTCGCATAACCTCGATGGGCTCACTTACCTCACCCATGCTGATTTTATCCGCTTTATCCATCAAAGCTGCGATTGGGCTCGTAACCATGGAGCGGAAGAAGACGTGTAAGATCACGATTAAGATCAGCGCCAAGAAGAGGCCCGCCGCGCCGACGATGAGCATATGTCGGTTGAGGTTGCTCAGATCCGCCTTCATCGGAGCAATCACGCTGATGGCGCCGCGAATTTCCCCCTCTTTATAGCCCTCTTTGGGATAGCCAGAGATGTCAATCTCACCCGCAGGCTCCCCATGACAGCTTAAACAAGGCTTTTTAATCTCAATTGGCACCATATAACGGAAAACAGGCTCACCATTGAGGATTGTCTCTTCTGAGATAGGCTCCATCGATTTTTCATCTTCAAACTTTTTAAGCCATTCTTTCTCAAATTCGTCGGGCTGCCCCATCTCCTTGTTACGCACCTTGAGGCTGGTCTGCTTGATCACCATATGTGATTTTAAGTTAAAATTCTGTGCAACCATATTGCCCACGCGAGCAGGATTCAGCGCTTTGAACTCAAAGTTGCCCATAGAGTCTGTATTGATCGCGTCTTGATTCATCGCGATGATATGGCGAACAGAGATATATTGATCAGCAGTCGATTTTGTTTTTTCTAACAAGCTGTCATGGAGCGTCGCCGATTGCATCATATAAACCGCAAACACTGTGATCCCTGTGACCAGCAATGATGCGATGATAATCACAAATGGGAGTTTTTTGGCGATTGTCATGTCCCCTCCTCCTGGCGCTTCCGCGCGATTTTATCTCCCACTAGGGTGATAAACTTCACCCCAATTTTAAACAAAAATTTGGCCCTGATCAGAGATTTGGGGCTTTGGGTTGGCGCGCGAAGGCCGCCAAGAGCGGCGGCCCCACCGCCCGCAGGGTCGCGCGCGCTGCGGCCTCGTTGATAAAGCCACGCAGCGGCTTGGCCCCCTCCACTTCAAGGAAGGCGGCCAGCTCCGCCTCCACGTCCGCGCGCGTCTCCACACGCCCCAGGTGCAGCCCCAGCAAGGCGGTCAGCGCGGCGCTCAGCTGTCGTGGATCGAGGGCCTCCAGCCGCGCCAGGGCCTCGGCTTGGGGCGTCTTCAAGAGCGCCTCGACGGCCTGGCGGCGCGAGTCCCCCAGCAGCCGCGCGCTCTGCTCGGCGCTGAGGATGAGGATGAGCTGATCGAGGAGCAGCGTCAGCGAGCCCCCCACGAAGTGCGTGATGGCGCGCCTGAGCTGGGCCTCGATCTGCCCCGTGAGGCCGCCAAGCAGGCCCCCCCCCGCGCGCTTGGCGAAGCCGCCCATCAGCCGCGTGGCGCCCTCAACGCTGGCGGGGGTCATGCCCTTAAAGGCATCGACGAAGCGCTCTAGGCTGGCCTGCACGACGCTCTTGAGCAGGTGACGCGTGGACTCTTGGCGGATGATCGCTTGGAGGATCTCTTGGTTGAAGCGGACAGGCTCGCCCGCCCAGGCCAGGAGCTGGCGCTGGAGGTCTTCGGGTAAGAGATCGCCGAGGCTGCCCCCTCGGGCCTCGGCGCGGGCCTTGGCGCGGGCCAGGGCGCGGGGCAGGTGCGCCTCAAGGAGCGCCGCGAGCTGGGCGGGCTCGACGTAGGCTTGGAGCGGGGCGCCGCCGATGAGATCGGCGAGGGGCTGATCGAGGAGGAAGTCAAAAAGCGCGTCGAGGAGGCGCTCGGCCTTGAGGGGGTCTTGGAGATCCATGGGTGATCGCTCATGTGTCTGCGGCGGCTTGAAGATGGCCTAGCCGCGCGCCGCGCTCAAGGGAACTCCACCGCCAACGCCGCTTCGAGCCGCGCCAACGCCTCAAGGGGGGCGCAGGGCAGGGCCGCGCCGCTGGCTCGGGCGTGGCCGCCGCCTGAGGGGGCCAGGCGCTGGGCGACGGCGCTGACGTCCACCCGCCCTCGGCTGCGGAGGCTGATCTTGGCGCTCTTGCCCTTCTTTAAAATCAGCGCGCCGACCTCCACGCCCTGGATAAAGACCAGCTCATCCACCACCCCGCCCGTCAGCCCCGGCGCGGTGTCATGATCGATGATCGCGCAGGCCACGGCGCCGCCAAACAGCCACAGGGTGTTGGAGAGCACGGCCCCGCGCAGCCGCGCCCGCTCAGGGCTCTGCTCCAGGAGCAGCCGCGCGGCGATCTCCGGGTGATCGATGCCCGCCTCAAGCAGCCGCGCCGCCGCCCGCAGCGCGCGGGGATCGGTGAGGTGATAGAGGAAGCCGCCGGTGTCCACCAAGAGCCCCGCGTGGATGCAGGTGGCCAGCTCGATGTCTAAGGCGACACCCCAGTGATCGCACAGCTCCAGGATCAAGAGCGTGGTGCTGGCCGCTTTGGGATCACGCAGCGCGGCGTCCAGCGGCAGGCTGGAGGGGGTGCGGTGATGATCGATCTGGGCCTTGCGCCGCGCGCCCTCAAAGAGCGGCGCGAGGGGGCCGAGGCGCTCAGGCGTGCCGTCCAGGACGATGGCGAGATCCAGCGCCTCGATGGGCAAGCTGGGGGTGTGCTCGATGGGCAAGGGGCGCGGGAGGCTGAGGAAGGCGGCGGAGATGTCCTCGGTGACGCGGGCGAACAGCCGCTTGCGCGGCCAACGCCGCTGGATCGCCAAGGCCAGGGCGGCGATGGCGCCGATGGCGTCGGTGTCCAGGGGCGGCGGCGCGGTGAGGAGGATCGTCTCCGCCCCCCAGATGGCCTCGGTGATCGTGCTCGGCATAGGCCTCCAGCGGCAAATAGGGCGCGAGTTTAGCAGAGCGCCTCGCTGGCTTGGGCTTTTCTATATGGGGCCTCGTCGCGCGAAAAAAAGGGCTTGATTGTGCTGCGGCGCTGAGAGAGAATCGCCAGGCTTATTCGCCCAGGTGGTGGAATCGGTAGACACCGGAGACTTAAAATCTTCTGCCGCGAGGCGTGTGGGTTCGAGTCCCGCCCTGGGTACAACGATCTGAGCATCTCAGGTCGTTTTTTTTTGCCTGCACTTTAAAATGAAGCGCCCATTTACGCCGCGCTGCTTCTCCCATTGAACAATCCGTAGAAAGGGTCCATAGTCGATCTCGATGTTGGACTGTTGAGTGAGTCTATGAGCGACGATGCAAGGAAGTTAATCCTCCTCGCCGATGATGACCCTGAAATCCGCAGCATCGTTCGACGCACCCTCTCCAGCCTTGATCTGGACTTGATTGAGGCCCGCGACGGAGAAGAGGCCCTGGAGAAGGTCATCGTCGAGCACCCCGATCTCCTCGTCCTCGACGTGATGATGCCCACCCTCACGGGCTGGGAGATCTGCAAGTACATCAAGAGCCGCGAGGAGTACGACGACATCGCGGTGCTGATGCTCACCGCCGTCGGCCCCGCCGTCAACGCCATGACCGCGCCCCTGTACGGCGCCGATGCCTACCTGGATAAGCCCTTTAGTATCAAAGACTTACTCGAAAAGGTGAAGGCCCTGCTCGCCGCCCAAGGCTGAGGCGCACGCCCTGCCCGCGCCCCTCAAAAGAGCGTGGCCTGCGCAGGCGGGCTGGGGCCGACGAGGATCGCCTCGACGGTGATCTCCACGCCAAGGCAGGCCTTGAGCGCCTGGGTGTAGTGCTTGAGCTGGCGCTGATAGTTGCCCCAGCCCGCGCTCCCCTCCGCAGGCAACGCCGACTTCCAGTCCACGATCACCCAGCGCTGGCGCGCCTCATCGACCGGAAAGCAGAGGTCAATGGCGCCCTTGATCATCTGCCCCCGCCGCGGGTAGACGAACTGCACCTCTTGCCAACGCTCCGGGGCGCGCCGCGCTCGATCAATGACCTCATGGCGGAGGATCTGCTGGAGTATCCGCTCAAGGTGGCTGAGGATCTCTAGATCAACCCCCCACAGCGAGGCCCGCGCGTACAAGAGCGCGCGCGCCGTGGCCTCCAGCGTGGCTTGCGCTTGGCTAAAGTCGAGCCGCTCCATGACCTCGTGCAGCAAAGAGCCCGCCTCGACCCCCAAGCCGCCGCCCTCCGCGTCCGCTTGATGGGCCACGTCTTGGACGGTGCGCCAAGCCACGCAGGCGCCCTTGGCCTCAGCGACGGCCTCTCGCCCGAGATCATGGCCGTGCTCCACCCAAGCCGAGGTGACCTCCGCCGCCAGCAGCGCCTCAAGCCGCTCATCGAGCCCAGGGAAGGTCTCCTCCCGCCAGGGGATCTCCGGCCAGGTGCGCGGATCGGGGACGCGGATCTGCGCCTCGGGGGAGAGCCGCGCCACGCCCGGCCCGCCCAGCTCGATGAGCCCCTCGGGGATAAGCGCCAGCAGGTTGCCTGGCTTCTTGGTCGGGTGGACGATGATCAGCTGATCGCGGGCGCGTGTGCAGGCGACGTACATCCAGCGGCGGCGCTCTTGGTGCTGGGCCGCCTTCTCCTCCGCCTCTCGCCGCGCCCAGCCAGGAGGGATCAGCGGTCCGAACCTCAAGGCCACCTCCTCGGCGACCCGATCCACCACCGCCTCGATGCCTGACGCCTTACGATCTGCGTGGATCAGCGCCACGATGGGCGCCTCTAACCCCTTGGACTTGAAGTAAGAGGTGATGCGCACGGTGTCGAGCCCCACGTCCACCCGCGAGAGATCCTCTTCGCCCCGCGCGCTGAGCTGCTCCAGGCCATCGAGCAAGCCCTGCGGCGAGAGGTGCTCCGCCTCCAGGCGGCGGATGTGCGTAAAGAGCTTGTCGAGGTTGGCCATCCGCGCGGGGCCGTCGGCGAGCAGGGACCAGACGCCCCAGGCGCTCGTCTCGGTCAACAGCGCGTCGAGGCTCTCCACCCAAGAGAGGCTGCGCTGGGCTTGCTCACGGCGCAGCCGACCCAGGATCGCCAAGGCCTCGCTGACCGGCCCCTCAACCGCGCCCTCCACCTCACGCCAGGCGCCGCCGCGCGCCTTATGCCCGGCGAGCTGGTTGTAGTCGAGCCCGAACAGCCCGCGGAGGGTGAAGAGGAGCTGCTGGGCGTCATCGGGCTCGATGAGCGCGCGCAGCGCCGCGCGGCAGAGGCGGATCTCATCGCGCTGATAGAAGCTGTTGCCGCCCTCCACCAGCGCGGGGATGCCCGCGCGGGTCAGCTCCGCTTGGAGGGCCTCGGCCTGGCTCCATGACGGCAGCAGGATCATGACGTCGCCCCAGCGCATTGGCCGTGGCTCGTCCGACGCGCGATCGATGACCTCGGCGGCGTCGCGCATCAGCGACCAGAGGTGGCCGATCAGGGCCTCGCGCTCACGCGCTTTGCTCTGCGCTAGGCCTTCGCCCTCCATGGGCAGCAACACCACCGGGTCCAGCCGCGCCGCAGCCCGCCAAGGGACCTGTGGGGCGTAGTCGGGGAGATCGGCGAAGGTGTGGTTGACCCAGGCGACGATCCCCGGCGCCGAGCGGAAGTTTTGATCCAAGCGCAGGCCCTCGCCGCCGCGCCCCACGAGCGCAGAGAGCGCCCGCCAGGTGTCCACGTCGGCGCGCCGGAAGCGATAGATCGACTGGTTGGGATCGCCGACGGCGAAGAGGCGACCGGGCATGGGCGGCGCGGCCAGCCAGGAGGGATCGCGCACCACGGCGGGCCGCGTCAGCAGCGCGGCGACGCGCGCTTGGATGGGATCTGTGTCCTGGACCTCATCGACCAGCAGGGCCTCGAAGCGCGCCGCCAGCCGCGCGCGCACCTCATGGTCCTCCAGCAGATCGGCGGCGCGGAAGAGGAGGTCATCAAAGGCCACCAGCCCCGCCTCGGCCTTGGCCTGAGCCACGGCGGGGAGGAGGTGGGCTTGGACGTCGGCGGCGAGCCGGGCGTGGAGCCCCTCCAGCTGTCGATCCCGCCAGTCATTGATCGCCGTCAGCGCGTCGGCCAGGGCCTCACGCGCCCCCGCAGGCCAGTCCGCCGCGCGCCCCCGAGTTGTGTAGATCGGCAGCGGCGCCTTGAGCAGCGTGATGAGATCATCGGCAGGGTTGAAGGTGAGGCCCGCGTAGGCCAAGGCCAGCTTGCACGCCTCGGGGCGTTTGCACTGCGCCAAGGCCCCCTTGGCCGCTTGGAGCAGCGGCTTGAGCGCCTCCAGCGCGCTTTGAGGTTCAAAGGGGGTGTCCGACATCACCGGCTGAAGATCGCGAAAGAGGAGCGCCGCCAGCGTCGTCTTTTGGAGCTGATGATCGCTGATCAGCAAGCGCACCAGCAGCGCCTCCAGCGGCCCGAGACGCAGATCCAAGCCCACGCGCCAGCCCTGCCAGGCCGCTTGGAGCGCGGGCGAGGCGCTGATGTCTTGATCCACCTCGCTGTCGGGCGCCCAGCCTGCCTCCAGCGCCTCGGCGTCGAGCAGCAGCTTGCAGAAGCTGTGGATGGTGGAGAGGGTCATCGCCGACAGCTCGGCCAAGGCCGCCTCCAAGGCGGGGCTGGGGGCCGAGGTGAGGCGCGCCTCAAGCGCGTCGCGCACACGCGCTTGTAGCTCTCCCGCCGCCTTCTCCGTGAAGGTGATGGCCGCGATCTGATGCGGCGGCGTCCCCGCCGCCAGGCACGTCAAGATGCGCTGGGTCAGCACGCTGGTCTTGCCCGAGCCCGCCCCCGCCGAGAGGGTCATCGAGGCGTCGATGGCCTCCACCGCCCGGCGGCGGGCCTCAAAGTCGATGGGCTGACTCACGCCTCCTCCTCCAGCGCCCGAGGCGCCACCTCGCCGCTGAGCCGCAGCGCGTATCGCGTAGATGTGATCGGGTAGAGCCCGCTGCGGGCGCGCGCGGTCGCCTCGCGCAGCCGTTGACGCAGCGGCTCCGCCGAGGCCTCGTCCCAGGCCAATGAGACGCGCTGGCCCTCCAGGCTGACCAGATCGAGGCCCTGGGCGCTGGCGAGGGCGGCCAAGGCCAGGGAGAGGCGCTTGCTCGGCAAGGCTGAGGGCTTGGTGATGCCCTTGAGGTTGGGCTCAAGGGCGCAGAGGTGGCCCCCGTGCAGGAGCCCATCGACCTTGAGCCGCCAAGGGAGCGTCGGATCGGGGGCGGCCTCGCTGGCCCGCAGCGGGTAGACCTCCAGGCCCTCTTGGAGCACGGCGCTGGCCTTGTCGGTGGCCAGCCGCGCGGCGATCTCCAGCGTCGCTTGTGGGGGCGGGCGCTGGTGACGCGTGGCCGCCTCGACCGCCTCGGCCCAGGCGCCCTCCCAGGCAGGCAGCAGCGCCTCGTCCTTGAGCAGCGCCGCCTCCAAGGCCGTCAGCGTCATGCGCTCCAGCCCCCAACGATCAAGCAGCCCATGCCGCTGCAACGCGCGGGCGTCACGGGCGCCGAGGATATCGCGGAGGAGGAACTCGGCGGGGTCCTCGATGAGCCTGGCCAGGAGCTTGGGGTCGATCTCCTCGCCGTCCATGCCGGGGATCTTGACCCACGCGGGGTCGAGTTGGCCCGTGTAGGCGTCGGGGGGGGCGCCGCGCGCCACCTGCGCGATAGACCAGTGCAGGGCGAGGAGCCGACGGGCGATGGGGTGATGGGCCAGCTGCACCAGCGCGCCCTCGGGGTGGCTCAGCGCCAGCGCGCGCAGCCGCTCGCCTTCACCCAGGGCGTCGATCGGCGCCTTGGGGGCGCTGAGGGCGCGGCTGCCGACGAGGAGATCGTCGTGCTCCAGATCCGCGTAGCGCCCTGGCCGCGCCTGGAGGGCCGTGACCACGTCGAGGAGGAGCGCGCCGGGCAGGACCGGGCGGCCCTCGATCATCTCGAAGCGCGGCGCCGACAGCCACAGCCGCGCTTGGCAGGCGGAGACGGCGGCGGCGAAGCGGCGGCGCTCCAGATCGCGGTGCTCTGCGCTGGTCAGCAGCCGCGCGCCGCCCTCGTTGAGCGCGACCTTGAGCGCGTCGGGGAGCAGGGGATCTTGGCGGGGCTGCGTGGGGAAGCGCTTCTCGTTGAGGCCCGTGATGAAGACGCGCTGAAAGGCGCCGCCGAGCAAGAGCATGGGCGAGCCGATGAGCACCCTGGGCTGGGTCAAGCGGCCATCCAGGGCGGGCATCTCCTCCAGGGCCATCTCCAGGGCCGCCGCCGCCGCCGGGAGATCGACGAGCTCCGCCCTGGCAGGGCGCGCCGCGTCGCTCACCTCATCTGCGGGGTCACCCCAGCTCTCCAGCAGGCTAAAGAGGCGCGCGCGGGTGGTGGAGTTGTGGGTCCACTGAGACATAAATTGACGCCAACGGCGGGCGTGCTCGCTTAACGGCGCGGGGATCGCCATCCGCTGGAGCTGCGGCTCAAGCTGCTCCAGGGCGCAGCGCAGCCCTCGGGCGGCGTCGCGGTTGGCCTCGCCGCCTCGGGCGCCCCAGGCGCTGAGCGCCTCGCGGAGATGGGCGCCCTCGCTGGCCCCGCACTGGGCCAAGGCGCGCCGCCAAAGCGGGCTGTGCTGGACACAATCGGGGCGCAGCCGCGCGCGCAGGTCGAGGGTGGGATCGCGCAGCAGCGCGTACCAATCACGCACCCCGTCGTTGCCTTGCGCCAGCCTCAGCGCGGCGCGCAGCAGGCGCGCGGGCGCGGTCTGACGCAGCGGCGGCCCCGTAAACCAAGCGCAGGGCACGCCCGCCGCCCTCAGCCGCTGGGCTAAAGTCACGACCTCTTTGGGATCGGGCAGCACCACGGCGATCTGATCCAAGGCGACGCCCTCGCGGATGGCCGCTTGAACGGCGCGGGTCACCTCCGCGACCTCGCGGACCTCATCGGGGGTCCGGGCGATCTTGACCTCATCGTCCTGGGGCACGGCGCGCGTGGCGCTGCGGGTGAAGAGGTGTGCCTTGAGCGCGGCGAGGCTGCCTTCGCTCACCGGCGCGGCGTAGATCTGCGCCGCGCCCGGCGGCAACGCGGCGCGCAGCCCATGCGGCGCGGCGGGGACGTTGTGCAGCGGGGGGACGCTGACCTCGATGACAGGCCGCGCTGCCAGCCAGGCCTTGAGGAGATCAAAGAGGCAGGGCGGCAAGGTCAGATCGCCGAGGATGATCGCCCCGGCGGGGCGCGTGGCGGGCAGCGCGGGGCCGATCAGCGGCCCCGCCAAGGCCGACGCGCACAGCTCCGGCAGCTCAAACAGCCCCGCCTCAGCTCGACGCGCCTCCAGCGCCTCCAAGATCCCGCCCAGGAGCCGCGCGCGGGCGTCCGCCATGCCCTTGAGCGTCTCCGCGTCCACGCCCGCCTCCCGCAGCCGCTGGATCGCCTGATCCACGCTGACCGCCCAGCCCGGCTGCGCCAGGATCTCGCGGTAGCGCGCCTCCAACGCCTCGCCTTCACGCAAGATCGCGCTGATCGCCGCCAGCCGCCACCGCTCAGGGGCAGGCTGGTGCCCCGCCGCCAACAGCGCGCCCTCGGCCAGATCGCGCGCCAAGCGCCCCGGCGTCCAAGGCGAGACGCGCATCAGCGGCCCCTGGAGCGCCAGCTGGTGCAGCGCCAAGACGCCGTTGGCGGATGAGGGCGTGATCAGCGCGATCTCGGCGAACGGGCCCAGGCCGCCCAGCTGCGGCGTGTTCGGGGGCTTGAGCCCCGCGCGCAGCTGGGTGACGGCGCGCTGCAGCGCCGCGCCGATCCCTTGGGGATCTGCGTGCTCAATGATGCTCATGGGGCTCTGCCTCGCTCCTCTGCGGATGATCGAGGCTCAGCCTCGATGCTTTGGGCCGGGATTTTGGCATCACGCGCCGCAGATGAACAGGGGGCAGGAGAGCGGCCTTGATCGCGGCGGCGGGCTGGTGGATCTTCAAGGCCCTGACCCGCCGCCTTGACCTGAGCCCGCTATGAAGCCGCAGCTCATCGCCATCTTCGCCGTCCTGGCCTTCACCCCGCTCCTCACCCTCGTTCACTTCGGCGCGCGGCTCATCGAGGACAGCCAACGGCAGATAGATCAGAGCTTCGAGGCGGTCGTTGATCAGCGCCTAGAGGACTTCGTCAGCGCCGTCGAGGGGCTGATCAAGGAGAAGTCGCGGGGGCTCACCCAGCTCGCCGAGGCCTTCCCCGATGAGATCGACGAGATCCGCGCGCTGTCGCGGGGCGCGACGCGCTTTCAATACGCGCTGACCCTCGACGCGCGCGGGCGGCTGAGCTTCCCGCCGCTGGAGGGGCCCAAGAGCGCTGGCGAGCGCGCCTTCTTGGAGCGCACGCGCCCGCTGTGGGAGAAGCAGAGCTGGCCGTGGCGGCGCGGGATCGAGGCGGGCGATGATCCTCGCAGCGGCTGGCACATCTGGTACTGGGGCGATGGCCTCAACCTCATCTTCTGGCACCAGCGGCGCGACGGCCGAGCGGTGCTCATCGAGGTGGATCGGGTGCGGCTGCTGTCAGAGATCGTCAACCTCTTGCCCACCACGCAGCCCGGCGCCCATCAGGCGCGGATGCGCCTCCTCGACGCCAGCGGCCGGGTGATCTACGAGTGGGGCGACGCGGCGGGGCCGACGGAGCGGGCGCGGCCCCTCTCAACGCCCTTGGAGGGTTGGCGCTTTGCCTGGTCTGGGGCTCTGCCCGAGGTCCAGCGCCCGCGACTCCAATACCTCCTCCTCGGCGCGCTGGGCCTCCTCCTCCTCAGCCTCGCCGCCTACTTCTATGTGGAGAATGGCCGAGAGCTGCGCCGCGCCGCCCAGCGGGTCAGCTTCGTCAACCAGGTCTCTCACGAGCTCAAGACCCCGCTGACCAACATCAGGATGTACGCGGAGCTGCTGGAGGAGGAGCTGGTCGAGGAGGACGAGGCGCTGCGTCGCTATGTGACGATCATCACCCGTGAGAGCCAGCGGCTCAGCCGCCTGATCGCCAATATCCTCACCTTCGCCCGAGAGCAGCGGGGGCGGCTGGCGCTGCGCCGCGCGCGTGGCCGCGTCGATGAGGTCATCCGCGCGACCCTGGAGGAGCACGCGCCAGGGCTAGAGGCCAATGGGATCACCGCGCGGCTGCGGCTGGCGGCCCCCTCCGAGGCCTGGATCGACGCCGACGCCCTGGCGCAGATCCTGGGCAACCTCCTCAGCAACGTCGAGAAGTACGCCCGCGGCGCGCCGATCGAGATCGAGAGCTGGGAGGCCGGTGGCGCGGCCTGGGTGCGGCTCACCGACGGGGGGCCGGGGATCGCCAAGGCGCACCATCACCAGATCTTCGAGCCCTTTTATCGCCTCAGCGACGCCCTGAATGAGGGCGCCTCGGGCACCGGGATTGGGCTGAGCATCGCCCGAGAGTTGGCCCGCCGCCACGGCGGCGAGCTGCGCCTGATCCCCAGCCCTCGCGGCGCCTGCTTCCTCCTCCACCTCCGAACCCAAGGAGATCCCCCCTCGTGAAGGTGCTCATCGCTGAAGACGACGCCCTGATCCGCGATGGCCTCAAGGACATCCTCCGAAAAGAGGGCTATGAGGTCTTCACCGCCGCCGATGGCTATGAGGCCATGAGCGCGTACTTCTCGGCGCAGCCGGACTTCTTGCTCCTCGACATCATGATGCCCCACCTCGACGGCTATGAGGTCTGCCGCCGCGTCCGCCGTGAGGATCAGGGCGTGCCCATCATCTTCATCAGCGCCAAGTCGGAGGAGGTGGATCGCGTGGTGGGCCTTGAGCTGGGCGCCGATGACTTCATCAACAAGCCCTTTGGCGTCCGCGAGGTCATCGCCCGTATTCGCGCGGTGACGCGGCGCACCCTGCGTCAGCGCGCCCCTGATCCCGAGGCGTGCCCCTTCGAGATGGGCGAGCTGCGTGTCTGCCCTCAAGAGCTGCGGGCCAAGCGCGGCGAGGAGATCATCGACCTCAGCCTGCGCGAGGTGCGCTTGCTGACGATCCTGGCCCAGCGCCCAGGGCGGGTCATTGATCGTGATGACTTCTTCGACTTCTGCTGGAGCCCTGAGTACATGCCCAACAGCCGGACGTTAGATCAGGCCATCTCCAAGCTGCGCCACAAGATCGAGCGTGATCCCAAGGCGCCCGAGATCATCTCGACGGTCCGGGGCGTCGGCTATCGCTATGAGCCGAAGGGGGAAGGATGAAGATCGAGGAGGGCGTGGCCCTGGCGCCACGGACGACCTTGGGCGTGGGGGGGCCTGCGCGCTTCTTCGCCGCGCCGCGCCACGTCGAGGACTTGCATCAGGCCCTGAGCTTCGCCGCCGCGCGGGGGCTGGCGGTCCATGTCCTGGGCGGCGGCAGCAACCACCTCATCAGCGACGCGGGCTTTGACGGGCTGATCATCCACCCTGCCATGAACGGGCTCCACATCGAGGGGGCGCGGCTCACGGCGGGGGCGGGGGTGGCCTGGGATGAGGTCGTGGCGCGGGCCGTCGAGGCGGATCTCTATGGGATCGCTTGTCTTTCGGGGATCCCCGGCGACGCGGGGGCCGCGCCCGTGCAGAACATCGGCGCCTATGGTCAGAGCTTGGAGGATCACCTCCTCCATGTCCGCGCCTTGGACACCACGCGGGGCGAGATCGTCGAGCTGGATCGGGCGGCGTGCGGCTTTGGCTACCGCGACAGCCGCTTTAAGGCCGCCCCTGGGCGCTTTATCATCACCGCGCTGACCTTCGAGTTAAGCCGCGCGCCGACCCCCCTGCGCCACGCCGCCCTCGACGCGCTGGCGGAGGGCGCCTCACCCGCCGCGCGGCGTGAGGCGGTCCTGGCGCAGCGCCGCGCCAAGTCGATGGTCTTTGATCCAGCCGATCCCAACCACCGCAGCGTGGGCTCATTCTTCCTCAACCCTGTTCTGCGTGATCCTGGGCCGATCCTCGCCCGTGTCCGCGCCGCGCTGGGGGCGCAGGTGGACATCCCCAGCTGGCCGACGCCGGAGGGGCTCAAGCTCTCGGCCGCGTGGCTGATTGAGCGAGCGGGGATGGCGCGCGGCTGGGGTGAGGGCCGCGTGGGCCTCTCGACGCGTCACACCTTGGCGGTGATCAACCGAGGGGGGGCCAGCGCCGAGGAGATCTTGGCCTTCTCACGGCGCGTTCAAGGGCAGGTTTGGTCTTGCTTTGGGGTGGCGTTGGAGCCGGAGCCCGTCTTCTTGGGCGTATTGGGGCGCAGTTAAGCGCGGCGACGGCGCGTCAGGCCCATCAACAAGGGCAGCAGGAGCCACAGCCCGCCGCCTCCAGCGCCGGGGATCACCGCGCAGCCCGCGCTGTCCTCCTCCGCCTCCACGTCGCTGTTGGCGCCGCCGCTGACGCCGCCATCCGCGCCGCCCTCGATCTCGCCGCCCTCGATGTTGTCTTGAGGGTCATCGCTGGGGTCATCGCTGGGGTCATCGCTGGGGTCATCGCTGGGGTCATCATTGGGCTCTTGCGGCTCTTGCGTCGGGTCCTCGATCTCACCGCCGACGTCATCGTCATCGCCGCCCAAGCGCACGCCGCCCTCCTCGGAGGCCGCCTCAAGGGCCTCGGCGTAGATCTCACAAGCGCTGAACATCTCATCACACTGGTCCGCGTGCGCCTCGACGCAGGCCATCAGCTCGGTGAACTCCGCGCTGACGCGCTCCTCAACCAAGAAGTAAGAGCAGTAAGAGACGCACTCCTCCAGGGCGGACATGCCGTCCTTGGGCGCGGGCTCTTCACCGGGCATGGGGGGCTCAGTGGGATCATCGCCGATGTCGGCCTCTTCACACGCCATCATATCCTCACAGAAGGCGTCACAGGCGGGGTTGGGCTCGATGGTGGTGGGATCGAAGACGCAGAAGCCGCGGCTCCAGGTACACTCCATCTCCGGCGCATCAACGGGCATCTCTTGACCCTCAGGCATATCAGGGTCTTCGCCCGCGCCAGCGGAGCCGGTGCTCACGCCCCCTCCCATCATCTCACAGCGCTCATACTCACCACAGTCCGCGTCTGTCTCACAGGTAAACTCGGCGGGCTCACAGAAGCACCCCAAGCAAACCATGCCCTCACCACACTCTTCATCGCTACTACAGAAATCTTGAGGCATTTCATCATAGTAGCAATAACCATCAAAGCAGGCCTCGCTTTCATCACAGTCTGCGTCTGTCTCACACATCATTTCACTGTAATAGCAATAGCCATCAAGGCAGGCTTCGCCTTCATCACAGTCTGCGTCTGTCTCACACATCATTTCATTGTAGTAGCAATAGCCATCAAAGCAGGCCTCGCCCTCACCGCAGTCATCATCGGTCGCACACTCAGAGGGAATATCCCCCCCACTCAAACACACACCATCGAGACAGATATCACCCTCGGCGCATTCGCTGTCGTTACTGCACTGGTAGGGGAACTCACCGCCGTCGAACTCACATTGGCCGTCCAAGCAGTACATACCCGCTGGGCAGTCCATATCCTCGGCGCAGTCCATGGGATCGACGACCTCATCCATGATGCAGATCGCCTCGATGCAGATTTGCCCATCGGGACAATCCGAATCCGCCATGCACATGCTCTGGGCGAGGGTGATTTGAGGGGCCAAGAAGGCCAAGAGGAAGAAGAGACGCATAGGCTCCTCCAAGGCTTAAGTGAAAGACCGTCGGATTATGTGGATCGCCCCCTATGAGGCGCAAACTTTCGCCCTGCCTTAAATCAAGCAAGGCCTTAAACCCTTTAATTCATTGAATTTAAATCAAAAAAGAGATCGCGCGGCGGTGGATGCGGCCGAGGCGGGGGAGGGGCTAGGCGTCCGCTGAGGTGCTCAAGTAGCGCGTCAGCGCGTCGGCGGTCTTTTGAAAATTCGGCTCAATGAGCTGGACCACGAAGCCCTCGATGGTGGGCTGCACCTTCTTGATTAACAATCCGGGCATCAAACCTTTAAGGTTTAACTCAAGATTCCCAGAGATGTGCATTTCGCAAGAAGAATCGCCCTTCTCTTTATAGGTCGTCGTCCCCTCACATTGGATGCGATCCGTCATAAAGCTCATCTCAAGGCGCCACTGGCAGATCCACCCCTCGGTGGTCCAATGCGCATGATCTGTCCAAGACATCTTCTTGGGATCGACGAAGGCGCGGGCGGCCTTAGGGACCTCCGTGTTCGCGGCGGTCCAGAGATTGACCAGCTTCAGCTCACCCTCGCTGATCTCCTCGCGCTTGAGCACCTCGATGCGCGCGATGTTGGGCATCAGCGCCGCCAGCTCGGGCATATGATCACGCATCGCCTCAAAGACGCGGCGCCGTGGAAAGCTCACCGTGTTGACAACCGAGAGTTTCATCAGCCTCCTTTCTTCATCGGGCACCTTCACCCGGCTCGACGCGGAGTTTATATCATGCGCTTGCCTCTCGCGCTCTTTCTGATCATTGGCTGCGCGGGGCCTCAACCCACGCCCGCGCGTTGGCCCGCCTCACGCTACTGGGTCGAGGAGGGCTTTGGGCTCAACCCCAAGGAGGCGCGCCAGGACGCTCAGGCGCGGATCGCCGCGCGTGTGCGCTCTCACATCACCTCTAAGCTGGCCGCTGTTCAAGGCGAAATCAATGGAGAGATCTCAACTTATGTACAGAGAGAAACCGTCGAGCGCGTGGAGTTCAAGTACGCTGAGTTAATCCAAATCACCTCGATTGACGCGCACCTCGACCAGCTTCGGGCCACGGCGGTTCTGGATAAAGAGGCGGCGCTTGAGCGGCTGAGCGCTGATTATGAGCGGGCGGCGGCGCCCTTTCGGGCGTCGATCCAAGCCGCGCTGCGCGCGCGTGATCAACCCAGGGTGTTCACCACCCACGCGTCTCAAGCCCGCGCGCGCTGGCCGGCGCTGCGCAGCGAGGGCTGGGCCCTCGCCAGCTTGGGCGATCGCCGGATGGAAGCAGATCGGCGCCTCTGGGCTGACCTTGAAGCGGCGCGGTTCGCGCTCTTGAAGACCCCGATCATGATCAGCGACTTCGACGATCCGCTAGAGGGCGCGACGCGCCGCGCGTTGACCGACGCGCTTAAGGCGGAGGGGCTGATCACCTCCACGCGCTGCGAGGGGCTGCGTTTAAGCCCAACCGCGGGGGTGCGCTGCGACGAGAGCCCCTTGGGGCCGCGTTGTCGCCTGCACCTCACCGCCGATCTGCGTGGCTGCCTTGAGGGCGAGGGGCGAGAGGGCCAGCTTGGTGAAGACAACCTCAGCGCGATTCACCCGAAATCGACTGAGGTCGCCATGTCGTTGCTGCGACAAAAAATGAGCAAGAAATTATTGCGCCATTCTTTAAAAGAATTGCTTAAAACAACACTTCCGGTCGAAGTCCCTTGACGGAATAGGGCTTCACGCGCCAATACACCCCCGACACCCTCGGTTCGAGGCCCTCGTTTTCGCAAAAAGTTATCCTGTTTGGCGCTGCTACAGAATTAGAAATGCTTGGTTTTATCCATGTTTAACAAAGTGAATTTAAATCACACTTAAAAAATGAACGGGCCTTTGTTTACACGCGGGCGTTTCGCTATCTTCGTCACGGAATTCTTGGGGGAGTTTCCCATGATATACCGAAGGAGCTTGCTTGCCTTCGCCGCCCTCTTCAGCCTCCCGTTTGGGGCTGGGGCGCAAGAGCAAGATCAAGTGATGATCGTGCCTTACTCGCAGATCAACCCAGAGCTGCCGCACCCGACCCACTCGGGCGCGCCGGTGACGCTCAAGGGGATCGTGCGAAACGCCCAGTGCTCCACCTACACGGTGGCCTGGGACACCAATTTCAACGGCAACTTCAACGATGATTGGTCTCGTTCAGTAAGCCGTAATGGTACGACGTACAATGTCCAAGACATTGGGCGTACGTATCAAATCCCTGTGGTTCCGGCAGACACGCTCTTGATTATCAATGTGCGTGTCACG